>NZ_FNTJ01000001.1:4044621-4344924 GCF_900105185.1 Pseudomonas saponiphila | reverse complement strand
GTTCGCGACCGACGCCGGTTTCGATGTCCTGCTGGCTGGCCACCACCCGTGGCCAGTTTTTCAGGCGGGCGAAGCAGTCTTCCACCGGCAGGAACAGTTCGGCCGGTGGCAGGAGCGGACGCGAAGGGTCGACGCGGCGCTCTTCGTAACGGTTGCGGACATCGTTCCAGAAGTTTTCCGCGGCCTGTTCGATGCCCGGCAGGGAGAACACCTGGGTGTCCTGGGGCAGGTAGTCGAACAGGGTCGACGTCTCTTCGAAGAACAGCGGCAGGTAGTACTCGATACCGGCAGGGGTAATCCCGCTGCTCAGGTCCTGGAAGATCGGGCAGCGGCGGAAGTCCACGTCGAAGCGTTCGCGAAAGCGCGCCTTGAAACGGGTCACCGCTTCCTTCTGCAGGGGGAATTCCTTGGCCGGCAGCAGGCGCACCGAGTCGACCTTGTCGATGGAGCGCTGATTCTCCGGGTCGAAGGTACGCAGGGTCTCGATTTCGTCGTCGAACAGATCGATGCGGTACGGCAGTTTGCTGCCCATGGGGAACAGGTCGATCAGCGCGCCGCGCACGGTGAATTCGCCGTGCTCGTAGACCGTGTCGACGTAGCGGTAGCCGCTGGCCTCCAGGCGCGTGCGCATCTGCTCCACATCGAGCTTCTGGCCGACATCCAGCACCAGGCTGCTGCCCAGCAGGAACTGGGTTGGTGCCAGGCGATGCAGGGCGGTGGTGATCGGCACCACCAGCACTCCGTGTTCCAGCTCTGGCAGCCGGTAGAGGCTGGCGATGCGCTGGGAAATGATGTCCTGGTGCGGCGAGAACAGGTCGTAGGGCAGGGTTTCCCAATCGGGAAAATGCAGCACCGGCAGGTCCGGGGCGAAGAAGCCCAGCTCCTGTTCCAGCCGGTCGGCGCTTTGGCTGTCGGCGGTCAGCAGGAGGGTAAAGCGCTTGGCAGCGCTGGCGGCTTCGGCGATGGCCAGGCTCAGGGCGGCACCGGGCAGGTTGCCCCAATGCTGTTTACCGGCGGCGGCAGGGAGTAGCGGTAGACGCAGGACGGGCACGGACGGTCAAGCTCCAAGCGTTGCGACGAAAGTCAGTAATTGTAACGGCCCCGGGTGGCCACTGTCAGTGGCTGATGCGTCTATTACGCCGGTCAGGGCAAATGTAGTGGCTATGACAACAAAATGTGCTTTTTGGACGCAAATGTAGTGCCGAATCCGGCCGGTGTTACGGAGGGTTACAGACAGGCAGGTAAGCTGTCCAAAAAATTGACGCCGCTGGAAGCCGCGGTTTTACTGGCCTCCAGCGCAGTGGTGTTTTTTTGCAAGGGCTTTTTGTTACGTTCCGCACGACAGGCGCGCATTGCTACGGCAAGAGCGGGGCGGCATAATGTAGCCCCTTTTTTCTGCCCCTACATGTGGAAGGTTCCCGTGACTCAGAAGCCCGACCAGTGTCTTGGTGAATGGATCGACCGTGAAGCACTCGCAGAAGCGATGATTCCGCTTATCGGTCAGCTCTACCGCAATAACAATGTGGTGAGCTCGATCTATGGCCGCAGCCTGATCAACCAGTCTGTCATCGCGATTCTCAAGGCTCATCGCTTTGCTCGCCATCGCTCCTCCGACGACAGCGAACTCTCCGTCCACGAAACATTCCCACTGCTCAAGGCCATGAGCGAGCTCAAGCTCGGCGCGGCTTCGGTAGACCTGGGCAAGTTGGCGTTCAAATTCCGCAACGAAGGCAATGGCCGCAGCGCCGAGCAGTTCGTGCGTGAAGAAATGGCTGACGTGGTTGGCCAGCAAAACGCTTCGGCCCGCAAAGGCACCGACGTTGTCCTGTACGGCTTCGGTCGTATCGGCCGTCTGCTGGCGCGCATCCTGATCGAGAAAACCGGTGGCGGCGACGGCCTGCGTCTGCGCGCCATCGTGGTGCGCAAAGGCGCCGAAAACGACCTGACCAAGCGCGCCAGCCTGCTGCGTCGCGATTCGGTGCACGGTTCGTTCAACGGCACCATCACCATCGATGAAGAAAACAACACCATCACCGCCAACGGCAACCTGATCCAGGTCATCTACGCGAAGAACCCGACCGAGGTGGACTACACCCAGTACGGGATCAAGAACGCGCTGCTGGTGGACAACACCGGTGTATGGCGTGACGCCGACGGCCTGGGCCAGCACCTGGCCTGCCCGGGTATCGACCGCGTGGTTCTGACCGCTCCTGGCAAAGGCAAGCTGAAGAACATCGTTCACGGTATCAACCACAACGAAATCACCGCTGAAGACAAGATCGTCTCCGCTGCTTCCTGCACCACCAACGCCATCGTGCCGGTGCTCAAGGCTGTGAATGACAAGTTCGGCATCATCAACGGTCACGTCGAAACCGTTCACTCGTACACCAACGACCAGAACCTGATCGACAACTTCCACAAGGGTGATCGTCGTGGCCGTAGCGCCGCGCTGAACATGGTGATCACCGAAACCGGTGCCGCCACTGCTGCTGCCAAGGCCCTGCCTGAGCTGGCCGGCAAGCTGACCGGTAACGCGATCCGCGTTCCAACACCAAACGTGTCGATGGCCATTCTCAACCTGAACCTCGAGAAAGCCGCCACCCGTGAAGAGATGAACGAGTACCTGCGCTACATGGCGCTGCACTCGGATCTGCACAAGCAGATCGACTTCGTCAACTCGCAGGAAGTGGTGTCCACCGACTTCGTTGGTTCGCGTCACGCCGGTGTGGTCGATGCCGAAGCCACCATCGTTCAGGACAACCGCGTTGTTCTGTACGTCTGGTACGACAACGAGTTCGGCTACAGCTGCCAGGTCGTGCGCGTGATGGAAGACATGGCCGGGGTCAACCCGCCAGCGTTCCCACGCTAAGCGACAGCTGAAATGAAAACGCCCCGACTTGTCGGGGCGTTTTTGTTTGTGGCTTGCGCCAGCAAGCTAAGCCAGCGCAATCCCGTAGGAGCTGGCTTGCCAGCGGAGCTTTTGTCTCAGGCGCCGCGCGCGGTTGCCGCTTGTGCGGTACGCAGTGCGTGGCGGTTGCCACGGAACAGCACCAGGGTGGCAATCAGCCCCAGTACCGCCGCGCCACTGAGCCAGATGCCCGGTGCCGCCTGGTTGCCCAGGACGTGGATCAGGTAGGTGCAGGCCGCCGGAGTGAAGCCGCCGAAGGTTGCGGTCGCCAGGCTATAGGCCAGGGAGAAGCCCGTGGTGCGCACTTCCACCGGCATGATCTCGGTCAGGGCCACCACCATGGCGCCGTTGTACGAGCCATAGAGGAAGGACAACCACAGTTCGACGATCAGCAGATGACTGAAGCTGGGGTTGGCCACCAGCCAGGACAGCGCCGGGTAAGCGGTGAAGATCGCCAGGATGGTTGCGCCCAGCAGCAGCGGCTTGCGGCCGATCTTGTCCGACAGCGAACCCATCACCGGCAGCCAGAAGAAGTTCGACAGGCCGATGCACACGGTCACCAGCAGCGCGTCGAAGTCCGACAGGTGCAGCTCGGCCTTGCCGAAAGTCGGGGTATAGGCGGTGATCAGGTAGAAGGACACGGTGGTCATCACCACCAAGGCCATGCCGGCGATGACGATGCCAAAGTTCTGACCGATGGAACGGACGATTTCCTGCAATGTAGGGCGATGCTTGCGGGCCTGGAATTCCGGGGTTTCCTCCAGCGAGCGGCGGATGATGAAGATCGCCGGAACGATCATGCAGCCCACCAGGAACGGCACGCGCCAGCCCCATTCGCCCATTTGCTCGGGGCTCAGCCAGTGGTTCAGGCCCACGCCCAGCAAGCCGGCGAACACCACCGCGGCCTGTTGACTGGCCGACTGCCAGCTGACGAAAAAGCCCTTGCGGCCCGGGGTCGAGATTTCGGCCAGGTACACCGATACGCCACCCAGTTCGACGCCTGCGGAGAAGCCCTGCAGCAGCCGTCCCAGCAATACCAGCAGGGGCGCGGCGACACCGAGGGTGGCGTAGCCTGGCACGCAGGCAATCAGTACCGTGCCTGCGGCCATCAGCGCCAGGGTGATGATCAGGCCCTGGCGACGACCGTGGCGGTCAATGTAGGCGCCGAGGAAGATCGCCCCCAGGGGGCGCATCAGGAAGCCGGCGCCGAAGGTCGCCAGGGACAGCATCAACGAGGCGAAGGCACTGTCGGCAGGAAAGAAGGTCTTGGCGATTGCCGTGGCATAGAAGCCGTAGACCATGAAGTCGAACATCTCGAGAAAGTTGCCGCTGACAACGCGAAAGATCGCCTTGCCTTTGCCCGTGGTCGTGGACATTTTTTTCACTCACTTTGGCTGTCTTATTAGCAATCCCTGGTCGTTAGGCGTCCCTTACTGCAAAGTCGGGGCACAGGCCTGCACGCTGAACAGTTTTGTAACGATATGTGTATGAGGGCCATCCGGCAACAAAAACTCTTGGGTGTGATGAAGTGGCTCTAGATCAAGGCTCTGCGTACAGGCTAGGGGCTGGGCGCGCGCGCCGTCAGGCTCCGTCTGTCGCATAATGGCCATTTGTAATGTCAGTCGACCCTGTTGCGCGGCTGATCGGGAGGAAAACCTTGGCGGATAACGAAAGATCACGATGGGGCGTCTTGTGTGTCGTGCTGGCGCTGACAGCGGGGTGTGGTGGCGATCGTTTGCAAAACCTCTCCGGGCCAACCATGGGCAGCACCTGGTCCGTGCAGTATGTGCAGCACGCCGATGGCCCGGCCGCGTCCCAGGTTCAGGCCGAGGTCGAGGGGATTCTGGCCGAGGTCGACCGGCAGATGTCCACTTACCGCAGTGACTCGGATATCGAGCGTTTCAATGGTCTGCCCGCTAACAGCTGCCAGCCGATGCCTGGGCCGGTTTTGCAGCTGGTGCAGGTGGGCGAGCAGTTGTCCCGGGACAGTGATGGCGCTTTCGACCTGACGGTGGAGCCGCTGCTCGATCTTTGGGGATTTGGGCCCCAGGGGCGTGAGGAAAAGGTTCCCAGTGCGTCAGCCCTGGCCGAAGTTCTGCAGCGTGTAGGGCACGGGCATTTGCGTATCGAAGGCCAGGACCTGTGCAAGGATGCGCCGGTGGAGGTGGATTTCAACAGCATCGCGGCCGGTTATGCGGTGGATCGCATCGCTGCGCGGCTGGCGCAGATGGGGATCGACAGCTTTCTGGCCGAGGCCACCGGCGAGCTCAAGGCGGTGGGGCGCAAACCCGACGGCACGCCCTGGCGCATAGCCCTGGAGGAGCCCCGTGACGACCAGCAGGTGGCCCAGCGGGTGATTGCCCTGGACGGTTATGGCGTATCCACCTCTGGCGACTACCGTAATTACTTCGAGCAGGACGGCCAGCGCTATTCCCACACCTTCGATGCCCGGTTCGGCAAGCCGATTACCCATCAGTTGGCCTCGGTCACGGTGATTCATCCTTCGACGCTGATGGCCGATGGCCTGTCGACGCTGTTGCTGATACTCGGCCCGCAAGCGGGTTGGGATTACGCGGAAAAACACGCCATCGCCGGATTTTTTGTGATGCGTGCCGATAAAGGTTTCGTCACACGCAGCACCCCGGCCTTCGATGCGCTGCTGGCCGGGCAAAAACAATAACCCCGTGCACGCTTACGGGCCCTGTAGTGCAGGCAAAAGTAGCCTACGACGCGACCAAGGGTTAATGTGCGCGGCGTTGACGCTTCTATAGACTGTGCCCGGGTTCGTAACCGAGCCAAATTGATCCTTCATGCCGCTGGCCGCGGCATGATTTAGCCGGAGATGCCAGAAGGGCATCTCGGCCTGTTCTGAGGAGTACGCATGGCTGTCTACAACTACGACGTAGTGGTGCTGGGCTCGGGCCCCGCTGGAGAAGGTGCGGCGATGAACGCCGCTAAAGCAGGACGCAAAGTGGCGATGGTCGATAGCCGTCGCCAGGTCGGCGGCAACTGCACCCACCTGGGTACCATTCCGTCCAAGGCCCTGCGTCACTCGGTCCGGCAGATCATGCAGTTCAACACCAACCCGATGTTCCGGGCCATTGGCGAACCGCGCTGGTTCTCCTTCCCGGACGTGCTCAAGAGCGCCGAGAAGGTCATCTCCAAGCAAGTGGCTTCGCGCACTGGCTACTACGCCCGCAACCGGGTCGACGTATTCTTCGGCACGGGCAGCTTCGCCGACGAGCAGACCGTGGAAGTGGTCTGCGCCAATGGCGTGGTGGAAAAGCTGGTCGCCAAGCACATCATCATCGCCACCGGCTCACGCCCTTATCGCCCGGCGGACATCGATTTCAGCCACCCGCGTATCTACGATAGCGACACCATCCTCAGCCTCGGCCACACCCCGCGCAAACTCATCGTCTACGGCGCCGGGGTCATCGGTTGCGAATACGCCTCGATCTTCAGTGGCCTTGGGGTGCTGGTGGAGCTGGTGGACAACCGTGGCCAGTTGCTGAGCTTCCTGGACTCGGAGATTTCCCAGGCCCTGAGCTACCACTTCAGCAACAACAACATCACCGTGCGCCACAACGAGGAATACGACCGCGTCGAGGGCGTCGACAATGGGGTGATCCTGCACTTGAAATCCGGCAAGAAGATCAAGGCCGACGCCTTGCTCTGGTGCAACGGCCGGACCGGCAACACCGACAAGCTGGGCATGGAGAACATCGGGGTCAAGGTCAACAGCCGCGGCCAGATCGAGGTCGACGAGAACTACCGCACCTGCGTGCCGAACATCTACGGCGCCGGTGACGTGATCGGCTGGCCAAGCCTGGCCAGTGCCGCCCATGACCAGGGTCGCTCCGCTGCCGGCAGCATTGTCGACAACGGCAGCTGGCGCTTCGTCAACGACGTGCCGACCGGGATCTACACCATTCCGGAGATCAGCTCGATCGGCAAAAACGAGCAGGAGCTGACCCAGGCCAAGGTGCCGTATGAAGTGGGCAAGGCGTTCTTCAAGGGCATGGCCCGCGCGCAGATCGCCGGTGAACCGCAAGGCATGCTGAAGATTCTGTTCCACCGGGAAACCCTGGAAGTTCTCGGCGTGCACTGCTTCGGCTACCAGGCTTCGGAAATCGTCCACATCGGTCAGGCGATCATGAACCAGCCGGGTGAACACAACACCCTGAAGTACTTCGTCAACACCACCTTCAACTACCCGACCATGGCCGAAGCCTATCGGGTAGCGGCATACGACGGCCTCAACCGGCTTTTTTGAGCGGCTCCGGCCGGTGGCCTGAGCCGGCCGGGGAGACCGATTTCAGTAATTCTCGAGGGTGGCGCTGGCCAAACCGGGAAAGTCTGTAATCAGGCTATCTACGCCGAAGTCGGCGAGCCTGCGCATCAGCGCGGGCTCGTTGACCGTCCACACCGACACATGCAAGCCCTGACGCTGCGCCCGCTGCAGACGCTCCGGGGTGCACAGGGTCCAGTTCAGCGCCAGAATCTCGCAGCCGTAGCTCTGGGCGACCTTCAACGGGTCGAGCCAGGCGTATTCGGCGACCAGTCCGCGAGACAGGTCCGGGGTCAGCTCGACCGCCGCTTTCAGCACTTCCCGCGAGCTTGAGGTCACGGTGACCCTGTCCAGCAGGCCGAAGCGCTGGGCCATTTCCCGAATCGCCAGTACGGTGGTGGCGGCGCGAGTGCGCGAGGCGCTCTTGACCTCCAGCTGCCAGTGCTCGAAGTCGCACTTCTCGAACAGCTCTTCCAGGCGCGGAATAGGGCAGGGGCTGACCCAGCCCGGGCCGCCCTTGCGCGCGTCGTAGGTCACCAGTTCCGCGGCGGAATGCTCCACCACCTTGCCGCGCCGGTCGGTGGTGCGCTTGAGGGTCGGGTCGTGAATCACCATCAACTCGCCGTCCATTGACAGGTGCAGGTCGAGCTCGCAACGGCGCACGCCGTGCTTGAGACATTCCTGAAAACTGGTCAGGGTGTTTTCCGGTGCTTCGCCTTTAGCGCCGCGATGGCCATAGATCAGGGTCACAATTGCTCCTTCACGGATGTTGTTTCACAAGAGGTGGGGCGGGCGTACTGCTCAGCCGGCGGCGGGGTCGCTCTGCTCCCGGGCCAGGCGGCGTTGCTGGGCCTGTTTTTGCAGGATATAGCGTGCCAGCAGCTGGCGTTGGGCATCGGTCAATGCTTCGAACTCGGTGCCGATCTCGAAGGTGCCGAAGCTTTGTGGCTCGCAGTGAATGACCTTGGCCCGCAGCAGCAGGCCCAGGGCCTGGGGCATCAACAGCAGCTTCACGGCCAGATGGCTGCCCTTGGCGTAGCTCAAGTGGTGGTTGAACTCGATGCCACCTTCGGAAAGGATCACCCGCTGCGGTTCGCCGAACTTGCCGAACACGGTCTGCGCCACCACTTGGCTGAGCAGGTCGATGCGCTTGTTCATGGCCTTGAGGTAGCTGGCCAGGGTGCGATCGCGCTCGCTGACCTGGCGCAGCAGGTGCTGGGATTCGAATTCGCTCAGGTGCAGCTCGCTGAGCAGATTGAACAGCGGAGACTCATCCTGCAACACTTCCTTGCTCGCCGCGTCGTGGGCGGACAAGGGGCTAATTTCCAGTGCGATCGCGTCCTCGATACGGTAGTATTCGCGGCGATCTTCTTCATCTAATGTCGACATGGCGAACCCATGGTAGAGGCAGTGGTCTGAGTGTAAAGCTGCTTACCAGGCCCCGCCACAAGGACGTCTTCTTTTCCTCTGCACAAGCCCCGACATGTTCAGACCTCTGTTTGCTTTTATCGGCACGCGTTATACCCGTGCAAAGCGTCGCAATCATTTTGTGTCATTCATTTCCCTGACCTCGATGATCGGACTCGCCCTCGGCGTGATCGTGATGATCGTGGTGCTGTCGGTGATGAACGGCTTCGATCATGAGATGCGCACCCGCGTGCTGGGCATGGTGCCCCACGCCACCATCGAATCCGGCGAGCCCATCAGCGACTGGCAAAGCCTGGCCGACAAGGTCAGGCAGAATCCGAAAGTGCTGGCGGTGGCGCCGTTCACCCAGATGCAGGGCCTGCTGACCAACAATGGTCAGGTGCAGAAGGTGTTGCTCAACGCCATCGATCCGCAGCAGGAACGGCAGGTGTCGATCATCGACCACTTCATGCAGCAGGGGCAGTTGGACGCGCTGGCGCCCGGCAGCTTCGGCATCGTCATCGGTGACAAGGCGGCCGCCAAGCTGGGCGTCGGCCTGGGCGACAAGCTGACCTTCGTCGCGC
Source organism: Pseudomonas saponiphila (assembly GCF_900105185.1). NCBI lineage: Bacteria > Pseudomonadati > Pseudomonadota > Gammaproteobacteria > Pseudomonadales > Pseudomonadaceae > Pseudomonas > Pseudomonas saponiphila. Next base: position 4,335,734 of record NZ_FNTJ01000001.1, on the reverse strand, counting down.
CGGAAGTCACGGTGACCCCGGCCGGCATGTTTCCGCGCATGAAGCGCTTTACCGTGGTCGGCATCTTCCATGTCGGCGCCGGCGAGATCGACGGCTACCTGGGCCTGACCAATCTGGAAGACCTGGGCCGCCTGCATCGCTGGAAGCCGGATCAGGTCCAGGGCCTGCGGCTGAAGTTCGACGACCTGTTCCAGGCCCCGCGCACCGCTTGGGAAATTGCCCAGCAGTTGGGCGAGAACCATTTCTACGCCCGTGACTGGACCCGTACCCACGGCAACCTGTACCAGGCCATCCGCATGGAAAAAGCCATGATCGGCCTGCTGTTGCTGCTGATCGTCGCGGTGGCTGCGTTCAACATCATCTCGACCCTGGTGATGGTGGTGAACGACAAGAAAGGCGACATCGCCATTCTCCGTACCCTGGGCGCTACACCGGGCACCATCATGGCGATCTTCATGGTCCAGGGCACCGTCATTGGTGTGGTTGGCACCCTGATCGGCGCGGTGCTGGGGATGCTGGCGGCGTTGAATGTCAGTGCCGCGATCTCCGCCCTCGAAGGCCTGATCGGCCATAAATTCCTGAATGCCGACGTGTACTTCATCGACTACCTGCCGTCGCAACTGATGGCCGAGGACGTGTTGATGGTCTGCGGCGCGGCATTGGTCCTGAGTTTCCTCGCCACCCTGTATCCAGCCTGGCGTGCGGCGCGCACCCAGCCTGCGGAGGCGCTACGTTATGAGTGAGTTGGGCATGAGTGAAAAAGCAATCCTGAGCTGCCGTGACCTGGGCAAGTCCTACGAGGAAGGCCCGGAATCGGTGGTGGTCCTGTCCGGCCTGCAACTGGAACTGCATCCGGGGGAGCGAGTGGCCATCGTCGGTACCTCCGGCTCCGGCAAGAGCACCTTGCTCAACTTGCTGGGCGGCCTGGATACGCCGTCCAAGGGCAGCGTCTGGCTGGCCGGCGAGGAGCTCTCGGCGCTGGGCGAGAAGGCTCGCGGTCAGTTGCGCAATCGCGCCCTGGGCTTCGTCTACCAGTTCCACCACCTGCTGCCGGAGTTCACCGCGCTGGAGAACGTCTGCATGCCGCTGCTGATCGGTCGCACGCCGATCCCGGAAGCCCGCCAGCGTGCCACCGCGCTGCTGGAGCGGGTCGGCCTTGGCCATCGCCTGGAACACAAGCCGGCCGAACTGTCCGGCGGCGAGCGCCAGCGGGTGGCCATTGCCCGGGCCCTGGTGAACAAGCCGGGGTTGGTGATGCTTGACGAGCCCACCGGCAACCTTGATTCGCACACCGCCCAGGGCATTCAGGACCTGATGCTGGAGCTCAGCACGTCGATGCGCACCGCCTTCCTGGTGGTGACCCACGACATGAACCTGGCCCGGCAGATGGATCGCGTACTGCACCTGCAAGAAGGTCACCTGGTCGCCATCTGATGCGGCCGCACGCGGCGTTGGCGGCTGGCCCGCCGACGCCGGGTCATTAATTTTTCCAGGGTGCCTTGCCCATGTTCAGACCCTTATCGATCTTTATCGGCACGCGCTACACCCGCGCCAAACGGCGCAATCGCTTTGTCTCGTTCATTTCCATGACCTCGATGATCGGCCTCGCCCTGGGCGTGCTGGCGATGATCGTGGTGCTGTCGGTGATGAACGGTTTCCAGCGGGAGATGAGTTCGCGGATCCTCGGCATGGTGCCGCACGCCACCATTGTTGGAGTCAAGCCCATCGATGACTGGCAGCCGGTCGCCGCGGCGGCCCTGAAGAACCCGCAAGTCACTGCCGCGGTGCCCTTCACCGAGATGGAAGGCATGCTCTCCTACAAGGGTGCGATGCAGCCGATCCAGATCAGCGGCATCGACCCGGCTCAGGAAGGCAAGGTCTCCATCGTCACCCAGCACATTGTCCAGGGCAGCCTGCAGGACCTGAAGCCTGGTGAGTTCGGTGTGGTCATTGGCGAGATTACCGCCCGGCGCTTTCGCTTGAATGTCGGCGACAAGCTGACCCTGATCGTGCCCGAGGTGAGCAGCGCGCCAGGAGGCATCACCCCGCGCATGCAGCGTCTCAACGTTGTCGGTGTGTTCAAGGTCGGTGCTGAACTGGACGGTTCCATGGGCCTGATCCACGTGGCCGATGCCGCCGAGATGCAGCACTGGCAGCCGAACCAGGTGCAGAGCGTGCGCCTGGCGGTCAAGGATCTGTATGCCGCGCCGCAGGTTTCGGCGGATATCGCCAAGGGCCTGGGGGCGGACTTCCGCGCCGACGACTGGACCCACACCCAGGGCAGCCTGTTCAGCGCCATGAAGATGGAAAAGACCATGATCGGCCTGCTGTTGCTGATGATCGTCGCGGTGGCGGCGTTCAACATCATCGCCACCCTGATCATGGTGGTGAACGACAAGGGCGCGGATATCGCGATCCTGCGTACCATCGGCGCCACGCCGCGGCAGGTGATGGCGATCTTCATGGTCCAGGGCACGGTGATCGGGATTGTCGGCACCCTGATCGGCGGGGTGCTGGGGGTGATTGCGGCGTTGAACGTCAGCGAACTGGTGGGCTGGCTGGAGCGGATCAGCGGTCAGCAGATCTTCAGCTCCGATGTGTATTTCGTCAGCAACCTGCCTTCCGAGTTGCAGGGCGGCGATGTTGCCTTGATCTGCGGCGCAGGTTTTGTCCTGAGCTTCCTGGCCACCGTGTATCCGGCCTGGCGCGCATCCAAGGTCGAGCCGGCCCACGCCTTGCGCTACTCCTGATATCCGCGCCGGCTCCTGCCTGATCAGTGTAGGAGCCGGCTTGCCGGCGAACACAGCCTCAATCTCATTTCGGCAACTCGATCACAAAGCGGGTCCAGCCCGTCGCCGATTCGCAACGGATCTGCCCGCCATGGGCGCGAATGATCGACTGAGTGATTGCCAGCCCCAGCCCCGCATGTTCGCTACTGCCTTCGCGCCGCGCCGGGTCGGCCCGGTAGAAGCGATCGAACAGTCGTGGCAGCGCCTCCTGGGCAATGCCTTCGCCGCTGTTCTCGATGTTCAGGCTCAAGTGCTGGGCACTGTCGTTGATCCGCACCTTGATCGAACCTCCGGCCGGGGTGAAGCGCAGGGCGTTGTCCAGCAGATTGGACAGCGCGCGGCGCAGCATGCTGCGGTCGCCGGCAAAGCCGGCGTGGCCTTCGCGGGTCAGTTCGACCTGGGCGTCTTCGGCCAGCGGCGCATAGAACTCCAGCAGCATGTCGATTTCCTGAGCCAGCTCCAGCGCTTCGCGCTTGGGGTTCAGCAGGCCGTGGTCGGCCTTGGCTAGATAGAGCATGTCGTTGACCAATTGCGCCATCCACTGCAGCTCTTCGAGGTTGCTGTGCAGGGCTTCGCGGTAATCTTCAAGCGTCCTGGGCCGGGTCAGGGTGACCTGGGTGTGGGTTAGCAGGTTTGACAGCGGCGTGCGCAGTTCATGGGCAATGTCGGCGGAAAACGCCGAGAGGCGTTGGAACGACTCTTCAAGGCGCGCGAGCATGGCGTTGAAGGTGCTGGCCAGTTCCGCCAGTTCGGCGGGCATTTGCTCCTGGGGCAGGCGTTGGGTCAGGGAGTTGGCGGATACGCCGGCAGCCACCGCGCTCATGCGCCGCAACGGGCGCAAGCCGCTGCGGGCGGCCCAGGCGCCGAGCAAGGCGGTAGCCAGGGCCGACAGGCCCACGGTCAGCCAGATCAGATGCTGCATGCGTTGCAGAAAGTGCTGGTGATGGGTGATGTCGAGGATCAGGGTCAACTGCGCCGAATCGGGCTGGCCGGGATTCAGCGCGGCGCTGTAGATCCGGTAGGCGCTACCGGCCTGGTTCAGGCTGTGCAAGCTGGTGCTGTCGGGCAGCGAGGCGGGCAGGCTCGGGGCGCTGTCGAACCACAGCCGGCCGTTGGCGTCGCTGACGCGTAGCTGCAGGTCCGGCTGATGGCTCAGCTCGTCCTGCAACCTGGCCTGGTGCCGGGAGAAGTCCGCGGCCTCGCTGACATCCTGCAGGACGCTGCGCAGGGCCAGCAGCTTGCCGTCCAGCAGTTGCTGATCCAGTTCGATGAAGTGGGCTTCGCTGGCACGGCTGAACAACACGCCTGCCAGCAGTGAGACGACCGCGGTGCATGCGGCGAACAGCAGCGCCAGGCGCCGGCTCAGGGACAGGCGGCGCATCAGGCCTGGCGCTCTTCGAGCACATAGCCCATGCCGCGCACGGTATGGATCAGCTTGTTCGGGTACTCGTCATCGATCTTCAGGCGCAGGCGGCGGATCGCCACTTCGATGACGTTGGTGTCGCTGTCGAAATTCATGTCCCAGACCTGGGAGGCGATCAGCGATTTGGGCAGGACTTCGCCCTGGCGCCGCAGGAGCATTTCCAGCAGGGCGAACTCCTTGGCGGTGAGATCGATGCGCTGGCCGCTGCGCTCCACCCGACGGCGGATCAGGTCCAGGCGCAGGTCAGCCAGTTGCAGGCTGGTTTCCTGGGCGACGCTGCTGCCGCGGCGCAGCAGGCTGCGCACCCGCGCCAGCAGTTCGGAGAAGGCGAAGGGCTTGACCAGGTAGTCGTCGGCCCCCAGCTCCAGACCATGCACCCGGTCTTCCACGGCATCTCGGGCGGTCAGGAACAGCACCGGGATTTCCAGGCCGGCACCGCGTACCGCCTGGAGAATCTGCCAGCCGTCGCGCCCCGGGAGCATCACGTCGAGAATCAGCAGGGCGTAGTCCCCGGTCAGCGCGAGGTGTTGGCCAGTATTGCCATCAGCCACCAGTTCGGCATTGAAGCCGGCTTCGCTGAGGCCCTGGCGCAGGTAGTGGCCGGTTTTCGGTTGGTCTTCGACGATCAGCAGTTTCATGGTGCGACTCATGGCTTATGGAACCCGGGCTTTATACCGTGCAGGGAGGCAGGGCAGGTCAAGCTGACAAAGTTGTAATCTGGCTGTCAGCTGGCTGGCAGCGGTAGCTCGCTAGAGTGTGGCATATGCTCAAAACGGTTTTTGGAGCCTGATAATGAATGTGCAAAATCTGCTGTTGCGCAGCCGCTCGATGCTTGGCGGCTGTTTGATGTTATTGAGTGCGCCGCTTTGGGCCTCGCCGGCGGGGTCCTATGATTTTGGTCGGCCGGCCCCGGCAGCCACGGCCACCCGTACTGTCGAGGTGGTGATGGGCGACATGTCGTTCAGCCCCAAGGCTCTGGCGGTCAAGGCGGGCGAAACCGTGCGTTTCGTGTTGATCAACAAGGGCCAGTTGCTGCACGAGTTCAACTTGGGCGATGCGGCAATGCATGCCGAGCACCAGCAGGAAATGCTCAAGATGCAGCAAGGCGGGATGCTCACGCCCACCGCGATGAAGTCGATGGATCACGCTGCCATGGGGCACGGCTCGATGGCGGGCATGGAGCATGGCATGCAGCATGACGATCCCAACAGCGTGCTGGTGGAGCCGGGCAAGCAGGCCGAGCTGACCTGGACCTTCACCAAGAGCGGCAGCCTGGAGTTCGCCTGCAACATTCCCGGGCACTATCAAGCCGGGATGGTGGGCAAGCTGACGGTCACTCCCTGAGGTTCGGGGCTCAAAGGCGGGAGCAAAGGCTGGTAGAATCCGCTGATTCTTCAGTCAGGTTTCCGCCATGCATCCCGCAGCCGAACATTCGCCGCTGGGCAAGTCCAGTGAATACATCTCCACATACACCCCGTCCCTGCTGTTCCCGATTCCTCGGGCGGCGAAATGGGCCGAGCTGGGCTTGAGCGCCGATACCCTGCCTTATAAAGGTGTGGATTTTTGGAATTGCTTCGAGTTGTCCTGGCTGCTGCCGTCGGGCAAACCGGTGGTGGCCATTGGTGAGTTCAGTATTCCTGCGGATTCGCCGAATATCATCGAGTCCAAGTCCTTCAAGCTCTACCTCAATTCGCTGAACCAGACGCCGTTCGTCGATCGGGCGGCGCTTGAAGCGACCTTGCGCGAGGACCTTTCCGCCGCAGCAGGCAAGCCGGTGGCTGTGCGTATCCGCAGCCTGGGCGAGGTCGAGGCGGAAGGTGTGGTGGCTCTGCCAGGGGTGTGCATCGACGACTTGGATATCAGCGTCGACAGCTATGCGCATCCGCGCCCGGAGCTGCTGCGTTGTGATGCCTCGCGAGTGGTGGAGGAGAGCGTGCACAGCCATCTGCTCAAGTCCAACTGCCCGGTGACCAGCCAGCCGGACTGGGGCAGCGTCGTGGTGGAGTACCGAGGGGCGGCGCTGGATCACGCCAGCCTGCTGGCCTATCTGGTGAGCTTCCGTCAGCACTCGGATTTCCATGAGCAGTGCGTGGAGCGGATTTTCCTGGACCTGCAACGTCTGCTCAAGCCGGAAAAGCTTACTGTCTACGCGCGTTACGTGCGTCGTGGCGGGCTGGATATCAACCCGTACCGCAGCACTGAAACGGCGGATTTCGCCAATCAGCGACTGGTTCGTCAGTAAACAGAAGCCCCGCACACAGTGCGGGGCTTTGGTTTCAAGGGGAGGGTGTTATCGGGCGCTGCTCAGATGCCGATATTGCCCAGGGTCTGAACGATGTTGCGCAGGGTTCCGGCGATGGCCGGGTGTTCCAGTTCGAAGCGTTCCACCGCCAGATTGACGCCGTCAGCGAGGCTGGCGTCATGGGTGTTGGTTTCCAGCTTGAGTTGCAGCTCGATCTGCTGCATCAGGTCATGCAGGTTGGCGCGCTCGGCTTCCGAAAGCGGTGGGTTCTGCTCCAATTGCTCGCGCAGGGTGTCGAGTTGTTCTTGCAGTTCGCGGGCAGGCATGGCGTTCTCCCTTCAATGATAGGCACAGGGATGGACCGCGCGATTACAGCAAAGATCCATGCCCACGGCTTAGAGTAATCCACTACCAGGCACTGTGCATGATCCTGATCAACAGGCTTATGTCAGGGCTTTTCACCCTTGAGTCGACGTTGTTCGATGTCCGCCAGGCAGGTCTGCAATTCCCCCAGGTGGTCAATCACCGAGTGCACGCCCAGGCCGAACAGTTGCACGGTGGCCTTGCCCCGTTTGAGCTCGCGCTCCTGTTGGCTCAGCGCCTGCCATTCGCTGGGTGTCATGCCGCACAGCGAGCCGCAGGAGGCCAGGCCTATGGTCCAGAGGCCGGCGTTGAGCCCCGACTGCAGAAGCTGGGGTTCGCCGCTGACCAGCACGCAGCCATCAAGGCGCGACACCTTGAGCGACATCAGCGCCTGCCAGCAGGCATCGGGTGCGGGCCATTGAGCGGGGACGACAGGGCTGGGCTTGATCCATTCTGGCAGCGTTGCGGCTAGATGGTGGGCGCTGGCAGGCGGTAGTTGCTCCAGCCATGCGCAGGGAATGCCTTGCTGTTGCAGGTGCTGCAGGGTTGCCAGGGCGCCCGGTGTGGCTTGGGCCTGTTCCGGGCCGGGCCTGGTGGAACCGTGCAGGCGCGTACGTGCACCAAAATCCACCAGGCAGCCGCTGAGACCGAAGAGTACGGCGGTCAAGGGCATGGCAATCTGGGGTGAGGCGTCGGCTTGGGGCATATCAACGTCCTTGAAATACCCGGCGAGGCTAGCGGGAAAAGGTGACATGCAGGTGACAGTCGGGTGAAGGTGAGCTGCACTGGCGGTCCGGCGCGTTCAGCCTGATTGCAGTGATGCTGCCTAAACCGGCGTATCCGTTTTATACTCCCGAGCCTAACCTCAGGGCATAGCCCCAAGAGAGAACAACCCAAGGAGTTTCCTGCTATGCGCTGGAGCCGTTATCTAGTTCCGCTATGTATGAGTGCCGGTGTGACGCTGGCTCCCCTGGTCGTCCAGGCGGCTGAAGAGGATCCGTGGGAGAGCATCAACCGTCCCATCTTCACCTTCAACGATACCCTCGACACTTATGCCCTGAAGCCATTGGCCCAAGGCTACCAGGCGGTCACGCCTAAGTTTCTTGAAGATGGCATCCACAACATGTTTCGCAACCTCGGTGACGTCGGCAACCTGGCCAACGACATCCTTCAGGCCAAGCCGCGTGCAGCCGGTGTGGATACGGCGCGCCTGCTGATGAACACCACCCTGGGGGTCGCGGGTTTTTTTGACGTCGGCACCAAGATGGGCCTGCAGCGCAACGATGAAGATTTTGGCCAGACCCTCGGTTACTGGGGCTTGGGTAGCGGCCCTTACGTGATGCTGCCGTTTCTGGGCCCAAGCACCTTGCGTGACGCGCCGGCCAAGTATGTCGACAGCTACACCGAACCCTATCGCTACATGAATGATATTCCTGCGCGTAACACCACTATTGGCGTAGACATCATCGATACCCGTGCCAGCCTGTTGTCTGCGGACAAGCTGATACGGGGCGACAAGTACACCTTCATTCGTAATGCCTACCTGCAGAATCGTGAATTCAAGGTCAAGGACGGTAAGGTCGAAGACGATTTCTGATCGAACAGCTGTCCTGCAGCAACTAAAAAAGGCGGCCATTGGGCCGCCTTTTTCATGGGGGGATTTTTACTTCATCTTAAGGATTGTAAGACCAAGTTTCTGACCGCCTCCGTCCAGCCCATTGACCCAGACCACTTCGGTCTCTGCTTCCAGCCCTTTCAAGGCTGCATGTTCGGAGTCGATACGCACGCTCAAGTGATCGCCGACCTGGAATGAGCGGGGTGCCTGAACCTGCATGCCGCTGCTGGAAAGGTCGATACAGACCGCTTCAATCACCTGTCCTTGGTGGATCAGCGTGACCTCGGCATCCACCCGCATGCGGATGTAATCGCGCTTTTCGCTGTAGTCACGCTGGTTTTGATTCATGGGTTCCATCCTGCGATTGAGTTGCGGTTTTGGCGGTTTTTATAACTCCCGGTGATTTGCGATGTAAAGACGTCAGGCGACCATCGGCATGAGCTTGAAACGCCCCGCGGATGGGAGTACCGTCTGCGCCTTAGAAGGGCACCTCTGATAGGCGGGCGTGCAGGGCTGAAGGTCCTGGCTCCACCTCCAGAGTGGCTAGAAAGCGAATCCAGTAGCGTGCGCCAGGCCCCCGGCCAAGCCAGCTACGCCAACCTAATTCTGGCGCCGTTTGCCCACATGCAAAAAACCAGTGCCACGCTGCTGATAATCGATGACGACGAAGTAGTACGCGCAAGTCTCGCGGCCTATTTGGAAGACAGTGGCTTCAGCGTACTGCAGGCTGCTAACGGCCAGCAGGGTCTTCAGGTATTCCAGCACGACCATCCCGATCTGGTGATCTGCGATCTGCGCATGCCGCAGATGGGCGGTCTAGAATTGATCCGTCAAGTAACCGAACAGTCGCCGCAAACTCCGGTGATTGTGGTTTCGGGTGCGGGCGTGATGAACGATGCGGTCGAAGCCCTTCGGCTGGGGGCGGCTGACTACTTGATCAAGCCGCTGGAAGATCTGGCCGTGCTCGAGCACTCCGTGCGCCGAGCCCTCGATCGAGCGCGCCTGCTCCTGGAAAACCAGCGTTATCGGGAAAAGCTCGAAGCCGCTAATCGCGAACTTGAAGCCAGCCTCAATTTGCTTCAGGAAGACCAGAATGCCGGTCGCCAAGTGCAGATGAACATGCTGCCCAGCAGTCCCTGGTCGATCGACGAATTCAATTTTGCGCACCAGATCATCCCGTCGTTATACCTGTCGGGTGATTTCGTCGATTACTTCCGCGTCGATGAGCGTCGTGTCGCCTTCTACCTGGCGGATGTTTCTGGCCATGGCGCCTCATCAGCCTTTGTCACCGTGCTGTTGAAGTTCATGACCACGCGACTGTTGTTCGAATCCAAGCGCAACGGCACCTTGCCGGAATTCAAGCCTTCGGAAGTGCTAGGCCATATCAACCGTGGCCTGATCAGCTGTAAGCTGGGCAAACACGTCACGATGGTCGGTGGAGTCATCGACGAGGAGACTGGTTTGTTGACCTATAGCATTGGCGGGCATTTGCCGTTGCCGGTGTTGTACACCCCGGACAGTGTGCGTTACCTAGAAGGGCGTGGTTTGCCGGTGGGTCTGTTCAACGAGGCGACCTATGAGGACCATGTTCTGGAGTTGCCACCGGTGTTCAGCCTGACGCTGATGTCCGACGGGATTCTGGACCTTTTGTCCGAACCTACACTCAAAGAAAAAGAAGCGGCCTTGCCCGAGCGGGTGAGAGCGGCGGGCGGCAGCCTGGATGGCCTGCGGCAAGTTTTTGGATTGGCCACGCTAGGGGAGATGCCGGATGATATCGCCCTGTTAGTGTTGAGCAGGAACCTTTAATGAGTACCGGTAGAATCCAGTTCGCCGAGCAGGATGGCACCTTCGTCCTGAAGTTCATCGGTGAAGTGCGCCTGACCTTGTGTTCGGCGCTGGATGCGACTATTGAGCGTATTTTCACTGCGCTGAATTTTTCGGCGATCGTCATCGATCTCACCGAAACCCGTAGCATCGACAGCACCACCCTGGGCCTGTTGGCCAAGTTGTCGATCCTGTCACGGCAAAAAGTCGGTCTGTTGCCCACTGTCGTCACCACCCACGAAGACATTACCCGGCTATTGCAGTCCATGGGCTTCGATCAGGTGTTCAACATCGTCGATCGTCCAATACCTTGCCCGGAATGCCTGACCGACTTGCCGTCCCAGGATCAATCCGAGGAAGTGGTGCGGATCAAGGTCTTGGAGGCGCACAAGATCCTCATGGGCCTCAATGATTCCAATCGCGAAGCGTTCCATGATCTGGTGAACGCTCTGGAGCGTCATTGATCGACTGAGGCGCTCGCGCATGAAAAAGGGCGAACCTGTGAGGGTTCGCCCTTTTTGCATTGCTGCAAAGCTATCAGAACTTGGCGGCCAGCAGGGCTTCGAGCTTCTCCTGGTCGCGGGCGAACTGGCGAATGCCCTCGGCCAGTTTTTCGGTGGCCATGGCGTCTTCGTTGGAAGCCCAGCGGAACTGCGCTTCGTTCAGGCTCTGACGGGGCTCACCGGTCTTGCCAGGACTCAATTTGCGTTCCAGCTTGCCGGTGTCGGCGGCCAGCTTCTCGATCAAGTCCGGACTGATGGTCAGGCGATCGCAGCCAGCCAGTTGCTCGATCTGGTTCAGGTTGCGGAAGCTGGCGCCCATGACCACGGTCTTGTAGTCATTGGCCTTGTAGTAGTTGTAGATGCGGGTTACCGACTGCACGCCAGGATCGTCGGCGCCGACGTAATCGTTGCCGGTGGCTTTCTTGTACCAGTCGTAGATCCGTCCCACGAATGGCGAGATCAGGAACACACCGGCTTCAGCGCAGGCGATGGCCTGGGCGAAGGAGAACAGCAAGGTCAGGTTGGTCTGGATACCTTCGCGCTCCAGTTGCTCGGCGGCGCGGATGCCCTCCCAGGTGGAGGCGATCTTGATCAGTACCCGGTCGCGACCCACGCCGGCCTTCTCATAGAGTTCGATCAGGCGATGGGCGCGCTTGAGCATGGCCTCGGTGTCGAACGACAGGCGGGCATCCACTTCGGTGGAAATGCGGCCGGGAATGACTTTGAGGATCTCTTGGCCAACCGCTACGCCAAAACGATCACTGGCCAGGCCGACATCGCCTTTGCAATTGCTGACGCAAGCGTTCAGCAGATCGGCATAACCGGGAATGGCCGCGGCCTTGAGCAGCAGCGAGGGGTTGGTAGTGGCGTCCACCGGCTTGACCCGGGCGATGGCCTCGAAGTCGCCGGTATCGGCCACCACGGTGGTGATGTTCTTCAGTTGTTCCAGCTTGGAAGTCATGAGCGTGCTCTGTCCTATGGGTCTGATGACATTACCCGAGCGCCGGCAGGCGCTCAAGGGCGCGAAAGGCTTACGGCGCCGCTGGGGGCGGCGACCTGAAAACAGCTGTCTGAATGCGGGACAGATTTCAGGTTATTCAGATATCAAAAGCCGCATCAGGTTCAATCCGCTTGACGGTTAACGTCCTTCAAGCAGTTGCCCGGCCTGATCCAGCAATCCCAATGGGTCTTGGGTCTTATGGATATCCACCGACAACAACTGGCGGAACTTGCGTGCTCCGGGGAAGCCGGTCCCCAGTCCCAGTACATGGCGAGTGATGTGGTGCATGGCGCCGCCGCTTGCCAGATGCTCGGCGATATAGGGCCGCAGTTGCGCCAGCGCCTCGGCACGGGAAATCACCGGCGCATCGCTGCCGAACAACTGCTGGTCCACCTGGGCCAGCAGGTAGGGATTGTGATAGGCCTCACGCCCCAGCATCACCCCGTCAAAGGTCTGTAGATGCTCATGGCAGGCCTCCAGGGTCTTGATGCCCCCGTTGAGGATCACCTCCAACTGCGGGAAGTCCGCTTTCAATTGCGCAGCCACGTCGTAGCGCAGCGGCGGAATATCCCGATTCTCCTTGGGCGACAGCCCCTCAAGGATCGCAATGCGCGCATGCACGGTAAAACTGGTGCAACCCGCCTCATGCACCTGGCCGACGAAATCACACAGCTCGGCATAACTGTCGCGGCCATTGATGCCGATCCGATGCTTGACCGTCACTGGAATCGACACGGCATCGCGCATGGCCTTCACGCAATCGGCCACCAGTTCCGGGTGCCCCATCAGGCAGGCGCCGATCATATTGTTCTGCACCCGATCGCTAGGGCAGCCGACATTCAGGTTGACCTCGTCATAGCCATGTTCCTGAGCCATTCGTGCACAGGCCGCGAGATCCCCCGGAGTACTGCCGCCCAATTGCAGCGCCAACGGATGCTCGCTCTGGTGGTAGCGCAGAAATCGCTCATGATCACCGTTGAGCAACGCACCGGTGGTGACCATTTCGGTATAGAGCAGGGTGTGTTTGGACAACAGACGCAAGAAGTAGCGGCAGTGGCGGTCCGTCCAATCCATCATCGGTGCAACGCTAAACCGCCGGGACAGCGTAGGGCTTGAGTTTACTGGGGTTGTAGCTGAATTCTGGACCATTTTGCTCTACGTGTTTAAGGCGTGTTCTAGGGGGTAAGTGGGCGTTTTCTGAAGGGCGTTGGCTCAAGCTGCAATCGCTTTGCGCTTGTATCACAAGGCGCTTGTCATGATCAGGGGCGCCAACGCACCGATCGCCGCATCGGCTATTCGGCACGGACAAGTGTGATTTGCAATGGGCGCGAGTTTACCAAGAGACTCAAACCTTCGCCCGAAAACCGGCCGTTGAGGTTTTTTGTATCGGAGGCGTGCGATTGAAGTTGCTTGCTATCTCATCCCGGAGCGCCATGTCACCAGGTCATGGCTGGACTCCAGGCATTTGCGCATGCCTTGAGTCGCCACCTTTTCTTCACGCGGGCCTGTAACGACATAGAGGGCTTCGTCGGTCGATCAGCGCTAGTGGTTCAGCCACAGGCATCGCGGAGTGGGTTCATTGCCAACGAGTTTGCCCAAACACCCGGCCCAATTGCCTCCCCCAGTGATACACCACGACAACGCCAAACCGCACCCAGACCGCTGCTGAAAGACCCCAGGACAGCACTTTCGGGTAGTCATTTCGAAAGAACTTGCCATAGAAACGAATCATTCCCCGGTGTTTGTGCCATTCGACAAACACCGGGCGTGTGCGACTGCAGGCGCCCCAGGTATGAAAGATCCTTGCCTGTGGTACGAAGCAGACCTTCCAGCCTGCGAGACGAAAACGCATGCACAGGTCCAGGTCTTCGCAGTGCAGGAAATAGCCTTCGTCCCAACCGCCAACGCTGTCCAGGGCTTTGCGCTTGACCAGCATGCAGGCGCCGGAAATGGCTTCCACCAGTGTCGGATGTAGAGGCAGGGGCTCGCGGTGCAGCAGATAGTCGGAAAACAGCCGCGGCGACAGCCTGGCCAGACCCGATAGCTTGAGGGCGCGAACCACCGCTCGCCGTGGCGTGGGAAAGACCCGGCGCCCCCCGGGTTGTTCGCTGCCGTCGACATTGCACAGCAGACCACCGGCCATGCCCAGATCAGTGGTTTGACGCAGGGCGTCGATCATTCCTTGCAGCGCCCCTGGTTGCAATACGGTGTCGGGGTTCAGGAACAGGATATGCGTCTGCTCGCAGTGCCTGGCGCCCAGATTGCAGGCGGCGGCAAAGCCGGTGTTGGTTGGATTGCGCAGGATGATCAGGCGTTCATCAGCACTGAACCGGGTCGCGATCCGTTCCAGGCTGTCGTCGTGGGAGGCGTTGTCCACAAGCACCAGTCGATTGACGCCCTGGGCCAGCACCGACAGCACGCAGTCTTGCAGCAGAAGGCCAGCGTTGTAGTTGACCACTACCACGTCACAGGATTGCGGCATGGGCCACCTCGAAGCGTTTTGCCCAGGAGTTGGCCTCGCGGAACTTCAGGGTTTCGGCCAGCGGTTCGGTGAACGCCAACGCTTGGTGGATGACCTGGGGAATGTCGGCAAGGCCTTCGCTAAGGAACACGCCTTGAATACCGCGCCTGGTGCTCATTTCGCCGAATGCCGTGCTCACCACCGGCAAACCCAGGGCCCGGTACTCGTAGTACTTGATCGGGTCAACGTAACGGGTGATGTCATCGCGTTTGAACGGAATCAGACCAACGTCGAACTCGGTCATGGCGTGTAGGGCCGCCTCGTGGGGAAGTGCCGGAAAGCGCTGGATATTGCTGGGTAGTGTTGCGGGACAAGGGCCGTGCTGGGGACCGATCAGGCGTATCTCGGCCTCGGGAAAGACCTGGGCCAGGGTAAGCACAAAATCCCAATCGAACCATTTGGCGAGGGTGCCGATATAGCCGAATACAGGGCGTGCGGATTTGCTCGTTGGGCGAGACAGTGGCAGGCCGGGCAGTCGTTCGCTGGCACAGCCATTGAGCAGCAGTCGTGTATTGACTTGCTGCTGTAGCCAGTAGTGCTGCAGGGTCGAGCAGGAAGTCAGAGTCGAGGTCACGGCTCTGGCGGTTTCGTGTTGGCGCTGTTGCATGGCGCGCCGCGACCAGCCGTTGTAGAACGCCGGAATGTTGTCCATGGCGTCATAGAAACTACCGGCAAATAGCGGCTCTTGCAGCAGTAGCAGGGCCAGTCGCGAGGGTTTGCCAATTCCTAGTTGGGTGGGGCCCTGGGCGAATTGTCTGACTTGTTGTATCAGGCCCTGCCAGAGCAGGCGGTTCAACCATCCCGAGCCGAGTAGGGGTTCTATTGGCAAGGCTCGGGGACGGATCAGGGTCAGCCAGTCGGGCAGAGGTTCATGGTCGGTGCTGAGCGGGCGTCGTCGCAACAGATCTTCCAGCACCGGCAGGCGAGTGGGGTAGGGATCGATCCACAACACTGGTGCCCGGGTCGCGATATGGAATTGCCGGACCAGCTCATGCGGTCGCTGCGTGAAACTGTGCCAACTGACGGGTGACAGATAGACCAGCCTCATGGTTTCTCCCGGGCAACGTGAGGAGTCCAGGGACGGCCCCATTTGGCTTCATAGAGGGCCTTGTTGCGCTCGAAAAGCAGTTGGCGCTGTTTGCCGGGCATCTGTGCGAAGGATGCTGAAAGGTGGTGATGAATGAACACATCTTCGGCGAAGGCGCAGGATAACCCCGCCTGCTCGACGCGGCGGCAATAGTCATCATCCTCGAAGAAGCCCAGGCCGAAGGCTTCGTCCAGGGGACCGACACGCTCATAGGTCGACCTGGGCATCATCACTGCAAAGAAGCCGAGAGTGGCACAGGGCACGATCAGCCCGGCGTGGCGCCAGGTGTATTGGCGGGCGCGGACGGCCATCTCCTGCGAGTTCTGATAGTGGATGTCGATCTTCGCTTCGTTGCCAATGTTGTTGGTCACCGCTCCAATCAGTCCGAGCCCGGGGTTGCGTTGCAAATGGCGGCGCAAGGTCCGTGCCCAGCCGGCAGTGACCTGCGTGTCATTGTTGAGCAGAGCCAGGAACTCGCCCCTGGCCAGAGCCAGGCCCTGGTTGTTGGCGGCGGCGAAACCTCGATTGCTATCGTTGAGGATCAACGTCTGCCCATAGCTCGTGGCCCATTGTTGGAGGAACTCGACGCTGCCGTCGCTGGAGCCGTTGTCCACGACAATGATTTCCAGCGGCTGTCCCTGAGGATCGGCGGTCAGGCTCGCCAGGCAGTCCCGGGTAAAGGCCAGGTTGTTGTAGGTCACCACGATCACGCTCACCCGTGGCTGTTGTTGAGTGCCTTCGGTCAGGGCTAGCAGGGCCTGCACCCGGTGTTGCCAGGTCTGCTGCGCTGCGAAAGCCTGGCGCTGTCGAGACTCTGCGCTGCTTGCGGGGGCCTGCAACGCCCGAGCGATGGCGTCGATGAAGGCCTGCTGGTCTTTGGCGATGGTGACTTGTTGCTGGAACTCGTGCAGTTCGGGGAGATCCACCGTCACCACCGGTTTGCCGGCACTCAGGTATTCGTACACCTTGACCGGATTGGTGGCCATGGTCAGTGACTCGATCCGGAACGGCAGGATGCACACGTCGAACGCGTGCAGGTACGCCGAAAGTTGTCGATACGGCACTTCGCCGGTGAGCCTGACGTTGGTGTGGTGTCGCAGGCGTGCGCCGATGCGTGCGGTATCCGCGCCAATCAGTAGGATGGTGCAGTGGGGGAAGGCCTCGGCGATGGCGGCTAGAAGCTCCACGTCGAACCAATGGGCCAGCGCCCCGTAGTAGCCAATGACCGGACCTTGATCCGGAGCCTGACAAGGGTGTTGCGCTGGCTTGGAAAAATAGTCGAAGTCAGCGGCATTGCGCAGTACCGCCCATTGCTGGGCGGGCGTTCTCGGGATCTGTTGGTGCCAATGCTGTTCAAGCCATGCCGAGGCAAACAAGGTGAGATCGGCCGCGCCGATAAGGTTGCGCTCCAGGTCCTGCAACTCAACGGCATTGTTGCCAAACCCTTGATGCAGATCCATGCAGTCATAGACCACCCGGCTGTTGGGTAACACCCCGGCCACAGGTGTCCAGAAGGGGTGCTGGATCAGCGATACCACTTGGTGGGTGTTCGCCCAGCTCAGGAGTTCACCAATGCTGCGCCGCAATTGGCAGGCCAGTGTTGCATCCGGTGCTATGTGGTAAATGATCGGAGCGGTTCGGGCAAAGAGTCGTACTTCGAACAGACGCCCGGTCTGATCAAGAGGGCGCAGTGCAAAGCCGGCGCGAGGGTCGTCCTGCAGAGTGCTCGAAATGTAGAACACCCGACGCCCGCCAAGACTCAATTGCTCGGCCAGGTGCTGTGGGCGCTGGTGGCGGAAGTCCCAGTCGATGACGCCCCAGAATAGATAGTCCGGCAGACTGTCCAGCGACTCCTGCAAGTGGCAATGGGGAGGCCGGAACAGGCTGTTGGCCAGTATTCGCTGTTGTATGGCTCGGTTTACCGGCGACCCTATCCGGCGATAGATTCGGCCCAGCAAGACTCGCAGAGCATAAGGCAGTGGCAATCTCCGATAGAGCTTGCGCAGTGGCCTGAACAGCAACGAAGGATCAGGGAGTGGCATTCCAGGCTTCCTGTCGGGTGATGTTGCAGTGAGTTGTGCCTGCGTAAGGTTCAGTCATGAGGCCCTTCATAGTCATGCAGCGGGGCCTGGTCCGCGGCTGGCCACATCGAACTCAGAGAGCCTGCACGGTAGAAGGTCACGGTCATGCTGCGGCGTGAAGTCCGGCAGTTGTCCACTACCTTCGATACGGCGTGCCATGAATGGTCGGCGCGCACCAGGACTGCTGAGTGACCTACCAGGGGCGGGATCACCGCCACCACGTCCATGGGGTCCGCGGAGCCGAGGATGTTCAGGCAGCCGCCATCGCTGATGTTCCAGGATTCGTTGAAATACAGGATGTGGGTGACCAGCTTGTCGCTCAGGTCGGGGTGAGGGCCCAGGCAAGCCTGTGGGCCATAGTGAAATACATTGATCTCCATCGGAGCTGTCCGTAGGTCCATATCGGTCAGTCCCGACATTGCCAGGCGATAGGCTTCTGAGCTCAGTTCGGCGGCGAGTTCGCGCCATGCGGGACTCAGGCCCTCCAGGTGGACGATGCGTCCGGTGCCCATTTCCACCAATTGGCGCGCCTGGTACTCATAGTCTTTTTCGCCGCCATACCCATACACCCGCTTGAAGGCATCATGAGGGTAGGTCGCTGCCAGGGCGGCGGCGTCTTGCGCCGAGTACAGATCATTGATCTGCCCCCAGCGAAAAGGCTGGCTGTGCAATGGCTGTTTGGTGAGCATGGTCAGATCTAGCATTCTGTTCATCTTCCCAATAATTGATTGACGTGACGTCGCAAGAACCGCAGTGACGCGGTGATGCGAAAGGAACTCGAGCGATACATTCGGTCGAGTTCGCCACAGGTCTGTTTCATGAGTTGCGCTTGCTGCTGTTGTTGCTGTTTCAATCGCTCAAACTGCATGCGCAGTTCATCCAGTTCCGCTTGTTTATCTAGGCACTCTTGCCGCCAGTCCTGGTGGGTTTCCTCCAGGAGCCCTGGCAACGTCTGACAGAATTGGTCCAGCGCCTGGCGGGTTGGGCGGCGGCCCTGGCTGATGAGTTGGGCCACTCGATCCCAATGGCGATGCAACTGTTCGCGGGCCTCGATGAGGCGAGGGCAGGGCATGCGTCGGACCAGGCGTTCCAGAAACCATTGGGGCTCTATCTCTCGAACAGCGTGCAGAGGGTAGATTCCCTGATAGTCCTGCAGGGCGGTGTACTTGCCTTGATCCAAGTTGGCCGAACTGAAAATCGGCACCCCGAAGGACAGCGCGGTAATCGCCAGGTGATAGCTGTGGCCGATCACGCCTTGGGCATGGCCGAGAATCTCGGCCAGTAGCAGCGGCGTCGGCCAGGTAGACAGGCTCACGGCTCTTGGCAGGTCTTCGCCGAGAATCGATTCGTGATCTCCCAGCACCGGGCCTATGGGCAACAGCAGCAGTTGCCACTGGGCGAACAGGGCTGAATGGGTCTTCCACAGTTGCAGAAAACTCTCCAGACCGGCAATCGCATGCACCACCAGATAGGCTCCGTTCAAGCCGGCCTGTTCGCACAACTGGCGGTATTCGGGACTGGGCTGCTGCAGGTCGATGATGTTGTGCAAGCCGAACGCGGTGTCTGGCAGCACCTCGATCCTGGCCTGCTCGCTCAAGGCTAACAGGGTGGTTTGGGATGGGGTGTCACGCACTTGCACATGGGGACTGAGCTCCAGGGTCAGCTTGACCAGAGGCACTGCCCAGGACGGAACCCCGTTGCAATGCATGCCCGGGGCATTCCAGATCAATGGCACCTCATGTTGCAGGGCGAGCAACGCCGGTGTCAGCCAATAGCCCGTGGGATGGTGGATCTGTGGGGTCGGTGGGTAGTACCCGGGGGCGACCATCTTGTCGAAACGAATAATGAAGCCGCCGCCTATCAGCACCCCGTCGAGAGTCTCGATCAGTCGGGGCAACTCGCTGACCGAGGTGACGTCGTAGGGCCATTGCGGTGTGGTGCGCGGGTGATAGGAGAAGGCGTGCAGGTGCACGGAGCCCAGGCGCTTGCGCAACTCCGCCTCGGCAATGAGGGGAAACAGCAGGTCTCCGTAGTTGGCCACGTCAAAGGTGCCGAAAATCGCTACTTGCCACGTCTTGTCACTCATGAGCGTTCCTCGGTCAGCGGGGTCGTTTGCCGCTTCGCCGTGACGTCTTCGATGTGCATGTCGACGATCCCCAAAAAATGCTTGTTGCCCGGCAAGGTGTCGAAGGCCAATAGGGCCACCTGTTTTTCAATCAGTTGGGAGGTCTCCTCGGTCTCGCCATCCATCAGCTTTAGCGTGATGTGATAGCGCCCGGGCGCGAGGTTGGCGGCGAAGCGCAAGCGGATCGAGGCGTGTCGCCAACCAGCCTCGGATGCATCGCTGTGCAGGGGGGTATTGACCCCGCTGACCACCAGCAGCCGGGCTTCCTGAATGGTCAGGCTGATGTTGGGGCGGGTGACGCTGTCGCTGACCAGAGTGTCGATGGCGATTTCAATCACGTCGCCATGGACGAAGCTCGAATACAACGTCCCGGTGCTGCTGAATACCGCTGAGGTGATCTGCCCTTCTGCAGTGCCGAAGGCCACGCCGCGTTCCGGGTTGAGCGGGGTCTTGGCGTGGACCCGGATCGCCCCGGTGCTGGCCCGGCGGCGCTGCTCGTCGCGCATGTCCAGCAAATAGAGTTCAGCGATGGTTTCCGGCGCTCCGCTGGCGCGGACTTCACCGTCGCGCAGGTACAGGACGCGGGTGCAGAAGCGCTTGACCATGCTCATGTCATGGGACACGAACAGCAGCGTCATGCCTTGCCGAGTCAGGCGGTCAAGTCGTTCCAGGCATTTGAACTGGAACGAGGCGTCGCCCACGGCCAGGGCCTCATCGACAATCAGGATGTCCGGTTCCACGCACACCGAGACAGCGAACGCCAGGCGCACCAGCATGCCGCTGGAATAGGTCTTGGTGGGCCGGTCGATGAACTCGCCGATTCCGGCAAAGGCGGTGATTTCGTCGAAGCGTGCGTCGATTTCCGCGCGTTTCAGGCCCAGTACCGCGCCATTGAGGTAGACGTTCTCGCGGCCGCTGAACTCCGGATTGAAGCCTGAACCCAGCTCCAGCAGGGCGGCGATACGGCCGTGGCTCGACAGGGTGCCGGTGGTGGCGCCAAGGGTGCCGCAAATCAGTTGCAACAAGGTCGATTTGCCACTGCCGTTGCGCCCGATGATGCCCAGGGCCTCGCCTTTGCGAATCTCCAGCGACACGTCCTTTAATGCGGATTTCGGAGCACCGTGACCGGCCGTTTCGGTTGATCGTGACCGGTCATTTCGCTAACGCGTGACCGCTCATTTCGGTAGCAACGTGACCGATTTTCCGCCTGTTCCGAAACAGGTGGTCACGGCTTACCGAAATCGCCGGTCACGACTTAGCGAAAGCCTTCCCCTTCGTTGCGCATGACCTGATGCGCCGCCATCCTCGACCGATTTCGGGAGAGGAAGATGGCGGCGCCGCGAGTAGCCATGCGAAACATCAAAGAATGTCTGCGCCTCAAGTTTGAGGCCGGCTTGTCCCACGAGAAGATTGCCCGTGCCTTGCAGCTGTCCAAGGGCGTGGTTAGCAAGTACATCGCGGCGGCGCGGGTGGCCGGGCTGGACTGGCCGGCGCTGGTGGCCATGGACGAGGCCGCGCTGGCGGCCGCCTTGTTTGCACCGACGTCGACGAACAAGCCGCGCGGTGAGCGAGTGCTGCCCGATGTGCTGAGCATCCACCGCGAGTTGCGACGCAAGGGCGTGACCTTGCAGCTGCTGTGGGAGGAATATCTCGCCGCGCATGCGGGCCAGCCGACCTACCGCTACACCCAGTTCGTCGAGCACTACCGGCGCTACGCCCAGACGCTCAAACGTTCGATGCGTCAGCTGCACCGTGCGGGCGAGAAGCTATTCATCGACTATGCCGGGCCGACGCTGCCGGTGGTCGACCCGGCCACCGGCGAAGTGCGCCGGGCGCACATCTTCGTCGCCGCCCTGGGCGCCTCGAATTACACCTATGCCTGCGCGACGCCAGGCGAAACCCAGGTGGACTGGCTGACCTCGCTGGGCCAGGCTCTGACCTACTTTGGCGGCGTGCCGGAAATGGTTGTGCCGGACAATCCGCGCGCCCTGGTCGCCCAGCCGGATCGCTACGAGCCGGGCCTGAACCGGGCCACGCTGGAGTGCGCGCGTCATTACCAGACGGTGATCCTGCCGGCACGGCCACGCAAGCCTCAGGACAAGGCCAAGGCCGAGGTGGCGGTGCAGGTGGTCGAGCGCTGGATCATGGCGCGGCTGCGCCATCGGCAGTTCTTCAGCCTGCATGCGCTTAACCAGGCCATCGCCGAGCTGCTGGAGGATCTGAATCGGCGCCCGTTCAAGCGGCTCGATGGCTGCCGGCGCGACTGGTTCGAGCGCCTGGATCGCCCGGCCTTGCGAGCGCTGCCGGTGCATCCCTACGAGGTCGCCACCTTCAAGCGCTGCAAGGTCAGCATCGACTACCACATCGAGGTCAATGGCAGCTTCTACAGCGTGCCCTCCGCCCTGGCCCGGCAGAACGTGGACGTGCGACTGACGGCACACACCCTGGAAGTGCTGCATGGCAACCGGCGGGTGGCCAGCCACCTGCTGCTGGGGCGACGCGGCGCTTACAGTACCCAGCGCGAGCACATGCCCGCGGCGCACCAGGCGCATCGCGAATGGACGCCACAACGCCTGCTCGACTGGGGCGCGCGGATCGGCCCCTACACGCGCCAACTGATCGATCACCAACTGACCCACAAGCCGCACCCGGAGATGGGCTACCGCGCCTGCCTCGGCCTGCTCTCGCTGGCCCGGCGCTATGGCAATGCACGCCTGGAAGCCGCTGCCGAACGTGCCGTACACCTGCGCGCCTTCACCGGGCGCAGCGTGCGCAACCTGCTCCAGCAAGGCCTGGATCAACAGCCGCTGCCCCAGCGTGCCGCCGAAACGACCTTACCCGGCGACCACGAGAACGTCCGTGGCGCCGACTACTACCAACCCCCGCAACAGGAGCTGTTCGATGATGCCGCAACACACCCTGAATCAACTGCACCAGCTACGCCTGGACGGCATGGCCCGCGCCCTGGAAGAGCAATGGACGCTGCCGGCCAGCCACAGCCTGAGCTTCGATGAACGCCTCGGCCTACTGCTCGACCGCGAACTGGCCTGGCGTGACAACCAGCGCCTGGTACGGCTGCGCAAGAAGGCCAAGCTCAAGTACGCCAACGCCTGCCTGGAAGATCTCGACCGCCGCACCGGACGCGCCCTGGACGAGCGTCTGATCGCCACCCTGGCCAGTGGCGACTGGATCCGCCAGCAGCACAACCTGCTGCTGACCGGCCCGACCGGTGCCGGCAAAACCTGGCTGGCCTGCGCCCTGGGCAACCAGGCCTGCCGCCAGGGCTATAGCACCCTGTACCTGCGCACCCCGCG
Source organism: Pseudomonas saponiphila (assembly GCF_900105185.1). NCBI lineage: Bacteria > Pseudomonadati > Pseudomonadota > Gammaproteobacteria > Pseudomonadales > Pseudomonadaceae > Pseudomonas > Pseudomonas saponiphila. The sequence continues at coordinate 4,312,847 of NZ_FNTJ01000001.1, read as the reverse complement.
CCTGCTGGAACAACTGCGCATCGCTCATGGCGACGGCAGCTTCGGCCGTACCCTGCAACAGCTGGCAAAGGTCGACGTCCTGGTGCTGGACGACTGGGCGCTAGCCCCGCTGGAGGAAGGAGCCCGGCATGACCTGCTGGAGGTGATCGACGACCGCGCTGGCAGCCGCTCCACCATCCTGACGAGCCAACTGCCCATCGAGCACTGGCACGGCTGGATCAACGACCCGACCCTGGCCGATGCCATCCTCGACCGCCTGGTGCACAACGCCTACCGACTGACGATGAAAGGCGAGTCGCTGCGCCGAAAAAAAGCCGAGGAACAAGCCGCATCGTGACCGATGCGATTACAATCCAGAACCCGCGCAACCGGGGTGGAAGCACCGGTCACGTATTAGCGAAACGCTCGGTCACGTTCACCGAAATCCGCACTTTAATGCCCAGAACTCGCGATAGCGCTGTTTGCTGCGAGGCCGGAACAATTGCAGCAAGCGATCTCGTGGCTGGTCGTAGATCTGATAGCACTTGCCCAGGCCCTGAGTCCTGATCGCCAGCTCAGAGCACATCGGCAAACCCTTGGCGGCTCTTCTCGAACCACGCTCGACCTAGAACAGCCACGATGCCAGCCACCGTCAGTTGCCCCAGCCATGGGCCGAAATCGGGCACCACCCCCCAGATCAGAACGTCGCGGGAGGACTCGATCACCAGGGTCAGCGGGTTCATGTAGAGCCAGTGCTGGTAGATGGCCGGCAGGGCATTCACCGGGTAGAAGACCCCGGACAGGAGCATCAGGGCCGACATCAGTACGCCGATGACTTGACCGATATCCCGCAGGTAGACCCCGAGGGCCGACAGCAGCCATGACAATCCCAGGGTAAACAACACCAGCGGCAGCAGGACCAGAGGAAACAGCAGGGTGGTGAGTGGCGGCAGGCCGAAGACCAGCAGGTGAAAGACCAGCCAGACAATAAAACCCACCAGGGTCTGGAACAGCGCTGCTCCGAGCATCACGCAGGGCAGGATCTGCAGGGGAAACACCACCTTCTTCACGTAATTGGCGTGGTTCAGGATCAGCCCCGGAGCTTGGACCAGGCATTCGGAAAACAGGTTGAAGACCAGCATGCCGGTAAACACCAGCAGGGCGAACTGGGGTTTCGAATCGCTGGCGGATTCCCAGCGCACCTTGAACAGCACGCTGAAAACGAAGGTGTAGACCAGCAACATCAGCAAGGGATTGAGGAAGGACCACAGGATGCCGACGATCGAGCCGCGATAGCGGCCTGCGACTTCACGCTCGATCAGGGTCAACAGCAGTTCTCGATGGCGCCAGGGCCTGAACATGAAGCGACTCAGCGTGTGACTACCAATCAACTTCCACTCCTTGGTAACTCGATGTCCAGCGCTGCCTGTGTATGACCAAGAGGTTCTGATGAATGGGAGAGCGGACTGCTTTTATGAGTTGTGTATAGACCAGGAATGCATGAAGCGATGGATTTTTTGCGACTTTTTTTGCTCGATGGTGCTGGAGTGGCAGAGATGCTGGGACAGTGGGCTGCTGGAGGTTGTCAGGGGCTCGATTTGTTGGAATCGCCAGCAGGTCGGGCTTGGTGCTCTGTACACTGTTGCCCGAATACCGTTGCCACAGTTCCCCGATGCTCGGTTTTGCGTGTTCAGTGGGGCTTGGGGCGGATCAGGCGCTGGTGGCAGCGCGGTGTCGGCGGATTGTCAAATGTGCTTGTAGTCGACGTTGCGCGCTTCAGGCATCGCCCTTTGCGGCCGATAACCCTGGCGTGGGGCAGGCCATGTGCAGGTGCGTGAGAGCCTTGCCTGTGTTCAAACGTCACGCAAATGATGCTTCGCAGGGCGCTGGTCGTTGCGCCAGTCATGAAAACAACCAGGAATGTGCCTTGTTGCCCAGGCCTTTCCCGTCAGGAAGACCCTATTGCCTGTCCCCATCTACGATCCTCAGCATGCCCCCGGCGGCAACCTCAAGCGCCTGCCGCTGCTCAAGGCCGCGGTAGCCTTCATTGCCACGGTGTTCCTGTGCCTGTGCGGTTTGCTGTTCCTGCAGTTGGAGCAGTCCTGGCGACATGACCTGGCTCAGGCTGAGGTCAACTCCACCAACCTGACCCGGGCGATTGCCCAGCAGGCCGAGGACACCTTCATGGAGGCCGATCTGGTGTTGATGAGCCTGTCCGAGTGGATCCAGGCCCTGGGGGATGAGCCCCGGCAGCGCCCGCGCCTGCAGCAGATCTTTGCCCGACGGGTGCAGGCCCTGACCCAATTGAGCGGGGTCTTTCTCTACGACAAGCAAGGCCAGTGGCTGGTCAGTTCGTTCAACGAATCGCCCCACGGCAAGGATGTCGCCGATCGCGACTACTTCCGCTTTCACCAGCAGAACGCCTCGCTGCAGGTCCATATCAGCCCGGCGATTCGCAGTCGCGCCAACGGTGAATGGATTATCCCCATCTCGCGCCGGATCAATGATCGGGACGGCAATTTCCAGGGCGTGCTGATGGCCGGTATCAAGCTGGCGTATTTCGATCAGTTCTTCAAAAGCTTCAATATCGATGAACAGGGCGCGATGTTCCTGGCCCTGTCCGATGGCACCCTGATTGCGCGGCGGCCATTCGAGGAGCGGCAGATCGGCGCTTCCCTGTCCCGCGGCGAGATCTTCAGCAAGTACCTGCCCGAGGCCACTTCCGGCAATGCCATGATCACCTCGATTGTGGATGGGGTGACGCGCCTGTATGGCTATCGCCAGTTGCAGGCCTACCCGCTGGTGGTGGCCGCGGCAAACTCCAAGGATTCGATTCTCAAGGGCTGGTACGCCTCGGCTTATCAATCCTCGGCCATCGTCGCTCTGGTGCTGTTGGGGGTAGGGCTGTTCGGTTGGGTGTTCGTCAGTCAGGTGCGCAATAACGAGCGGATCGAGATGGACCTGCGCAATGCTCAGGAGGCGCTGGAGGTGATTGCCACCCATGACAGCCTCACCGGCCTGGCCAATCGACGTTTGTTCGAGCGTTCCCTGATGATCGAGTTTGGCCGTGGTGCCCGGCAACACAGCCCGTTGAGCCTGATCATGGTCGATATCGATTATTTCAAGCGCTACAACGATACCTATGGCCATGTGGCGGGCGATCACTGCCTGACGGAAGTGGCCCAGGCCCTGAAGAGCTGTTGCCAGCGCAAGGCCGATCTGGCTGTGCGCTACGGCGGCGAAGAGTTTGCGGTGTTGCTGCCCGATACCGATATCCACGGCGCGCTGGCCATGGCCGAGCAGATTCGCTGCAGTGTCATGCAGCGCGACATTGCCCACTCCGGCTCCCCGGTGGGGTGCGTGACGGTCAGCCTGGGCTGCTATTCCTTCGTGCCCAGCGGACGCGACAGTATCGAGATGTTTATCGAGCGTGCGGACGAGGCGCTCTACCAGGCCAAGGCCATGGGGCGTAACCGAGTCATGGCCTTGCCAGCGGAGCGCACCGGAGAACCCTTGCAGCGTTCCGATCGTTGAGGTGCTAGCAACGCTTGCAGAACACCTGATTGGCATAGGCGTTGCCCCCAAATTCATACGCCGTGCGGCCGACGCAGGCATACCCCAGGGCTTGATAAAAGGCCTGTGCCCGGTGGTTCTCTGACCAGACGGCGAGCCACAGGCATGGGGTATCGCTGTTTTTCACCAGGCTTTCCACCTGTTGCAGAAGCGCCTGGCCAACGCCTTGCCGGTGAGCATGACGCTGCACGTACAGGCGCACCAGTTCCACGGCATCGGATAACCCTGGCAGCGGCGCTCGGGCCTGGCGGGCGAATTCCGCGAACCCCAGCAGGTGCCCGTTGCGTTCAGCCAGCAGGAGGGTTCTGGCGGGGTCTTTAAGGCGCTGGCGGAACTGCTCCGGGGCGTAGACGCTCAGGGCCTCCTCGGCCAGGTCGCTGCGCATGCCATCGGTGGCGTAGGTGTCGAGAAAGACCTGGGTGGCCAGGCCACTGATGCACAGCGCATCCCCGTGCTCAGCGTGGCGTAGAGTGAAATCGACCGGCATGGCTACATCCTTGTAAAGGGGTTGGATTGAAGGTTCAGGATCGGCTGGGGCGTTGTTGCAGGTACTGGTGGATCGTTGTCGATGAAGCGCGCCCGCCCCCGGGTCCTGTGTTCCGGGGCATGGCGCCGCATCAGGTATCTGGCCTCGGTGTTGACGAAGCTGTGCGGCCACACGGAGGGAGGGCTATTACAGGGTCGTCCCCGGCGCTTGGCAAGGGTCAATCCAGAGCCACCGCAATAAAAAATATCAACCGAATTCATTGTCTGGATTTCCCGTTTCTGGCTTATACATAAGCCCGACCTGCCAGGGTCGGTTGTGACCCTGTGCGACCCTCATTTCAAGGATTTGTGCATGAGCCAGCCGCACCTGATGGACTTCGACCTGTACCTGCAGCAACTCGGCTACTCACGCCCCCCAGCGCCGACCCTGGAAAACCTGCGGGAGCTGCAATGGCGTCATGTCTGTCGTTTTGCCTTCGAAAGCCTTTCGACCCTGTTACAGGTGCCAGTGCCCATCGATCTGGCGTCCGTGGAGCGCAAGATTCTCCACGAGGGTCGCGGCGGCTACTGCTACGAGCTCAACCAGAGCTTCCTGGCATTGCTGCAGCACCTGGGCTACGAGGCCCGGGGCATCACCGGGCGGGTAGTGATGGGAGGGCCGGAGGATGCGCTCACCGCTCGCAGCCATCGGCTGACCCTGTTGCATCTGGACGGCCAACGCTACATCGCCGACGTCGGCTTTGGCGGCATGGTACCCACCGCGCCTTTGCGGCTGGACACCGAAGAAGAGCAGGCCACGCCCCATGAGCCCTATCGCATCACCCGGCGCGAGGGCAGCTACACCCTGCGCGCCAAGGTCGCGGAGCAATGGCGGGCTCTCTATGTCTTCGATCTGCAGGTGCAGGGCGATGTGGATTACGAGATGGGCAACTGGTACGTCTCCACTCACCCGGATTCACCTTTCCTTGGCCAGCTGAAGGTGGCGCTGATAGGGCCGGGAGTGCGCCGCACGCTGAACAACGGCAGCTACGCCCTGCATCGGGTGGGGCAACCCAGCGAGCGACGGGAGATCACCGAGGCCGGGGAGCTGATGCGCCTGCTGCAGGATGAGTTCGCCTTGCGCCTGCCCAATCATCCCGAGCTGCGGCGGGTGATCGGACAATTGCTTGAGTCCTGATTCTTTGGGCTTTGCAGTGCGCGCCAGGGCGGGGGCGGAATCGATTCCCGGTTAAATCTGCAGGCTCCTGCTCCTTAGACTTCACCGGCAAGCCGGTCATTTCTCAAGGAGAGAATCATGCACAAAACACCCCGTTCAAACCTGCTCGACAGCGCTGGTGCATCACTGAGGCGCTTCCGGGCAGTGCTGCTCGCAGCCCTGCTGGTCGTGCTCGGCCTGTGTTCCAGCGCCAGCTACGCAGTGCCCAATCCCGACGGCAGCTACAACCTGAGCATGGACGCCCGTGCCGGCTCACCCTATCCGCCGTCGAACAACTACAACGCCGATCTCACGGCTTCCGGTGTCGGAGCGGCGTACACCGTCCCGGTCAGTCGCCATCACATCATTGCCTACAACCAACTGCGGGATTTCTACATGTCCGTGGTGCAGCGTGGGCATCTCAAGGAGCTGAAAGGGTTCTGGGACGGCTTCGGCGGGCGCTTCCTCAGCTATGGACGGGACAACCAGGTCAACGTCACCCCGGCGGTGCAGGCCGACTACGACCAGGCCAAGACCCTGCTCGAAGAGATCGGTCGGGGCGTGGTGCGGGCCAACGCCGGCGTGCCGCCACGGCCGCTGGGCTGGGACACCTTCCATGGCTTCTACACCTGGATGCCGTGGAACCTGTTCCTCGGGCCAAACGGTCGCAATGACGACCCGGGTGAGGAGTTCGAGCGCAACGCCCAGTACATCGTCAACAACACGGACACCTGGAACACCATCGTCAATCTGCGGGACAACATGCTGAGCTATACCCGTGATGGCAACGTCAAGACCCTGGCCACCATCAACTCGCAACTGCTGCGTCTGTCGGCGCGGACCAAGGTCTATCCATTGGTCAGTGATCAGTGGGTTCGTGTCGCGCCCAATGTGTACAAGATCCGGGTTCCGGCCCAGTAATTGTTCCTCGGGTGCGAGGTGTGAGCCGATCCGGCAAGCGGATCGGCTTTTTTAATCCTGTTTTTCAATTCCTGGAACAGCGTGGAAAAACTCGCGCGAGGGCGCCGTTCCTGCCTGGTGCTGAGTTGAGCGACGGCTCTGGGACGGCTTTTCAGGCTGGGTCGGGGGCGATAGTCGAGGGCTTTGCACGGGTTGTCCGCACGCGGGGACCGCAGAAATCCCGAGTGGCAAACTGTATACAATCCTATGGACAGTTGTCTTTGATGTTGCATACAGTGTGCGCATAACAAAAACAGGGAACCCCACACCATGAATACGCCCCAGGTTTCACAGCAACGGCCCGAAGATGAAAATTTGGGTATTGGCGCGAATATGGCTTATGGCCTGCAACACGTGCTGACCATGTACGGCGGCATCGTTGCAGTGCCCTTGATCATCGGCCAGGCGGCCGGCCTGTCGCCGGCGGAGATCGGTCTGTTGATTGCGGCCTCGCTGTTCGCGGGAGGGCTGGCGACCTTGCTGCAAACCCTCGGTGTGCCGTTTTTCGGCTGCAAGCTGCCGCTGGTGCAAGGGGTGTCCTTTGCGGGGGTTTCAACCATGGTGGCGATTGTCACCAGTACCGGGGAGGGGGGCTTCCAGTCGGTGCTCGGGGCCGTGATCGCCGCCTCGCTGATCGGCCTGCTGATCACCCCGGTGTTCTCCCGGATCACCAAGTTCTTTCCTCCCCTGGTCACCGGCATTGTCATCACCACCATCGGCTTGACACTGATGCCGGTCGCGGCGCGCTGGGCCATGGGCGGCAACAGTCGCGCGGCGGACTTTGGCAGCATGTCGAACATCGGCCTGGCGGCCTTGACGCTGGCCCTGGTGCTACTGCTGAGCAAGATCGGCAGTGCGGCGATTTCCCGGCTGTCGATTCTCCTGGCCATGATCATCGGCACCGTGGTCGCGGTGTTCCTGGGCATGGCGGACTTTTCCGGCGTCAGCCAGGGGCCGATGTTCGGTCTGCCCACGCCTTTCCATTTCGGCATGCCGACCTTCCATGTCGCGGCGATCCTGTCGATGTGCATCGTGGTCATGGTGACGCTGGTGGAAACCTCGGCGGACATCCTTGCGGTGGGTGAGATCATCCACACCAAAGTCGACTCCAAGCGATTGGGCGACGGCCTGCGTGCCGACATGCTGTCGAGCATGATCGCGCCGATCTTCGGCTCCTTCACCCAGAGCGCCTTTGCCCAGAACGTCGGGCTGGTGGCGGTCACCGGGATCAAGAGTCGGTTCGTGGTCGCCACCGGCGGGCTGTTCCTGGTGATTCTCGGTCTGCTGCCATTCATGGGGCGGGTGATTGCCGCGGTGCCGACCTCGGTGCTCGGCGGGGCCGGTATCGTCCTGTTCGGCACCGTGGCTGCCAGTGGCATCCGCACCTTGTCCAAGGTCGACTACCGCAACAACATGAACCTGATCATCGTTGCCACCTCAATCGGCTTCGGCATGATCCCGATTGCCGCGCCGAGCTTCTACGACCATTTCCCCAGCTGGTTCGCGACGATCTTCCATTCGGGCATCAGTTCCTCGGCGATCATGGCGATCGTGCTGAACCTTGCGTTCAACCACTTCACTGCAGGCAACTCCGACCAGCAGTCGGTGTTCGTCGCCGGCACCGAACGCAGCCTGCGTTTCCAGGACATTGCTGCGCTGCGTGAAGGGGACTATTTCAGCGGTGGCAAGCTGCACGATGCCGAAGGCAATGAGGTGCCGCTGGTGGCTGAGGTTTCGGGTCAATCGTCGCCGCAGTCCGGGGACGGTGCTGCGCCAAGCCATGCCCGCGGCAGTGCCGAAGCCACGCATTGAGTGCAAGTGTCACGGCATGAAAAAACGGCGCCCTGAAGGCGCCGTTTTTTATCGAGCCGTGATTATTCGAGGTTTTCCAGGGGTTCCAGGGCCTGCAGGACCTCGGGGTTGTCCTGGTACTGGCTGCGCAGGGCGGCGAGCTGGCGATCGTGGCCGACACAGGTTTGATTGACGGCTTTCTCCAGTTCGGCCCGGCGCTCTTCGTCGTAGGCCTCCTCGCCGGCAAAGTGCAGGCAATCCTCGTGGCGCTGGATAAAGGTCGTGACCTCGCCGGGAAGTTGTGGGCCGCCGTAATGACTGCCCAACTGCAGGCGCTTTTCCTCGACCCAGCCGCTGTAGTCCTCGCCGTCCTTGGCGATGTACATGACCTGGGCCCAGCCACTGTCGCTGGAGGCGTACACCGTCAGGCCGTCGCCAGGGATCACATAGAGTTTCTTGTCGATGCAGGCGGCGTCTGGTCCGCTGTGGAAGTGCAACCGTCCTTCGCCGATGACCTTGGCCTCCAGGGGCGGACGGTATTGGCCGGCCTCCAGGGAGGCGTTGTCACTCAGGGCGGCGCAGTCCACCGGTGGGCTGGCCAGGGCCGGCAGGGGCAGCAGTGACAGCAGTCCACACAGAGGCAGGAGGCGCAGAGCTCGGTCCATTGCAGGGTTATCCGTTGGGGGGCTTCGAAGGGCGCGATGGTAATGACAAAAACGCGGCCTGTGAATGACCTGCGGCCGCGTCGGCAGGGGACGATCCTGCTATTGCGCAACGTTGTCCAGTTGCTCCTGGCGCACCAGGGACAAGGCAAACCCTACGACCACCGCGGCGGCCACCGCCAGGGTCAGTGGCAGGCCATAGCTGCCACCGCTCATGGCGGCGCCACTGAGTAGAGGGCCCAGCAGGCTACCAATACCCCAGAGCAGGCCGGCACTGGCATTGGCGGTGACCAGGTCCGCTCCGCTGAAGGATTGTCCGATCAGCACGATGGCCAGGGTGTAGATACCACCAGCCGCCGCCCCCAGGATGACCAGGCTTGGCCAGAGCAGGGTGGGAGCGGTCATCAGCAGCGGCAGGCACAGGCCGATCAGCAGGGCGATGCAACCGCAACCCAGGTAGATGCCGGGGCGTCCCAGCTTGTCCGAGAGCCAGCCCAGGGGAAACTGGAATGCCGTATCCCCCAGGAGAATGATGGTCACCATCAGTGCCGCCAGCTTGATGCTGTAGCCGTGGCCGGCTGCATACACAGGAAACAGCGACAGCACCACGCTGTCGAAAAAGGCGAAAAACAGAATGCCCACGCACAAGGCCGGAGCGATGCGGATAAAGCCCAGAACCGAGAAGCTCCGGCTTTCCTCATGGAGGTTCGAGGCGTCTGCCTGGGGCAGGGTCAGCCAGACCACGGCAATCGCGATGGCGTAGCCGACGCTGACGATCGCCAGTACCGCCGGCCCCTCGGTGCCCAGCAAGGACACCAGCCCTGGGCCCAGCAGCTGGAAGAAAGTGAAGCAGGTGGTGTAGACCGCCACCAGTCGTCCGCGGCTGGCGTCCTCGGCCATTTCATTGACCCAGGTTTCCCCGAGAATGATGATCAGCCCGGCCCCCAGGCCCATGGCGACCCGGGCCAGGCCGAGGCTGTAGAGACTGGCATCGGGCAGTTCCAGAGCCGCCACGCTCAGCGCACAGAGGCTGAAGCACAGCAGATAGATCTGGCGCCGGGTCAGGCGCTGGCCCAGGGCATTGACCAGAAAGGCCGAGAGCATCATTCCCGCCGCAGGCAGTGCCGACATGATGCCGATCTGGTTGTTCGAAGCGCCGGCCTGATACAGGCGCAGGGCGAGGATCGGCACTGTGGAGCCTATGCTCAGGCCGACAATGGAAATGCCCAGGATCAGGGCGGCTAACAAGGCTTTATTCATCTTCAAGACCCGCGCCATTAACTCAGGCGCTAAAAAAATAGAGGTGTCGCGGACGCCGCGTGACAGCATCCGCCGAGATACGGGCGATAACCGGGCCTGGGCCCATGGCGTAGGGCGCGGCTGCAGGCGAAGCGGTCAATGAAGTGGGGGGAGCTTCGAGACTCAGCCAGCTCCGGCCAGCGGCACCGGGCTCAATCGCGGTTAGCGACGGCTCTGGTGCGGGGAGAAGGTGAAGGCGAACAGCACGCTGCGGCGCCGCCGGTTGATCGCGCAATCATGCTGGGCAACCGCCAGGGTTGCCGAAGGGCTCATCGAAGGGGAGAGGCACGGGGACTGTGCTGGCAGGAACATCGTGGTCTGACTGGCCAAAAAAATAGGCGCACAGCCTACGTCAGGCCATTGCGACAAGGCAACCAGACCTTGGCATGAGTCATTCGGCTCGACAAAGCACTTATCCCGCATGCCGGACTGACATGCGGGTCGGAGAATCAATAGAGGAGAAGCGTTTGGGCTGACTTGCCGGAAGAGCAGGGCGCTCTTGTTGGGCTTGAGGCAAATCAGTACAGGAAGATGGCTCCACGACCTGGACTCGAACCAGGGACCCAGTGATTAACAGTCACTTGCTCTACCAACTGAGCTATCGCGGAATGCGCCGTATCTTACTGATTCAAAAAGGGAAGTCAACAAGCTGAGGAGATTTTTTTAAGCACGGCGCGAATCTGCATGATCTGCCGGCATGACTTCGAGGGTTTTGTCGGCTGGCGGGCCAACACGTGATCCGTTAGGGGCTGCCATGGCTGTCAGGAAGTGGTTGCACGGGCTAGCGGCCGCCAGCCGCACAGGTTGGCCTTTATGATCCGCTGCGATTTATCCCAGGTTCCTTCCCGGTTTTTCCCGCCTTGCTGCGGGCTAGCGTGATGGGCATCGAGCAGATCAGCCCGCTCAAAGGGCAGGGCTTCAGCCCAGCAAGCTGCTGGACGCCATCACCCAGGCCGGATCGGCGCCCGATCTGCAGGGTGCCGGCGGCAAGGTCGAGGTTTTGTCCTTGGACTGGAAAGCGCCCAGGCCATCAAGAGCCAGGTGGCCGAGGCGCTGTACGTGGCGTTTGATGCCGCCGCCGGTAAACGCTTGTCTGAGCTGACGAGTTGAGGCTGCTCAACCGCCGAAGGTCAGGCTACCGAGCATCAGTTTGGCCATCAGCGACGTGGCCGCCAGTTGCACCAGCCACAGAGCCAGCCCGCCGAGAAATACGCCGAGGGCGATTTGCAGCACCAGGCTCTTCTCGCGTTTCTGCGAGCGGGGCAGATAGTGCTCAAGTTCGTCGCGGTCGGCCCGCAGGTCATCGTTTTTCATCTGGATTCTCGATTGGCAGGGGAGGCGTGGCTTCAGTCTAGAGGATGCTGGGGGCTGGGCTGCAGAGTAGCGGCGCGCGCACAAAAAAGGGGAAGCACCCTGGCTTCCCCTTTTTGCGCAGCGGTGGTGGATCAGATCACCTGGAGGATGGCCTTGGTCACGACCTCGATGTTGCTCTGGTTCAACGCGGCGACGCAGATGCGACCGGTGTCCAGGGCATAGATACCGAACTCGTTGCGCAGGCGGGTCACTTGCTCAACGGTCAGGCCGGAGTAGGAGAACATGCCGCATTGGCGACCGACAAAGCTGAAGTCGTGCTCAGGGGCGCCTTTGGCCAGCAGGTCGACCATCTGGGTGCGCATGCCACGAATCCGCAGGCGCATTTCCGCCAGTTCCTGCTCCCACTGGGCGCGCAGTTCCGGGTTGTTCAGCACCGCGGCGACGATGGTTGCACCGTGAGTCGGCGGGTTGGAGTAGTTGGTGCGGATCACGCGCTTGACCTGGGACAGCACGCGGGCGCTTTCTTCCTTGGAGCTGCTGACGATGGACAGGGCGCCAACGCGCTCGCCGTACAGCGAGAACGACTTGGAGAAGGAGCTGGATACGAAGAAGGTCAGGCCCGACTCGGCAAACAGGCGCACGGCTGCGGCGTCTTCATCGATGCCGTCGCCGAAGCCCTGGTAGGCCATGTCGAGGAATGGCACGAGGTTTTTCGCCTTGACCACTTCCAGGACGTTTTTCCAGTCCTGCGGGCTCAGGTCGACACCGGTCGGGTTGTGGCAGCAGGCGTGCAGCACCACGATCGACTGGGCCGGCAGGGCATTGAGGTCTTCCAGCAGGCCGGCACGGTTCACGTCGTGGGTGGCGGCGTCGTAGTAGCGGTAGTTCTGCACCGGGAAGCCGGCGGTTTCGAACAGCGCGCGATGGTTTTCCCAGCTCGGGTCACTGATGGCGACCACGGCGTTGGGCAGCAGTTGCTTGAGGAAGTCGGCGCCGATTTTCAGGGCGCCAGTACCGCCAACGGCCTGGGTGGTGACTACACGACCAGCGGCCAGCAGGGGCGAGTCGTTGCCGAACAGCAGCTTTTGTACCGCCTGGTCGTAGGCGGCAATGCCGTCGATCGGCAGGTAGCCGCGGGAAGCGTGTTGAGCGGCGCGAATTGTCTCGGCTTCGACAACGGCGCGCAGGAGTGGAATGCGTCCCTCCTCGTTGCAGTACACGCCCACCCCAAGGTTGACCTTGTCGGTACGGGTGTCGGCGTTGAATGCTTCGTTGAGGCCCAGGATTGGATCGCGTGGTGCCATTTCGACAGCGGAGAACAGGCTCATTTTTACGGCGGCTCTGAATGGAGTGTGGAGGGACGTGTCGCGCTCCAGCCGAATGCACTAGAGCGGTGCACAAACGGGGAGCTAGTATAGAGGCCATCATCGCGGGGGGCGACAGCCGATTGACCTTTTGCGACAAGTTTTTCGCTTTATTTTTTGACCGTTAGTCTTATTGCAATATTCCGGGTGTTATCGGGTGTAAGACCTTTACCTTGAAAGCCGTGGTATCTGTCTCCACATCCAGCTCATTGCGTTTTTTTCCCCGGCGACATCGGTCGTACGCGGTCTTTCTCGTTCCTGTACGGTATCGCCGCGCACGAATGATCCCAGAGGTAGGTTATGTCCGAATTCCAGCTAGTCACCCGCTTTCAGCCTGCCGGCGACCAGCCGGAAGCCATCCGCCTGCTGGTCGAAGGCATCGAGGCCGGGCTGGCCCACCAGACCCTGCTCGGCGTGACCGGCTCGGGCAAGACCTTCAGCATCGCCAATGTGATTGCCCAGGTGCAGCGCCCGACCCTGGTACTGGCGCCGAACAAGACCCTGGCCGCCCAGTTGTATGGTGAATTCAAGGCGTTCTTCCCGAATAACGCGGTGGAGTATTTCGTTTCCTACTACGACTACTACCAGCCCGAAGCCTATGTACCGTCGTCCGATACCTTTATCGAGAAGGACGCCTCGATCAACGACCACATCGAGCAGATGCGCCTGTCCGCGACCAAGGCGCTGCTGGAGCGTAAGGACGCCATCATCGTTACCACGGTGTCCTGCATCTATGGCCTGGGCAGCCCGGAAACCTACCTGAAGATGGTCCTGCACGTGGACCGCGGCGACAAACTCGATCAGCGCGCCTTGCTGCGGCGCCTGGCGGACTTGCAATACACCCGCAACGACATGGACTTCGCCCGTGCCACCTTCCGCGTGCGCGGCGACGTGATCGACATCTACCCGGCGGAATCCGACTTGGAGGCGATCCGCATTGAGCTGTTCGACGACGAGGTGGAAAGCATCAGCGCCTTCGATCCGTTGACCGGTGAAGTGATCCGCAAGCTGCCGCGTTTCACCTTCTATCCCAAGAGCCACTACGTGACCCCGCGGGAAACCCTGCTGGATGCCATCGAGGGGATCAAGGTGGAGTTGCAGGAGCGCCTGGAATACCTGCGCGCCAACAACAAGCTGGTAGAAGCCCAGCGCCTGGAGCAACGCACCCGTTTCGATCTGGAGATGATCCTCGAACTGGGTTACTGCAACGGCATCGAGAACTACTCGCGCTACCTCTCCGGTCGTCCCGCCGGGGCCGCGCCACCCACCTTGTACGACTACCTGCCGGCGGATGCGCTGCTGGTGATCGACGAATCCCACGTCAGCGTGCCCCAGGTCGGCGCCATGTATAAGGGCGACCGTTCGCGCAAGGAAACCCTGGTGGAGTACGGCTTCCGCCTGCCGTCGGCGCTGGATAACCGGCCGATGCGCTTCGACGAGTGGGAAGGTGTCAGCCCACAGACCATCTTCGTCTCCGCCACTCCGGGCAACTATGAAGCGGAACACGCCGGGCGCGTGGTGGAGCAGGTGGTGCGCCCCACCGGCCTGGTGGACCCGCAAGTGGAAGTGCGCCCGGCCCTGACCCAGGTGGACGACCTGCTGTCGGAAATCACCAAGCGCGTGGCGCTGGAAGAGCGGGTGCTGGTTACCACCCTGACCAAGCGCATGGCCGAGGACCTGACCGATTACCTGGCCGACCACGGCATACGGGTGCGCTACCTGCACTCGGACATCGATACGGTGGAACGGGTGGAAATCATCCGCGACCTGCGCCTGGGCACGTTCGACGTGCTGGTGGGGATCAACCTGCTGCGTGAAGGCCTGGACATGCCGGAAGTGTCCCTGGTGGCGATTCTGGATGCCGACAAGGAAGGTTTCCTGCGTTCCGAGCGCTCGTTGATCCAGACCATTGGTCGTGCCGCGCGTAACCTCAACGGCCGGGCGATTCTCTATGCCGACCGCATCACCGGCTCCATGGAGCGGGCGATTGGCGAAACCGAGCGTCGGCGTGACAAGCAGATCGCCTTCAACCTGGCCAACGGCATCACCCCCAAAGGGGTGTTCAAGGACGTTGCCGACATCATGGAGGGCGCCACTGTGCCGGGCTCGCGCAGCAAGAAGCGCAAGGGCATGGCCAAGGCTGCCGAGGAAAGTGCCCGCTACGAAAACGAGCTGCGTTCGCCGAGCGAAATCAGCAAACGCATCCGTCAGCTCGAAGAGAAGATGTACCAATTGGCCCGCGACCTGGAGTTCGAGGCCGCGGCGCAGATGCGCGACGAAATCGCCAAGCTGCGCGAGCGCCTGCTCACCGTCTAACGCCACTCGATCCCTCGTAGGAGCCGGCTTGCCGGCGAAGAGGCCCTCAAATCCTGTGCAAGGGTTGGGGGGGCGATTCGCTGGCAAGCCAGCTCCTACAGGCCATTTGTGGGTCAGTGGGCTTCGCCGGCCTTGATGCCCTTGGGCAGGGCCTTGGTCAACAGCACCGCCAGCATGCTGATGCCCAGGGCAATGCCGACAAAATGGAAGGCGTCGTTGTAGGCCATGATCTGCGCTTGCTGGTGGGTGATCTCGCTGAGCTTGCCCAGGGCCGCGGATTCGCTGTCGAACTTGTCGGTGAGGGTCGCCAGGCGTTCCGCCACTTGCGGGTTGCTGGGCACCAGCGCTTCACGCAGGTAGTCGAAATAGGTCTTGGTCCTGGCATCCAGCAGGGTCGCCAGCAAGGCGATGCCGATGGCGCCGCCGAGGTTGCGCAGGATGTTGAACAGGCTCGAAGCCGAGCCCGCATCCTGGGGCTGTATGTAAGCCGTGGCGATCAGCGAAATGGTGACCATGATCAGCGGCTGGCCTAGGGCGCGGATGATCTGGATCTGGTTGAATTGCGGCCCGGCGAAGTCCGGATTGAGCACGCCTGAAGAGAAGCTCGCCAGCCCGAACAAGCCGAACCCCAGGGCGCATAGCCATTTGGGCGAGATGAACTGCATCAGCTTGGGCACCAGGGGAATCAGGAACAGCTGCGGTATGCCCATCCACATGATCACTTCGCCGATCTGCAGGGCGTTGTAATTCTGGATCTGCGCCAGGTACAGCGGCAGCAGGTAGATCGAGCCGTACAGGCCAACGCCCATGCCCAGGCTGGAAATGCTCGACAGGCCGAAGTTGCGATTGCGCAGGATGCCCAGGTTGATCAGTGGATTGGGCTTGGAAACCTGGACGATGACGAAGGTGATCAGGCTGACCAGGGCGATGCTGCCCAGGGTCACGATCAGGTTCGACTCCAGCCAGTCCTTGCGGTGGCCCTCTTCAAGAAACACCTGCAGGCAGCCCAGGCCCAGGCCGAGGGTCAGGATGCCGGTGTAGTCGGTGCTTTTGAGCAGTTCCCAGTGGGCTTGCTTTTTTTCCAGGCCGTACAGCAGGCCGGCGATCATCAGCAGGCCCGGCGGCACGTTGATGTAGAAGATGTATTCCCAGCCCCAGTTTTCCGTCAGCCAGCCACCCAGGGTCGGGCCGATGGAGGGGGCGAAGGTGGCGGTCATGGCGAACATGGCCATGCCCTTGGCCCGATGGTGCTCGGGGAGCTTGATCAGGGTCAGGGTGAACGCCAGGGGAATCAGCGCGCCGCCGGTAAAGCCCTGCAGGGCGCGGAACACGATCATGCTTTCCAGGCTCCAGGCCATGGAGCAGAGCAGGGAGGCGATCAGGAAACCCACCGAAACCCAGGTCGCCAGCCGCCGGGCCGAGAGCAACTGCACCAGCCAGGCAGTGAGGGGAATCATGATGATCTCCGCCACCAGGTAGGAGGTGGAAATCCACGAGCCTTCCTCAAGGGTGGCGGAGAGGGCGCCCTGGATATCCTTCAGCGAGGAGTTGGTGATCTGGATGTCGAGCACCGCCATGAAGGCGCCGAGCATGGCGCTCATGACCGCTATCCAGTCGCGTCGGCTGGGTTCCGTCAGCGGGCGCAGCAGTTGATCACCGGCCATCGACAGGGTCTTTGACGTTCACTTTGACCGTGACCGACATCCCCGGCCGGATCTTGCCCTGCAGGGGGTTGTCGGGGGCGAAGGTCAGTTTCACCGGAATGCGTTGTACCACCTTGGTGAAGTTGCCGGTGGCGTTGTCCGGTGGCAGCAGGCTGAACTGTGCGCCCGAGGCGGCGAACAGGCTGTCGACCCGGGCCTGGATCGGGGTGTCGCCGTAGGCGTCGAAGGTCAGCTCGGCCTGTTGTCCGGGTTGCATGTGGCCGATCTGCGTCTCCTTGAAGTTGGCTTGAACCCAGATGTCCTGGTCCGGAACGATCGACAGCAGGTAGGCGCCGGCCTGTACCACCTGGCCGCTGCGCGCCGCACGCTGGCCGATGATGCCGCTGATGGGGGCGTGGATTTCGCTGCGGGTCAGGTTCAATTGCGCCTGGGCCAGGTCGGCCTGAGCATTGGCAATCTGAGCGTCGAGGCGCTTGATCTCGGCGTTCAGGGCGTTGACCTGTTGGCGCTGGCCTTGCAGGTCGGCTTCAGCCTTGGCCACCTGGGAGCGGGCGATGTGGTTGTCGGCGGAAAGGGTGGTGACCCGTTCCTCGGAGACATAGCCGGGCTTGCGCAGGGTCTGGGCTCGGGACAGGTCGATCTGCGAGCGGCCGAGGCTGGCCTGGCTCGATGCCACCTGAGCCTGGCTGGCGGCGATCAGGCTGGCTTGTTGGGTCAGTTTGCTCTGGGCCTGCAGGCGTTCGGCTTCACGGGTGGCGAGAGCGGCCTGGGCGCGGTCCACCGCCAGCTGGAAGTCCTGACCTTCCAGGCGTATCAGCAATTGGCCTTTCTCTACGTGCTGGTTGTCCTGCACTCGTACTTCTTCAATCCGTGCGCTCAGTTGGCTGGAAACCCGGGTGATTTCGCCCTGGACGTAGGCGTTATCGGTGGTTTCATAAAAACGGCCGTGGAACCACCAATGGGCGAACAGCCCCAGGGTGATCAGCAGGACCAGAGACAGGAAAACAAACAGGCGACGCTTGAGTTGGGCAGGCATGGGCAGACTGTAGTCGAGAAAAAGTGTAAGGAAATCTATCAGCCGGCGAATCTGGCATATAGCCACTGGGTGGTAAATGCCGCCTGTTGATTATTGGCCATTCAGCGGGCTGGTAGCGGCCTGTAGTCGCAACCTTGGCTTAAATGCCCTCCTCACTGGAGCGGTGCTGGTGTCGCCTGTTACCATTCGCCCCCTGTTTTATTCCTCGTTTTTCTATCTGTTCGAGACCAGCCATGACCACCGTTCGCACGCGCATCGCGCCATCGCCTACCGGGGACCCCCACGTAGGTACCGCTTACATCGCTTTGTTCAACTATTGCTTTGCCAAGCAGCATGGCGGTGAGTTCATTCTGCGTATCGAAGACACCGATCAGTTGCGCTCGACCCGCGAGTCCGAGCAGCAGATCTTCGACGCCTTGCGCTGGTTGGGCATCAATTGGAGCGAAGGGCCGGATGTCGGCGGTCCTCACGGCCCGTATCGCCAGAGCGAGCGCGGTGACATCTACCAGAAGTACGCCCAGCAATTGGTGGACCTGGGGCACGCCTTCCCGTGCTTCTGCACTGCCGAAGAGCTGGACCAGATGCGTGCCGAACAGATGGCCCGTGGCGAAACCCCGCGTTACGACGGCCGTGCGCTGCTGCTGTCCAAGGAAGAAGTGGCCCGGCGCCTGGCGGCCGGCGAGCCTCACGTGATCCGCATGAAGGTGCCGACCGAAGGCGTCTGCGTGGTGCCGGACATGTTGCGTGGCGACGTCGAGATCCCGTGGGATCGCATGGACATGCAAGTGCTGATGAAGACCGACGGCCTGCCAACCTACTTCCTGGCCAACGTGGTCGATGACCACTTGATGGGCATCACCCACGTACTGCGCGGCGAGGAATGGCTGCCTTCGGCGCCGAAACTGATCCTGCTCTACGAATACTTCGGTTGGGAGCAGCCGCAGCTGTGCTACATGCCGCTGCTGCGCAACCCGGACAAGAGCAAGCTGTCCAAGCGCAAGAACCCGACCTCGGTGACCTTCTACGAGCGCATGGGCTTCATGCCCGAGGCCATGCTCAACTACCTGGGGCGCATGGGCTGGTCGATGCCGGATGAGCGCGAGAAGTTCTCGTTGCAGGAAATGGTCGACAACTTCGATCTGTCGCGGGTATCCCTGGGGGGGCCGATCTTCGATATCGAGAAGCTGTCCTGGCTCAATGGCCAGTGGCTGCGGGATCTGCCGGTGGAAGAGTTCGCCAGCCGGGTCCAGACCTGGGCGCTGAACCCCGAATACCTGATGAAGATCGCGCCGCATGTGCAGGGCAGGGTCGAGACATTCAGCCAGATCGCGCCTTTGGCCGGCTTCTTCTTCGCTGGTGGCGTGACCCCGGATGCCAAGTTGTTCGAGTCCAAGAAGCTTTCTGGTGATCAGGTGCGGCAGCTGATGCAGTTGATCCTGTGGAAGCTCGAAAGCCTGCGTCAGTGGGAGAAAGACAGCATCACCGCGACCATTCAGGCGGTGGTTGAATCCCTGGAACTGAAGCTGCGCGACGCCATGCCGCTGATGTTCGCGGCCATCACTGGCCAGGCCAGTTCGGTATCGGTGCTTGATGCCATGGAGATTCTGGGGCCGGACCTGACCCGTTTCCGTCTGCGTCAGGCCATCGACCTGCTCGGTGGCGTGTCGAAGAAAGAGAACAAGGAATGGGAAAAACTGCTGGGCGCCATTGGCTAAGGCGCCTTTGCGGGACGGTTGCGCCAGGGGCGGCGATCTTTTCGGCTACGCTTGAAGTCCAGGCGCAGACGGTTTGATCGTCGCCCTTGGCGTTTTCTGCCGGCTTGTAATGGCCCTTTTGCGGGAGTTGATATGGGCCGGCAAGGCCGCAAAAGCCAGGTTTTTCGGGGCGGGGCGGTAAGTGGTTGTTATCCCGGCAAATTTTTTTTCAAAAAGCGGAAAAAAAATTGACAGCCTTCAGATCCCCCCTTAAGATTCGCCCCGTCCTCACCGACGAGGGGCTATAGCTCAGCTGGGAGAGCGCTTGCATGGCATGCAAGAGGTCGACGGTTCGATCCCGTCTAGCTCCACCAATTTACAGTTCAAGGCCTGGCCACACCGGCCTTGAATTGATCGGTACTCAGCGCCGATCAGTTGTATAGAAGGGTTTGCGTCCCCTTCGTCTAGTGGCCTAGGACACCGCCCTTTCACGGCGGTAACAGGGGTTCGAGTCCCCTAGGGGACGCCAGTTTCACACAAGCGATGTTGCAAGATGTCGCTGCGCCGCGAGGCGAAAATCCGGGGCTATAGCTCAGCTGGGAGAGCGCTTGCATGGCATGCAAGAGGTCGACGGTTCGATCCCGTCTAGCTCCACCAATTTTACAGTTCAAGGTCTGGCCACACCGGCCTTGAATCGACCGGTACTCAGCACTGGTCAGCTGTCAGAAGGTTTGTGTCCCCTTCGTCTAGTGGCCTAGGACACCGCCCTTTCACGGCGGTAACAGGGGTTCGAGTCCCCTAGGGGACGCCAGTTTCACACAAGCGATATTGCAAGATATCGCTGCGCCGCGAGGCGAAAATCCGGGGCTATAGCTCAGCTGGGAGAGCGCTTGCATGGCATGCAAGAGGTCGACGGTTCGATCCCGTCTAGCTCCACCAATTTACAGTTCAAGGTCTGGCCACACCGGCCTTGAATCGACCAGTACTCAGCGCTGGTCAGCTGTCAGAAGGTTTGTGTCCCCTTCGTCTAGTGGCCTAGGACACCGCCCTTTCACGGCGGTAACAGGGGTTCGAGTCCCCTAGGGGACGCCACGATTACCCGCTCTGCGGGATTTTTAAGGGTCATTCAATCATTGAATGGCCCTTTTGTTTTTCTGGTGCCCAGCCAGCTCCCGCTCTCTCCCTGAATCTGTACTTCTGACCGATGGTCACACTGGCGACTTGCGGAAAATTATTATGAGCATAATATTCTTTTCGTAATATTCGGAGGCAACGATGAACGACAAAAAAGCTCAAACCCGCGAACGTATTCTCCAGGCCGCCAGTTCCGCGCTGATTCAGCGGGGTCCTGCGGAACCCAGCGTGGGTGAAGTAATGGGCGCGGCCGGGCTGACTGTAGGCGGCTTCTATGCGCACTTTGAGAGCAAGGATGCGTTGATGCTCGAAGCCTTTACCCAATTGCTCTCCCACCGCCGCGGCTTGCTCGACGAGATGGACTCAAGCCTCAGTGGCGAGGAGCGCAGGGCGCTGACGGCGGCTTTCTACCTGTCGCGCAAGCATCGCGACTCCACGGAGCAGGCCTGCCCGATTCCGGCGTCCGTGGGCGAGTTTGGGCGGTTGCCCGAGAGTTTTCGCAAAGCCTTGAATGAACACATGGAGTTGATGGTGGCGCAGTTGGCCACTTGCCCGGAGGACACGGACAAGGCCCTTGCGGACATGGCGTTGATGGTGGGAGGGCTGTCCCTGGCGCGGGCCCTGGGCCCGGGGGAGTTGTCCGATCGTTTGTTGCGTGCCGCCAAGTCGGCAATTCAATGACCTGAAGTTCGGTTGCGAGGTGGTGAGAGATGAGCGGATTGAGCTGGATTCGTGGCGTCAATGGCACCCTTGGCTGGGTGGCTCCTCAATGGGTGGCAAACCGGATGCGCCAGCTGTTCATGACACCTCGCGAGCTGCCGCCGCGGGACTGGGAACTGCCGCTGCTGGCGCGCGCCGAGCGACTGACCCTGCGCTTTGGGCTTTCTGCCTTGCGTTGGGGGCAGGGGCCAACGGTGATGCTGATGCATGGCTGGGAAGGGCGACCCACCCAGTTCGCCAGTCTGGTCGATGCGCTGGTGACGGCCGGTTATACCGCGGTGGCGCTGGAGGGGCCGGCCCATGGCCGTTCTCCGGGGGATGAGGCCAATGTGGTGCTATTCGCCAGAGCGATGCTGGAGGCCGCCGCAGAGTTGCCGCCGTTGCGTGCGGTGATCGGCCATTCCATGGGCGGCGCCAGCGCCATGCTCGCCGTGCAATTGGGGCTGCGTAGCGAAACCCTGGTCAGCATTGCTGCACCCGCCCGCATCCTCGGCGTATTGCGCGGTTTCGCCCGTTACATGGGCTTGCCGCCCCGGGCGCGCTCGGCCTTTATTCGTCAGGTGGAGAAAGACGTCGGCATGCGCGCGGCAAGCCTGGATGTGGCCCAGTATCAGCTGGACATGCCGGGTCTGATCGTTCACGCGGAGGATGATCGCTTCGTGCCGGTCCAGGAGTCGGAGCTGATCCATCAGGCCTGGTTCGACAGTCGCCTGTTGCGCTTGAGCGAGGGTGGCCATCAGCGGGTGCTGGCCGATCCGCGGGTGGTCGAAGCAGTGCTTGCCCTGGTTACCGGGCTCCATCTGCAAGCGCGCCAATCTGCTTGAGCATCCGCTACACTGCCCCGGTCAAAAATCTGGCCGGGAGTAGGGCATGAGTTGGGATCTGGCAACGCCATTCGTCATCGATCTGCAGGTGGCGGCCGAGGATATCGATGGTCTGGGGCACGCCAACAATGCAGTTTATGTTTCTTGGCTGGAGCGTTGTGCCTGGCGGCACTCCCAGCGCCTGGGGCTGGATCTGGCGGAGTATCGCCGGCTGGATCGGGCGATGGCCGTGGTGCGACACGAGATCGACTACCTGGCTGCCGCATACGAAGGGGATGAGTTGCAACTGGCTACCTGGATCGTCGATTGGGACCAGCGTCTGAAGATGGCCCGGCGTTTCCAGTTGGTTCGTCCGAGCGATGGCAGCACCCTGTTGCGGGCTCAGACCACCTTCGTCTGCATCGAGCTGTCCAGCGGTAAACCCAAGCGCATGCCGGCCGAGTTCCTCGAAGGCTATGGCCCGGCCCTGCAAGGCTCCTGACACCTGCTCGTGCCTGTGTCGGAAGCGGCTTGTCAGCGAAGGCGTCCACCCGGGCTTGTTCGCGGCTCACAAGTCCCTACAAAACTCCTGTTCAAGGGCGAAACCCAGTAAACTGGCGGACGTTTTTTCGCCCGTTTTTTCGTTGAGTGTGTTTCATGCAAATTGCCCTGGCGCCCATGGAAGGGTTGGTCGACAACATCCTGCGGGATGTATTGACCCGTGTTGGCGGGATCGACTGGTGTGTCACCGAGTTCATCCGCGTCAACGACCGTCTGTTGACGCCTGCCTATTTCCACAAGCTCGCGCCCGAGTTGCTGCACGGTGCGCATACCGCTGCCGGAGTGCCGTTGCGCGTGCAGTTGCTGGGTTCGGATCCGGTGTGCCTGGCCGAGAACGCCGCGCTGGCCTGTGAGCTGGGCAGTGAGGTCATCGATTTGAACTTCGGTTGCCCGGCCAAGACCGTCAACAAGTCCCGGGGCGGGGCGGTGCTGCTCAAGGAGCCCGAGCTGCTGAACCAGATCGTCGAGCATGTGCGGCGCGCGGTGCCGGCGCACATTCCGGTGACGGCAAAAATGCGGCTGGGTTTCGACAGTCCGGACGGCTCGCTGGTGTGCGCGACCGCGTTGGCCGAGGGCGGTGCCGAGCATATCGTGGTTCACGCCCGGACCAAGGTCGATGGCTACAAGCCGCCGGCTCACTGGGAGTGGATTCCCCGGGTCCAGGAGGTGGTCAAGGTGCCGGTGTTCGCCAACGGCGATATCTGGAGCGTCGAGGATTGGCGGCGCTGCCGGGAGATCAGTGGTGTCGAGGACATCATGCTCGGCCGTGGCTTGGTGTCGCGTCCCGACCTGGCGCGACAGATCGCCGCTGCCCGGGCGGGCGAAGAGGTGGTGGCCATGTCCTGGGCCGATCTGCAGCCCCTGCTCCAGGAATTCTGGGCCCAGGTGGTGGTGCAATTGACGCCGCGTTCGGCGCCGGGGCGGCTCAAGCAGTGGCTGGCCATGCTGACCCGCAACTACCCGGAGGCGGTGGAATTGTTTACTGCTCTGCGCCGGGAAACCGATCTGGACCAGGTGGGGCGCCTGTTGGGTGTGGCGCGCAGCGAGGCGGCGTAAAAAATTCAAAAAAGGGCTCTTGAAATGCCGGGGCCGATCCCTATCTCTTGGGTACGCGACGCCGAATTCGGGTCGCGGAGATAACCACTCGCTGAAATATCAGGAGATAGACCCATGAGTACTGCATTTTCCCTGGCTCCACTGTTCCGTTCCTCTGTTGGCTTCGACCGTTTCAACGACCTGTTCGAATCGGCGTTGCGCAATGAACCGGGCAGCAGCTATCCACCCTACAACGTTGAAAAACACGCCGACGACCAATACCGCATCGTCATCGCGGCAGCCGGTTTCCAGGAAGAAGACCTGGAACTGCAAGTGGAGAAAGGCGTGTTGACCGTGAGTGGTGGCAAGCGCGATGCCAATGAAAGTGTCACCTACCTGCACCAGGGCATTGCCCAGCGTGCATTCAAGCTGTCCTTCCGTCTGGCCGACCATATCGAGGTCAAGGCCGCGGCCCTGAGCAACGGTCTGTTGAACATCGACCTGCTGCGGGTCGTGCCGGAAGAGGCCAAGCCAAAGCGCATCCCGATCAACGGTGCGCAGCAGCCGGCTCTGCAACACTAAGACCGCTGCAAAAGAAGGGCGCCCTGGTGGCGCCCTTTTTCGTGCCTGTCATTTCAGCAGTTTCTTGAATTCGCCGAGGGGAAGCGGCTGGCTGTGCAGGTAGCCCTGGTACAGATGGCAGTCCAGCCCCTGGAGGAATTCCAGTTGCTGCGGGGTTTCCACGCCTTCGGCGATGACCTTCAGGTTCAGGCTGCGGGCCATGGCGACGATGGCGCGGATGATTTCCGCATCGTTGGGGTCATGGGTGGCGTCGCGGACGAAGGACTGGTCGATCTTCAGGGTGTCCACCGGCAGGCGCTTGAGGTAGGTCAAGGACGAATAACCGGTGCCGAAGTCATCCATGGCGAAGCTGACGCCGAGCTTTTTCAGGCGGCGCATCTTGCTGATGGTGTCGTCCAGGTTCTGGATCACGATGCCCTCGGTGATTTCCAGCTTGAGCAGCGACGAGGGCAAGGCGTACTCGGTCAGGCTGTGTTCGATTTTCTCGACAAAGTCGGCCTGGCGGAACTGGCGCGGACTGATATTGACGCACAGGCTGAAGTGATAAGGATCCACCAGGCCCTCTGCCATCAGTTGGCTGAAGGCCAGGCAGGCTTCATCGAGAATCCAGGTGCCGACTTCAAGGATCAGCCCGCTGTCCTCCAGTACCTTGATGAACTCGGTCGGTGATTGGGCACCCAGTTCTGGATGCTGCCAGCGCACCAGGGCCTCGGCGCCGACGATGCGGTTGTCGCGGGCGTCGACCTGGGGCTGGAAGTGCACGCTGAATTCGCCGCGGGACAGGGCCAGGCGCAGGTCGGTTTCCATGCGCAGGCGCTCGCTGGCGGCCTTCTGCATGGTGTTGTGATACATCTGCGTGGTGTTGCGCCCGGAGTCCTTGGCCCGGTAAAGGGCGATGTCGGCGCGCTTGAGCAGGTCGGTGGGGGTCGATCCGTGATCGGGGATCAGCGCCACGCCGATACTGGGGGTGACCTGCAGCCGCTGGCCGTCGAGGAACATCGGTTCCGAGAGCAGTTCGCGCAGGGTTCCCGCCAGGTGCCGTACCTGCTCGCTGACCTCATTGCGCGAGCCTTCCAGGCCGCTGAGCAGTACCACGAATTCGTCGCCGCCCAGGCGTGCCACGGTGTCCTCCATGCGTACGCTGGCTTCCAGCCTGGCGGTGATGATCTTCAGCACGGTGTCGCCCACCGGGTGGCCCAGGGAATCGTTGATGTGCTTGAAGTGGTCCAGGTCGAGGAACAGCAGCGCGCCCCGCAGGTTGTGGCGCTTGAGCAGGGCGATCTGCTGGCTCAAGCGGTCCATCAACAGGGCGCGGTTGGGCAGGTTGGTCAAAGGGTCGTGGTAGGCCAGGTGGCGGATCTGCGCCTGGGCGTTCTTCAGCAGGCTGACATCCCGGGCCGTGAGCAGCAGGCATGGGGTTTCATTGAGGATGATCGGCTCCACCGACACTTCGAGGGTGAGGATTTCCCCGCGCTTGTTGCGCCCGAGCATTTCCAGGTGATGCACGCGTCCCTTGAGTCTGAGTTCCGCCAGCAGCGTGGCGAGCTGGCCTTCTTCGGCCCAGATGCCGACCTGGTACATGGTGTGGCCGAGCACTTCATCGGTGCGGTAGCCGGTCAGGCGGCAGAAGCCGTCGTTGACCTCCAGATAGCGACCGGTTTCGCGCTCGGTGATGGTGATAGCGTCGGGGCTGGAGTGGAAGGCCTTGGCGAATTTCTCCTCGCTGGCCTTGAGGGCGGCCTCGGAGCGCTGTTGCTGGGTGATGTCCCGCAACGTGGTGACGATGCACGGCTGTTTGTCGACGGTAATCAGGCGGCTGGAAATGATGCAGGTCAGCGAATGGCCGTCCTTGTGGTTGACCATCACTGCTACGTTATTCAGCGCCTGTTCGCGAATCACCTGCTCGATTCGCCGCAGCCGCGGGGCCGGGTCTTCCCAGAAGCCGATCTGCTCGGCGCTGCGGTCGATCACGTCGTCCTGGGTCCAGCCAAAGGTCTGGGTAAAGCTTGAGTTGATCTCGATGAACTGGCCGGTTTCCAGCTGGGTCAGGCAGATGGGGTCCGGGCTGACCTGGAACAGGCTGGCGAACTTCTCCTCGGAGGTGATCAGGCGCTGTTCGCGCTCCACCTGCTCGGTAATGTCCAGCAGCGTCCCGGCCATGCGCAGGGGATTGCCCGACTCGTCGCGATAGAGGCGGGCGCGGCTTTCGAGGTAGCGCGAGCTACCGTCTGCCAGCTGCACTCGGTAGGTCAGTTGGTAGTTGCCCGCCGGGCCTTCCCGCAGGCTGCGATAGGCATCGCGCATGCTGTCGCGTTCTTCGGTGGGTACGCCCTCGAAAAAGGCCTCGAAGGATTCGTGGAAGGGCGCCGGGGCCAGGCCATGCAATTGCGCGGCGCGCGCAGAGCCGTACAGCATGCCGCTGGGAATGTGCCAGTCCCAGGTGCCCAGTTGGGCCGAGTCCAGGGCCAGGTCGAGGCGCTCCTGGCTATCCTTGAGCGCCTGTTCGGCTCTTTTGCGCTCGCTGGTGTCGAGAAAGGTGCTGAGCAGGTAGGGCTTGCCTTCCAGTTCGATCTTCTGTGCGCTGAGGATGCCGTCGTGGATCTGGCCGTTGCTGGCGCGGAACTGCACTTCGAGGCTGGCAGCCTGGCCTTTCTTCTGCACGGCCTTGATCAGTTGGGCGCGCTGCTCGGGGTTGACCCACAGGCCGATCTCCAGGGTGGTACGGCCGATCACATGTGCGGCGGGCCAGCCGAACTGGCTTTCGAAATACTGGTTGGCCTCGCTGATCAGGCCATCTTCCAGGCGAGTCAGCAGCACCGTATTGGGGCACAGGTGAAACAGGGTGGCGAAGCGCTTTTCCGAGTTGCTGAGGGCTTCCTCGCGTTGGCGCTGGTGGGTGATCTCGCGGATCACCCCGATCATGCGGGGTTTGCCGTGCTTGTCCGGCAGTACGCTGCCGTTGATCTCCAGCCAGTGCAGGCTGCCATCGGGCCAGCGAATGCGATGGTGCATGGCGTGTTCCAGCGGAGCGCCCGCCAGCACCGAATGAAAGGCGCGTATTGTCCGGGCCCGGTCTTCGATGGGCAGCAGGTCAAGGTATTCGAGGTTGGCCGGCAGCGGCTGGCGCGGGTCGAAGCCAAACAGTGCCTGGGTGCCCCGGGACCAACTGATCTGCCCGCTTTCAATATCCCAGTACCAGGCCCCCAGCCGAGCGCCATTGAGGGCGGCAAGCAGCTGTGGCGCGCTTTCCCAGCTCTGCTCCGACTCCTTTGGGTCGATGGCATGGATACGCGGCATGGGTGGAATACGGTCAGCGGGTTTTGGCATGGGGGTCAGGCCTTGAGCTGAGTCATTCGTTTCACGCGAGGTGCTCATGGCGGTGCGGCGAGGCACGGGCACTACCCGGAAAAGCTATGCCGGGTTCCCTGGCCAATCGACTTGTGCATCCAGTAGGGCCATGAAAGCCCGCGCAGCGTTCGACAGCGTCCGTTCGGTGTGCAGGATATAGCCTAGCTGGCGTCGCAGTTGTATGCCCGGTAAAGGGATGCGCGCCACCTGATCATCGAGCATGGTGCGTGGCAGTACGCTCCAGGCCAGGCCGATGGACACCATCATCTTTATAGTTTCCAGATAGTTAGTGCTCATGGCGATGTTCGGCGTCAGGCCCTGAGCCTCGAACAGACGTTGGACGATATGGTGAGTAAAGGTGTTGCCGCCGGGAAATACCGCCGGATGCAGGGCAATGTCCGCCAGGCTGATCTGGCCATTGCTGACCAATGGATGCTCCGGGGCGGCGACGAAGTCCAGCGGGTCGTCCCACACGGCGCTTGTCCTGATCAGGCTGTGGGGTTCTGGTGCCAGGGTGATCACCGCCAGTTCGGCCCGGCCATGGAGAATTTCCTCGTAGGCCACCTCTGAATCGAGGAATTGAATGTCCAGCGCCACTTGCGGATAGCGCCGGGTAAAGGCCCGCAGCAGCGGCGGTAGGCGATGCAGGCCGATGTGATGGCTGGTGGCCAGGGTCAGGCGGCCGCTGACTTCGCCGTTGAGGTTGGTCAGGGCGCGGCGGGTGTCGTCCAGCACGTTGATGATCTGGTAGGCCCGGGGCAGCAGGGCGCGTCCGGCCTCGGTCAGGCCGATTTCCCGGCCCAGGCGGTCGAACAGCCGCACATTGAGCTGCTGCTCCAGGCCGGCGATGCGTTTGCTGATGGCGGGCTGGGTCAGGTGCAGGCGTTCTCCGGCGCCGGAGAAGCTGCCGGTTTCGGCAATGGCTATGAAGGCGTTGAGGTTGGCCAGGTCCATGGTTGCATTCCAGTTGGTTATCCAAAGCATGAAAAATATGAATTTGAGTTATTTAATCTAACGCCATAGCATCAGCCTCACAAGCCAAGGGGTTATTGATCGGCTCACGATCGGGGCCCGGGGCATAGAAACAAGCTGATGAGGAATGGTCCGATGGCCGGCAAGACGCTTTACGACAAGCTCTGGGATTCGCATTTGGTCAAGCAGCGCGACGATGGTTCGGCGCTGATCTATATCGATCGTCACATCATCCACGAAGTGACCTCGCCACAAGCTTTCGAAGGCCTGCGTCTGGCCGGGCGCAGGCCTTGGCGCATCGATGCCAACATCGCCACCCCGGACCACAACGTACCGACCACCCCCGAGCGCAAGGGCGGGATCGAAGCGATTGCCGACCAGGTTTCCCGTCTGCAGGTGCAGACCCTCGATGACAACTGTGACGAATACGGCATTGTCGAATTCAAGATGAACGACGTGCGCCAGGGCATCGTCCACGTGATCGGTCCGGAGCAGGGCGCCACCCTGCCGGGCATGACCGTGGTCTGCGGTGACTCCCATACCTCGACTCACGGTGCTTTCGGCGCTTTGGCCCACGGTATCGGCACCTCCGAGGTGGAGCACGTGCTCGCTACCCAGTGCCTGGTGGCCAAGAAGATGAAGAACATGCTGGTGCGCGTGGAAGGCACCTTGCCGTTCGGCGTGACCGCCAAGGACATCGTTCTGGCGGTTATCGGCAAGATCGGCACCGCCGGTGGCAACGGGCACGCCATCGAGTTTGCCGGCAGCGCGATCCGCGACCTGTCCATCGAAGGCCGCATGACCATCTGCAACATGTCCATCGAAGCCGGTGCCCGTGTCGGCCTGGTGGCGGCGGACGACAAGACCGTGGCCTACGTCAAGGGCCGTCCGTTCGCCCCTAAAGGCGCCGAATGGGACTTGGCCGTCGAGGCCTGGAAGGATCTGGTGTCGGATGCCGATGCCCGGTTCGACACCGTGGTCGAGCTCGACGCTGCGCAGATCAAGCCGCAGGTCAGCTGGGGCACCTCGCCGGAAATGGTCCTGGCCGTGGATCAGCGCGTGCCGGACCCGGCCAAGGAAATGGATCTGGTCAAGCGCGACTCCATCGTCCGTGCCTTGAAATACATGGGTTTGAGCGCCAATCAGGCAATCACCGACATCCAGTTGGACCGGGTCTTCATCGGCTCCTGCACCAACTCGCGGATCGAAGACTTGCGCGCCGCCGCGGTCATCGCCAAGGGCCGCAAAGTGGCTTCCACCATCAAGCAGGCGATCGTGGTGCCGGGTTCGGGCCTGGTGAAGGCCCAGGCCGAGTCGGAAGGCTTGGACAAGATCTTCCTCGAAGCCGGTTTTGAATGGCGCGAGCCGGGCTGCTCGATGTGCCTGGCGATGAACCCGGACCGCCTGGAGTCCGGCGAGCATTGCGCTTCCACCTCGAACCGCAACTTCGAAGGGCGCCAGGGCGCCGGTGGGCGCACCCACCTGGTGAGCCCGGCCATGGCCGCCGCCGCCGCTGTCAGCGGGCGTTTCGTCGACGTCCGTGAATTGATCTAAGGAGCGCAGCATGAAAGCTTTCACCCAGCACAATGGTTTGGTCGCGCCTTTGGATCGTGCCAACGTCGACACCGATCAGATCATCCCCAAACAGTTCCTCAAGTCGATCAAGCGCACCGGTTTCGGCCCCAACCTGTTCGACGAGTGGCGCTACCTGGATGTGGGGCAGCCTTACCAGGACAACTCCAAGCGCCCGCTGAACAAGGATTTCGTCCTCAACGCCGAGCGTTACCAAGGCGCCAGTGTGTTGCTGGCGCGGGAGAACTTCGGCTGCGGTTCCAGCCGCGAGCACGCGCCGTGGGCGCTGGAAGAGTACGGTTTTCGCAGCATCATCGCCCCGAGCTATGCCGACATCTTCTTCAACAACAGCTTCAAGAACGGCTTGTTGCCGATCATCCTCAGTGACGCGGAAGTGGATGAACTGTTTCAGCAGGTCGAAGCCACCCCGGGTTACCAGTTGCGTATCGACCTTGAGGCGCAAACCGTGACCCGTCCTGATGGCAAGGTGCTGAAATTCGAGATCGATGCGTTCCGCAAGCACTGCCTGCTCAACGGTCTTGACGACATCGGTCTGACCTTGCAGGACGGCGACGCCATCGCCGCCTTTGAAGCCAAGCACCGGGCCAGCCAGCCCTGGTTGTTTCGCGACGCCTGATCGTCGGCAAGTCGGTGCCTGCAGAATCCCGCAGGTGCCGGCCTTGCAGGAGCTGGCTTGCCAGCCAACGCTGTCCCCCTTGTCCAGAAGGATCGTGCCATGACCAGCAACGCCCACAGCCAGGTAGTACAGAAGCAATTTGGTGAACAGGCTTCGGCCTACCTGAGCAGCGCTGTACACGCTCAAGGCGCCGAATTCGCCCTGCTACAGGCCGAGGTGGCGGGCCAGGAGCAGGCGCGGGTCCTGGATCTTGGGTGCGGTGCCGGTCATGTCAGCTTCCATGTGGCGCCGCTGGTCAGGGAGGTGGTGGCCTACGACCTCTCCCAGCAGATGCTGGATGTGGTGTCGGCAGCTGCACAGGAGCGTAATCTGCACAACATTCGCAGTGTGAAAGGGGCCGCCGAACGCTTGCCATTTGCCGACGGTGAGTTCGATTTCGTCTTCAGTCGTTATTCTGCTCACCACTGGAGCGACCTGGGCCTGGCCCTGCGGGAAGTGCGCCGGGTGCTCAAGCCCGGTGGTGTGGCGGCATTCATCGATGTGTTGTCGCCGGGCAGCCCGCTGCTGGACACTTACCTGCAAAGCGTCGAAGTGCTGCGCGATACCAGCCATGTGCGCGATTATTCGGCGGGTGAATGGTTGCGCCAGGTCAGTGAAGCGGGGCTGCACACTCGCAGCACCACTCGGCAACGGCTGCGCCTGGAGTATCAGTCCTGGGTCGAGCGCATGCGCACCCCCGAGCCGCTGCGGGTGGCGATCCGCGAGCTGCAGCAGGCGATGGGCAACGAAGTGCGCGAATATTTTGAGATTGAGGCCGATGGTTCGTTCAGTACTGATGTACTGGTGCTGTGGGCCGAGCGATAGAACTTTTCCGGTTGCGCCTAGGGGCCGGCCGACAGAGCAAACGAGGAACGCATGAGCAAGCAGATTCTGATTCTCCCAGGTGATGGTATTGGTCCGGAAATCATGGCCGAGGCGGTCAAGGTGCTGGAGTTGGCCAATGACAAGTACCGCCTGGGCTTCGAGCTGAGCCACGACGTGATTGGTGGCGCCGCCATCGACAAGCACGGCGTGCCTCTGGCTGACGAAACCCTGGACCGCGCTCGTGCCGCCGATGCGGTGTTGCTGGGGGCGGTGGGCGGGCCGAAATGGGACAAGATCGAGCGCGACATTCGTCCTGAGCGCGGTCTGTTGAAGATCCGCGCGCAACTGGGCCTGTTCGGCAACCTGCGTCCGGCGATTCTCTACCCGCAACTGGCAGATGCCTCGAGCCTGAAACCGGAAATCGTTTCCGGCCTGGACATCCTCATCGTTCGCGAACTGACCGGCGGCATTTACTTCGGCGCCCCTCGTGGCACCCGCGAGCTGGAAAACGGCGAGCGCCAGTCCTACGACACCCTGCCTTACAGCGAAAGTGAAATCCGCCGCATCGCCCGGGTGGGTTTCGACATGGCTCGCGTGCGCGGCAAGAAACTGTGCTCGGTGGACAAGGCCAACGTCCTGGCCTCCAGCCAGCTGTGGCGTGAAGTGGTCGAGCAAGTCGCCCAGGACTATCCGGATGTCGAGCTGAGCCATATGTATGTCGACAACGCCGCCATGCAACTGGTGCGTGCGCCGAAGCAGTTCGACGTGATCGTCACCGACAACATGTTCGGCGACATTCTTTCCGACGAAGCCTCGATGCTCACCGGTTCCATCGGCATGCTGCCGTCGGCGTCCCTGGATGCCAACAACAAGGGCATGTACGAGCCGTGCCACGGTTCGGCGCCGGACATTGCCGGGCAGGGCATAGCCAACCCGCTGGCGACCATCCTCTCGGTGTCGATGATGCTGCGCTACAGCTTCAACTTGACCGACGCAGCGGACGCCATCGAACAGGCGGTGAGCCGGGTACTGGATCAGGGTTTGCGCACCGGAGACATCTGGTCGGCCGGTTGCACCAAAGTCGGTACGCAGGAAATGGGCGATGCAGTAGTCGCCGCGCTGCGGAATCTGTAATCTTTCGGGCCCACTGCGTAGACAGTGGCCCACTTTTGTAAAGGTGTAGTTGCGATGAAACGTGTAGGTCTGATCGGTTGGCGCGGTATGGTCGGTTCCGTGCTCATGCAGCGGATGCTGGAAGAGCAGGACTTCGATCTTATTGAACCGGTGTTTTTCACCACTTCCAATGTCGGTGGCCAAGGGCCGTCGGTGGGCAAGGATATTGCTCCGCTGAAGGACGCCTACAGCATTGAAGAGTTGAAAAGCCTCGACGTGATTCTGACCTGCCAGGGTGGCGACTACACCAGTGAGGTCTTCCCCAAGCTGCGCGAAGCGGGCTGGCAGGGCTACTGGATCGACGCCGCATCCAGCCTGCGCATGCAGGATGACGCGGTGATCATCCTCGACCCGGTGAACCGCAAGGTCATCGACCAGCAACTGGATGCCGGGACCAAGAACTACATCGGCGGCAACTGCACCGTCAGCCTGATGCTGATGGGCCTGGGCGGCTTGTTCGAAGCCGGCCTGGTGGAGTGGATGAGCGCCATGACCTACCAGGCGGCCTCCGGTGCCGGCGCGCAGAACATGCGTGAGCTGATCAAGCAGATGGGCGCGACCCATGCGGCGGTTGCCGATGACCTGGCCAATCCGGCCAGCGCCATCCTCGATATCGATCGCAAGGTGGCCGAGGCCATGCGCAGCGATGCCTATCCGACCGAGAACTTTGGCGTGCCGCTGGCCGGCAGCCTGATTCCGTGGATCGACAAGGAACTGCCCAACGGCCAAAGCCGCGAAGAGTGGAAGGCCCAGGCCGAAACCAACAAGATCCTCGGCCGCTTCAAGAGCCCGATTCCGGTGGACGGCATCTGCGTGCGTATCGGCGCCATGCGCTGCCACAGCCAGGCGCTGACCATCAAGCTCAACAAAGACGTGCCGATCGCCGATATCGAAGGGCTGATCAGCCAGCACAATCCCTGGGTCAAGCTGGTGCCGAACCAGCGTGACATCAGCATGCAGGAGCTGAGCCCGACCAAGGTCACCGGCACCCTGAACATTCCGGTTGGTCGTCTGCGCAAGCTGAACATGGGTTCGCAGTTCCTCGGTGCCTTCACCGTGGGCGACCAGTTGCTGTGGGGCGCGGCCGAACCGCTGCGGCGCATGCTGCGGATCCTCCTGGAACGTTGATCCACTGAGGGGCTGAAAGAACCCGCGCCCGAACCAGGGCGCGGGTTTTTTTATGCTTGCCTTCGCAGGAGCAGGCTGCCCGGCTAAGTTGGCCGTCCCTGCCGCCGGCCTCCGCGAATTGCCTCGTCACCCTGTGCCGGGTAAAGTGCCGCTCCCCCGTTTCACCTGAGGTAGCGCCATGACTCCATCCTTTGATATTGCCGTGATCGGTGCCACCGGTACCGTTGGCGAAACCCTGGTGCAGGTACTCGAAGAGCGCGATTTCCCGATTGCCAACCTGCACCTGCTGGCCAGCAGCGAGTCGGCCGGTCATTCGGTGCCGTTTCGCGGCAAGAACGTGCGTGTGCGTGAGGTCGACGAATTCGATTTCAGCAAGGTGCAACTGGCATTTTTTGCCGCAGGTCCAGCGGTAACCCTGAGCTTCGCGCCTCGTGCTACCGCGGCCAACTGCGCAGTGATCGACCTTGCCGGCGCTTTGCCGTCGACCCAGGCGCCCAATGTCGTGCCTGAGGCCAACGCCCAGGTGCTGGTCGGCCTGCCCAAGCCCGTGCAGCTGAGCAGCCCTAGTGCCGCGGCGACCGCTTTGGCGGTGGCTCTGGCGCCTTTGCAGGACTTGCTGGACATTCAGCGGGTGAGCCTGACCGCCAGTCTGGCCATCTCCAGCCAGGGGCGTGAGGCAGTCAGCGAACTGGCTCGACAAACCGCCGAGCTGTTGAATGTACGCCCGCTGGAGCCGCGCTTCTTTGACCGCCAGGTGGCCTTCAATCTGCTGGCCCAGGTTGGCACGCCGGATGCCCAGGGTCATACCCTGTTGGAAAAGCGCCTGGTCAGGGAACTGCGTGAAGTGCTGGGGCAGCCTTTATTAAAGATTTCTGTCACTTGCATTCAAGCGCCGGTGTTTTTTGGCGATAGCTATAGCGTGACTCTGCAGTCGGGTGCCGATGTCGATCTGGCGGCGGTAAACGCGGCGCTGGAGGCCGCTCCGGGCCTGGAATTGGTGGAAGCCGGTGATTATCCCACCGCTGTGGGTGACGCCGTGGGCCAGGACGTAGTCTATGTGGGGCGGGTTCGTTCCGGCATCGATGATGCGGCGGAACTGAATCTGTGGCTGACCTCGGACAATGTCCGCAAAGGTGCGGCCTTGAACGCTGTGCAGCTGGCTGAATTGTTGATAAAAGACCTGCTGTAAAAGATACTTGGCAACAATTTGCAGAATGAATCTAGCTGGGCGCTATGCTTGGCAAGTTGCTGGAGGTGAGTGGCCGTCAGGTGCTCCCGGGGCATGCAGAAAATAATCCCGCGTGGTGGTCGTGGCCACCACGCAGTGCCTTATGGCAGCCGCTACAAAACCTTCTCGCTGGCCGAGGAAAGTTCAAACAAAGGATGAGGCTATGGTTCAAGTTCGCAAACTGGTGTTAGCAATAGCGGCCGCCTCGGCGCTGTCCTCCGGTATGGCGCAGGCGCTTGGGCTTGGGGAGCTGACCCTGAAGTCGAGTCTGAACCAGCCTTTGGTAGCCGAAATCGAATTGCTCGATATCAAGGACCTGACTGCCGCTGAAGTGGTACCCAGCCTGGCCCCGGCAGAAGAGTTCGCCAAGGCCGGCGTCGATCGTCAGGCCTTTCTCAATGACCTGAGTTTTACCCCCGTTCTCAATCCCGGCGGCAAGAGTGTGCTGCGGGTGACTTCGAGCCAGCCGCTGTCCGAGCCGATGGTCAAGTTCCTGGTGCAGGTGATGTGGCCCAACGGCCGCCTGCTGCGCGATTACAGCGTGCTGCTGGATCCTTCGAAATTTTCCCCGCAAGCTGCCGCTGCCGCCCAGGCTGCTCCGGTCGCAGGTCCGGCGGTGAATGCCCCGGTTACCCGGGGCAACAAAGTCAGCAAACCTGCGCAATACACCACCGCAGCCCGCGACACGCTGTGGGAGATCGCCGCGAAGAATCGCAATGGCGCGTCGATCCAGCAAACCATGCTCGCAATCCAGGCGTTGAACCCGGATGCCTTTATCGACGGCAACATCAATCGATTGAAAGCTGGCAGGGTCCTGCGTCTGCCTGACGTAGTACAGAGCACGGCATTGGCGCAGCCCAAGGCCATTGCCGAGGTGGCTGCACAAAACGCGGCCTGGCGCCAGGGGCGTCGTGCCGGAGCCCGCAGTCAGCAGCAGGTGGACGCCACCCGTCGTGCCGGTGCTGACAAGGCGCCCAAGCAGGTCAATACCAAGGACAACTTGAGCCTGGTCTCGGCGGAAAGCGGCAAGGCGCGGGGCAAGGGGGCGGCAGGTGACAGCAAGGCGCTGAACAACAAGCTGGCGGTGACTCAGGAAAGTCTCGACGCGACCCGTCGCGACAACGCCGAGCTCAAGGAGCGTATGGCGGATCTGCAGAGCCAGCTGGACAAGCTGCAGCGTCTGATCGAGTTGAAGAACAACCAGTTGGCCAAACTGCAGGCCGACGGCGCGGCGCCGGCTGCTCAGCCTGTACCGGCGATGCCTGCCGAGCTGGTGGCCAAGCCTGAGGCTGCGGCCCCGGTAGTGGCGCCAGTGGTTCCTGCGGCGCCAGTCAGCGAACCGGCTGCCGCTCCGGCAGTGGATGAGGTAGCCAAGACCGACGAAGACAAATATGGCGACCTGCTGACCAACCCGATCCTGCTGGGACTGGTAGGCGGCGGTGCGGTAGTGGCGGTTCTGTTGCTGTTGCTGTTGCTTGCGCGTCGACGCAAGGCCCAGCAGGAAGCGGAAAAGCACCTGCGCATGGCGCGGGCCTTGTCCGAGGAAAGCAATGACTTCACCGAGGAGCTGGAATTGCCGGAAGGCAGTTTCGAAGGCCTTGAAGTTCCACCACCGAGCGTCAAGCTGGCTCCAGCTCCAGCTCCAGCTCCAGCTCCAGCTCCAGCTCCAGCTCCAGCTCCGGCGGTGGCACCCATCCCGGCGGCACCGGTGGAGCGAGCCACGGACGTGCTGGGCCAGGCACAGAATCATATCGACGGTGGTCGTCTGAACCAGGCCGCTGCGCTGCTTGAAGAGGCGGTCAAGCTGGAGCCGCAGCGCAGTGATCTGCGCCTCAAGCTGATGGAGGTCTACGCGCATCAGGGTGATCGCAGCGCCTTTGTCGCCGAGGAGCGGCAACTGGTGGCCAATGGCGATAACCATGCCCAGGTCGAACAGCTCAAAAGCCGTTTCCCGGCGATGGTCGCAGTGGCTGCAACTGCTGGTCTGGCGGCCGCCGCGGTGGCGGCGGAGCTGGATGCCCAGTACGTCAAGGAGCTGTTGGACGAGCCGCAGTCCCCTGAGCCTGCTGCTCCTGTCGAGGGGCTGGATGCGGACTTCGACCTGAGCCTGGACGATCTGGAAGCAGCCTCGCCTGCGGTCGTGGTGTCCGAGCCTGCGATCGAGCTGGAAGACTTCCCGCTGGATGATGACCTGAGTTTCGGTTCGGTCCTGGAGCAGCAGACCGCCGCGCAGGAAAGCCTGGATGATCTTGGTGACTTCGATTTGGACCTGGGGGCCGATCTGCCCGCAGCGACCCAGGACGATGAGGATTTCCTGCTGAGCCTTGAGGATGATCTCAAGGATGTGCCGGCTGGCGATGTGCCTACCGTTACGGAAGCGGCGCTGGATGATCTGGACTTGTCGGCGGATTTCGATCTGTCCCTGGCCGATGAGATGGATGGGGCCACCGAGGCCAAGGATGCGTTCGCTTCCGAGCTGGATGATGTCAACGCCGAGCTGGATCGTCTGGCACAGAGTCTGGATCAGCCTGAGCCGGCGGTGCCGAGTTTCACGGCTGAAGATGCAGCGGCGGTGCCTGAAGAGGCCGACTTCGACTTCCTTTCCGGCAGCGATGAAGTGGCCACCAAGCTCGATCTGGCTCAGGCCTATATCGATATGGGTGACAACGACGGCGCGCGGGACATCCTTGGCGAAGTGCTCAGCGAAGGCAGTGAAGGGCAGAAGAGTGAAGCCCAGGAAATGCTGGCGCGACTGGCCTGAAGCCGGATCCCGCTTGACCAGAACGGCAGCCGATGAGGCTGCCGTTTTTGTTGGTGCCGTTTTTCCGGGGGGATGGGGTGGAGTGCCTGGATCGGGCGGGGCATTGCTCTCTTTGCCCGGTCCCGAGCGAGGCATGGCAATGAAATGGCGGTCGATGCGCTCAATCTTCAACTAAACCATGGCGGTGCATGGCGTCTGCTCCCTGCGGCCTTATAATGAGTGCCTTTGCGCATATCAGCAGGCTGTAAGTTCTTGGCAAATATAGATAACCCGGCTGCCGAAATGGCCGCCGAAGGCTTTTCCCGCATTGCTCTGGGTGTTGAATACAAGGGGTCGCGCTATCGCGGTTGGCAGCGTCAGGCTACTGGTGTGCCCAGCGTCCAGGAAACTCTGGAGAAAGCCTTGTCCAGAGTCGCGGACTCTCCCGTGCTGGTGTCCTGTGCGGGGCGCACTGATGCTGGTGTGCATGCCTGCGGTCAGGTGGTGCATTTCGACACCCAGGCCGTGCGTTCGATGAAAGCATGGGTGATGGGGGCCAATATCAACCTGCCCCACGACATCAGTGTCAGTTGGGCTCAGGAAATGCCCGCGCATTTCCATGCGCGGTTCAAGGCCATAGCCCGGCGCTATCGCTATGTGATCTACAACGATCAGATCCGTCCGGCTCATCTCAACGAAGAGGTCACCTGGAATCACCGCCCCCTGGATACCGAGCGCATGGCCCAGGCCGCGCAGTTTCTGTTGGGTACCCATGATTTCAGCGCCTTTCGGGCGGGGCAGTGCCAGGCCAAGTCGCCGATCAAGGAGATTCATCACCTGCGGGTTACCCGGCACGGCAAGATGATCGTCCTGGATATTCGTGCCAGTGCCTTCCTGCACCACATGGTGCGCAACATTGCCGGGGTCTTGATGACCATTGGCGCCGGCGAGCGTCCGGTGGAGTGGGCGCGGGAAGTGTTGGAGAGTCGGGTTCGTCGCGCGGGAGGGGTCACTGCCCATCCTTTTGGCCTGTACCTGGTTCAGGTCGAGTACAAGGACGAGTTTGCGCTGCCGGAGCGCTACATCGGGCCACATTTCCTTACCGGTTGGCCTGAACTTGACGGCTGACGCCCGGAAAAGCATTTGCTACCATCCGGAACTTTCCGAATTTGCCCCCCGAGGTTCACACGACATGTCAGCTGTTCGCAGCAAGATTTGCGGGATTACCCGCATAGAAGACGCGTTGGCGGCCGTGAAGGCGGGGGCTGACGCCATTGGCCTGGTGTTCTATGCCAAGAGTCCGCGGGCGGTGTCGGTGCAGCAGGCGCGGGCGATCATCGCCGCCTTGCCGCCGTTCGTGACCACGGTCGGGCTGTTCGTTAATGCCAGTCGTTGCGAGCTAGGGGAGATCCTCGATGCCGTACCGCTGGATCTGCTGCAGTTTCACGGCGATGAGTCGGCGGCCGATTGCGCCGGCTATCACCGTCCCTATATCAAGGCGCTGCGGGTCAAGGCCGGAGACGATATTGCTGCGGCTTGCCTGGCGTATCCGCAGGCCAGCGGAATTCTGCTGGATACCTATGTCGAGGGCGTGCCGGGGGGAACTGGCGAGGCTTTTGACTGGTCACTGGTTCCTCGGCAAGTGAGCAAGCCGATCATCCTGGCCGGCGGCCTCAGTGCGCAGAACGTTGCCCAGGCCATTGCCCAGGTTCGTCCTTATGCAGTGGATGTCAGTGGCGGAGTCGAGCAGAGCAAGGGCATCAAGGATCCGGCCAAGATCCGGGCATTTATGCAGGCCGTGCGTCGCAGCAGTGAGTCGATGTGACGGCTGGCAGTCTGCCGCCGTCCATAACACCACTGTACAAAACAGGCAGGCGTCGCCTTCAGGCGAGGCCGGAATCGAGTGGCAACCGCTCTATTGCGGGTTGTCGGGATGGCTGAGGAACGTTTCGTTGCAGGCAGGTCGAGCCCGGTGCTGACCGCGGTAGCGAAGTGAACATCGCCGCACACATGAATTTAGCTCAAGGGCATACGCGGGGTTGCGAACCAGAGCGTTCGGGCCGCCGGTACTGGAGAAAGAAAGCATGAGCAACTGGTTAGTAGACAAACTGATCCCTTCGATCATGCGTTCCGAGGTGAAGAAAAGCTCGGTGCCTGAAGGTCTGTGGCACAAGTGCCCATCCTGCGAGGCGGTGCTTTATCGCCCGGAGCTGGAAAAGACCCTGGATGTTTGCCCCAAGTGCAATCACCACATGCGTATCGGCGCGCGGGCGCGCATCGACATCTTCCTGGATGCCGAGGGGCGTGCCGAGCTGGGCGCCGATCTGGAGCCAGTGGATCGCCTGAAGTTTCGTGACGGCAAGAAGTACAAGGACCGCCTGACCGCGGCACAGAAGCAGACTGGCGAGAAGGACGCGCTGATTTCCATGAGCGGCACCCTGCTGGGCATGCCGGTGGTGGTCTCGGCCTTTGAGTTCTCCTTCATGGGCGGCTCCATGGGGGCGATCGTCGGCGAGCGTTTTGTTCGTGCGGCCAACTACGCCCTGGAAAACCGTTGCCCGATGATCTGCTTCTCCGCCTCTGGTGGTGCACGGATGCAGGAAGCGCTGATTTCCCTGATGCAGATGGCCAAGACTTCCGCGGTACTGGCACGCCTGCGTGAAGAAGGTATTCCCTTCGTCTCCGTGCTGACCGACCCGGTCTACGGCGGGGTATCCGCCAGCCTGGCCATGCTGGGTGACGTAATTGTCGCCGAGCCCAAGGCTCTGGTGGGCTTTGCCGGTCCGCGGGTCATCGAGCAGACCGTGCGGGAAAAACTGCCTGAGGGCTTCCAGCGCAGTGAGTTCCTCCTGGAGCATGGGGCGATCGACATGATCATTTCCCGTCAGGAGTTGCGTCCGCGCCTGGGCAACCTGCTGGCCCAACTGATGGGCCTGCCGACGCCTGAATTTGTCGCGGCACCCGTTGAACCTATTGTGGTTCCGCCGGCTCCAGCAAACCTATGACCCAACGTACCCTGGGCGATTGGCTCGCCTACCTTGAGCAGTTGCACCCTTCGGCCATCGACATGGGGCTGGAGCGCTCGCAACAGGTGGTGGCCCGGATGGGGCTGGGCAAGCCGGCGCCTCGGGTGATCACGGTTACCGGAACCAACGGCAAGGGCTCTACCTGCGCCTTTGTCGCCTCCCTGCTGCGAGCCCAGGGCTTGCGAGTGGGGGTCTACAGCTCACCGCACCTGCTGCGTTACAACGAGCGGGTGCAGGTCAATGGCCTTGAGGCTTCCGATCAGCAGCTGTGTGAAGCCTTTGCGGCGGTAGAGGCGGGGCGCGGTGATACTTCCCTGACCTATTTCGAAATGGGCACGCTGGCGGCGTTCTGGCTGTTCCAGCGGGCGGCGCTGGATGCGGTGGTACTGGAGGTCGGTCTGGGCGGGCGCCTGGATGCGGTCAATCTGGTGGATGCCGACCTGGCGCTGGTGACCAGCATTGGGGTCGATCATATCGAGTACCTGGGGGATTCCCGGGAGTCGGTGGCCTTTGAGAAGGCCGGGATCTTCCGTGCCGGCGCGCCCGCGTTGTGTGGCGACCTGAATCCGCCGCAGCCGCTGCTGGACAAGGCGCGGGAGCTGGGCTGTCCGTTTTTCCTCCGGGGGCGGGATTTCGATCTGGCACTTACCGAGAAGCATTGGCAGTGGCGCGGCCTGGATGCCCAGGGCCATCAGGTCGAGCTGCGGGATCTGCCGTTGCTTGATCTGCCCATGGAGAACGCGGCGCTGGCCTTGCAGGCTTATCTGCTCACCGGGTTGCCCTGGCAGCCTGAGCAAATTGGCGCGGCGTTGCAGCGGACCCGGGTTACCGGACGCCTGGATCGTAGGCAGGTCGAATGGCAGGGCAAGCGCCTGAGCCTGCTCCTGGATGTGGGGCACAACCCCCATGCCGCGCAGTACCTGGCCGAGCGCCTGGCACGTCGACCGCTGAACGGTCGGCGCCTGGCGGTATTTGGCCTGCTGGCGGACAAGGATCTGCCAGGAGTGGTGG
This sequence comes from Pseudomonas saponiphila, assembly GCF_900105185.1. Lineage (NCBI taxonomy): Bacteria > Pseudomonadati > Pseudomonadota > Gammaproteobacteria > Pseudomonadales > Pseudomonadaceae > Pseudomonas > Pseudomonas saponiphila. The sequence continues at coordinate 4,270,980 of NZ_FNTJ01000001.1, read as the reverse complement.
GGTGTCTGCAGTCTTCGGTCCAGAGCTGGGCGGTGGCGCCGCTGGATTCGCCCAGGGCGCGTCCGGTGCGGGATCTGCAGGACGCACTGGAGGGTCTTGGCGCTTCGGTAGCGTCTTACGCCAGTGTTGCGGCGGCATTGGAAGCGCAATGCGCGCAAGCGACCACGGATGATGAAATTCTGCTGTTCGGATCTTTTTATTGTGTCGCCGAGGCGCTTGAGTGGCTCGCCCGGCGCTCCACGGAGGAAGCTGCACATGGCAATGCTGGATAACGTCTACAAGCAGCGAATGGTTGGAGCACTGGTTCTGGTGGCGTTGGCGGTGATCTTCCTGCCGATGTTGTTCTCGCGCGAGGATGAGCAGCGCCACGTAGCGGTTGAAGCACCTCCTGTGCCGCAGGCCTCGGCCATGCCGCAGGTCCAGGTTGAGCCTGTGGTGGTTCCCGAGCCCAAGGCGTTGCCTCAGGAGCCGGTGCCTGTCGAGGAGCCGGTGGTGCAGCAGGTTGCGCCTTCCATGCCGATTGCCCCGAGTGCGCCGGCGGTTGCTCCGGCGCCTGTGGTGGCCAGTAAACCGGTGCCAAAGCCTGCGCCTGTTCCGGCCCCAGCCCCAGCCCCGGCCCAGCCGATTGCCGCCGCCAAGCCTGACACCAGTCAGAGTCGGATCGACGCCAATGGCCTGTCTGTCAGCTGGTCGGTGCAGTTGGCCAGCCTGTCGAGCCGTGAAAGCGCCGAAAACCTGCAGAAGACCCTGCGCAGTCAAGGCTATAACGCCTATATCCGTTCTGCCGAAGGCAAGAACCGGGTATTTGTCGGACCGCTGATCGAGCGTGCCGAGGCTGATCGTCTGCGTGACCTGCTGGGTCGTCAGCACAACCTCAAGGGGTTTGTGGTGCGTTTCCAGCCGGAACGTGGCTGAGGCTATCTGGCTGATTTCAAAAGCACAGTGAATCGCAGCTTACCGACAGCCAAGCGCTCTGTTAAAATGCGCCGCCTTATCCGTCTGTAGGCTGCACTGTGCCATTTACCTGGGTTGACTGGGCGATCGTTGCAATAATCGCTATCTCCGCTTTGATCAGCTTGAGCCGCGGTTTCGTCAAAGAAGCCTTGTCGTTGCTTACCTGGATCATCGCAGGAGTCGTTGCCTGGATGTTTGGTGGCTCACTGTCCGAGTACCTCGGCGGTTATATCGAAACTCCCTCGGCTCGCGTGATCGCGGGCTGCGCAATCATGTTTGTCGCCACCTTGCTGGTGGGGGCAATGGTCAACTATCTCATCGGCGAATTGATTCGCGTCACCGGCCTTTCCGGGACCGATCGATTCCTCGGCATGGCCTTCGGCGCTGCGCGTGGCGCGCTGCTGGTGGTCGTGGCGGTCGGGCTCCTGAGCCTGGGGCCGGTACAGCAGGATTCCTGGTGGCAACAGTCGCGGCTGGTGCCACAATTTCTATTGGTCGCAGACTGGTCCAAGAACCTCATCCTGGGGTGGAGCAGTCAGTGGCTGGCCAGCGGTATCAGCGTACCCGCTGAAATACCGTTCAAGGAGCACCTCTTACCGGCCAAAACGCCTCAGTAAGATGGGTTCAGTTCAGTTTCATTAAGTAGGGGTTGCGTCGCATGTGTGGCATCGTCGGTATCGTCGGTAAGTCGAACGTCAATCAGGCGCTGTATGACGCGCTAACCGTCCTCCAGCACCGCGGCCAGGACGCTGCCGGTATCGTGACCAGCCATGATGGCCGGTTATTCCTGCGCAAGGACAATGGCCTGGTGCGTGATGTGTTCCAGCAACGGCACATGCAGCGCCTGGTGGGCCACATGGGTATTGGCCATGTGCGTTATCCAACCGCGGGCAGCTCGACCTCCGCCGAGGCTCAGCCGTTCTACGTCAACTCGCCTTATGGCATCACCCTGGCGCACAACGGCAACCTGACCAATGTTGAACAGTTGGCCAAGGAGATCTACGAGTCCGACCTGCGCCACGTCAACACCAACTCCGACTCCGAAGTGTTGCTCAACGTGTTCGCTCACGAGCTGGCCCAGCGCGGCAAGCTGCAACCGACCGAGGAAGACGTGTTTGCTGCGGTGACTGATGTGCACAACCGCTGCGTCGGTGGTTACGCGGTGGTGGCCATGATCACCGGTTACGGCATTGTCGGATTCCGTGATCCCCACGGCATCCGCCCGATCGTTTTCGGCCAGCGTCATACCGACGAAGGCGTGGAATACATGATCGCCTCGGAAAGCGTTTCCCTGGATGTATTGGGCTTTACCCTGATTCGCGACCTGGCCCCGGGCGAAGCGGTCTACATCACTGAAGAGGGCAAGCTCTACACCCGTCAGTGCGCGACCAACCCGCAGCTCACGCCGTGCATCTTCGAACACGTCTACCTGGCCCGTCCCGATTCGATCATCGACGGTGTCTCGGTGTACAAGGCGCGGCTGCGCATGGGCGAGAAGCTGGCCGAGAAGATCCTGCGCGAGCGTCCGCAGCACGATATCGACGTGGTGATTCCGATTCCCGACACCAGCCGTACCGCCGCGCTGGAGCTGGCCAACCACCTGGGGGTCAAGTTCCGCGAAGGTTTCGTCAAGAACCGCTACATCGGCCGGACCTTCATCATGCCGGGCCAGGCGGCGCGGAAAAAATCCGTACGCCAGAAGCTCAATGCCATCGAACTGGAGTTCCGCGGCAAGAACGTGATGCTGGTGGACGACTCCATCGTTCGCGGGACCACCTGCAAGCAGATCATCCAGATGGCCCGTGAAGCCGGCGCGAAGAACGTCTACTTCTGCTCGGCGGCTCCGGCGGTTCGTTACCCGAACGTCTACGGCATCGACATGCCAAGCGCCCATGAGTTGATTGCTCACAATCGTTCGACCCAGGACGTGGCTGACCTGATCGGTGCAGACTGGCTGATCTACCAGGATCTGCCGGACCTGATCGAGGCGGTCGGTGGTGGCAAGATCAAGATCGAGAACTTCGACTGCGCGGTGTTCGACGGCAAGTACGTCACCGGTGACGTCGACGAGGCCTATCTGAACAAGATCGAGAACGCTCGCAACGACGCGTCCAAGGCCAAGACCCAGGCGGTCAGCGCCATCATCGATCTGTACAACAACTGATTCGAGCATTTTAAGAAGACATTAGGAGTAGGCGGCATGAGTCAGGATTGGGATGCCGGTCGGCTGGATAGCGACCTTGAAGGCGTAGCGTTCGATACCCTGGCGGTGCGCGCCGGCCAACACCGTTCGCCGGAAGGCGAGCACGGTGATCCGATGTTCTTCACCTCCAGCTATGTGTTCCGTACAGCTGCCGACGCGGCTGCACGGTTCGCCGGCGAAGTGCCGGGCAACGTCTATTCGCGCTACACCAACCCTACGGTGCGCTCGTTCGAAGAGCGCATCGCGGCGCTGGAGGGTGCTGAGCAGGCGGTCGCCACGGCCACCGGCATGGCGGCTATTCTCTCGGTGGTCATGAGTCTGTGCAGCGCCGGCGATCATGTGCTGGTGTCGCGCAGCGTGTTCGGCTCGACCATCAGCCTGTTCGAGAAGTACTTCAAGCGTTTTGGTGTTGAAGTCGATTACGTGCCCCTGGCGGACCTGTCCGGCTGGGATGCGGCGATCAAGAGCAACACCAAGCTGCTGTTTGTCGAATCCCCCTCCAATCCGCTGGCCGAGCTGGTGGATATCGCCGCCTTGGCTGAACTGGCGCATGCCAAGGGCGCGATGCTGGTGGTGGACAACTGCTTCTGCACCCCGGCCTTGCAGCAACCCTTGAAGCTGGGCGCGGACGTGGTGGTGCATTCGGCCACCAAGTTCATCGACGGCCAGGGTCGTTGCATGGGGGGCGTGGTCGCTGGGCGCAGCGAGCAGATGAAAGAAGTGGTGGGCTTTCTGCGCACTGCGGGGCCGACCCTGAGTCCGTTCAATGCCTGGATCTTCCTCAAGGGGCTGGAAACCCTGAGCCTGCGGATGCGTGCTCACTGTGCCAATGCCCTGGCGCTGGCGCAGTGGCTTGAGCAGCAGGACGGTGTCGAGAAGGTGCACTACGCCGGACTTGCCAGCCACCCGCAACACGAGCTGGCCAAGCGTCAGCAGCGTGGTTTCGGTGCTGTGGTGAGCTTCGAGGTCAAGGGCGGCAAAGAGGGTGCCTGGCGCTTTATCGATGCCACTCGGCTGATTTCGATCACGGCCAACCTGGGTGACAGCAAAACCACCATCACCCATCCGAGCACTACGTCCCACGGCCGCCTGGCGCCGCAGGAACGTGAAGCGGCCGGTATTCGCGACAGCCTGATCCGCATTGCGGTGGGCCTGGAGGATGTGGCTGATCTGCAGGCCGACCTGGCTCGTGGGTTGGCAGCCTTGTGATCGAGTTGTCCACGCCTCAGGGTGGCGGCAACGGACGTGTCGCGCTGGTTACCGGTGCGGCACGAGGCATTGGCCTGGGTATCGCTGCCTGGCTGATCAGCGAAGGCTGGCAGGTGGTGCTGACCGATGTGGATCGGGACCGTGGCTCCAAGGTGGCCAGGGTGCTGGGGGAAAGTGCCTGGTTCATCAGCATGGATGTGGCTGACGAGGCGCAGGTTGCCCAGGGTGTGGCTGAGGTTCTGGGGCAGTTCGGACGCCTGGATGCCTTGGTCTGCAACGCCGCCGTGGCAGATCCTCACAACATCACCCTGGAGAGTCTGGATCTGGCCTACTGGAATCGCGTCATGGCGGTGAACCTGAGTGGGCCGATGTTGCTGGCCAAACGCTGTGCGCCGTATCTGCGCGCCCATGGCGGTGCGATCGTCAACCTGGCGTCCACCCGTGCCCGGCAATCCGAGCCTGACAGCGAAGCCTATGCGGCGAGCAAGGGGGGCTTGCTGGCCCTGACCCATGCCCTGGCAATCAGCTTGGGACCGGAGATTCGAGTCAATGCGGTAAGTCCGGGCTGGATTGATGCGCGTGATCCGGCGCAGCGCCGTGCCGAGCCTTTGTCCGATGCCGATCATGCCCAGCATCCTGCGGGCAGGGTAGGGACGGTGGAGGATGTGGCGTCGATGGTGGCCTGGCTGCTGTCGCGCAATTCGGGTTTTGTCACCGGCCAGGAGTTCGTGGTGGATGGCGGCATGACCAAGAAAATGATTTATCAGGCTTAGGGCTGTTAGGGCTGCACCAGGCTTTGAGTGGCAAGTGAGTAGTGCGGTTGCGTGTCAGCCGTTTTTTTCTTGTTACTTGCAACTGGGCGCTTGCCACTGTTTTTGAAAAAAACTTCAAGCCTGCTATTGACTTAGCTTCGTTACCTGCGTAAATTTCGCGGCCTCAGCGAAGCAAAGGGTGATTAGCTCAGCCGGGAGAGCATCTGCCTTACAAGCAGAGGGTCGGCGGTTCGATCCCGTCATCACCCACCATTTCTGAGTGTCTTTCGCAAGAAAGACGGAAGCTTCCACGGAAGCATCCAACCGACGCGCAGCGGTAGTTCAGTCGGTTAGAATACCGGCCTGTCACGCCGGGGGTCGCGGGTTCGAGTCCCGTCCGCTGCGCCATATTTTCCAAGTCAGGCTCGCCTGGTTTGAGATCGAAAAGCATCGAAGCTCTTCTTTCAGACGATTTAAACGATTCACCTGGACGCAAGTCCAAGCGATACGCAGCGGTAGTTCAGTCGGTTAGAATACCGGCCTGTCACGCCGGGGGTCGCGGGTTCGAGTCCCGTCCGCTGCGCCATATCTGCCTCAAGGACCACTGAACGCCTTGAAGCAACGAAACAAGCCATAGGCTTGATTCGCATCGATAGCAAAAGCCCTGGTCGCAAGACCGGGGTTTTTTGTTTTTGGGATTTGCCTTTTTGCAGTGCCTGTTGTTTGAGCATAAAAAACCGCCTGTTCGGCGGTTTTTTTGTGTCTGCGAAAAGCTCGGGCTGTCAGAAGCCAAGCTTGTCGCGAAGGCTGTAGTACCAGGCGCCCAGGGCTGTGAAGGGCGTGCGCAGCAACTGGCCGCCAGGGAAGGGGTAGTGGGGCAGGTCGGCGAAGGCGTCAAAGCGCTCTGCCTGGCCGCGCAAGGCCTCGGCCAGTACTTTGCCCGCCAGGTGGGTATAGGTCACGCCGTGGCCGCTGCAGCCTTGGGAGTAGTAGATGTTGTCGCCCAGGCGGCCTACCTGGGGCAGGCGCGACAGGGTCAGCAGGAAGTTGCCGGTCCAGGCGTAGTCGATCTTGACGTTTTTCAGTTGTGGGAACGCCTTGAGCATCTTTGGTCGGATGATCGCTTCGATGTTGGCCGGGTCGCGAGCGCCGTAGACCACGCCGCCGCCGAAAATCAGGCGCTTGTCGCCGCTGAGGCGGTAATAGTCCAGCAGGTAGTTGCAGTCCTCGACGCAGTAGTCCTGGGGGAGCAGGCTGGCTGCCAGCTCGTCGCCCAGGGGCTCGGTAGTGATCACTTGAGTGCCGCAAGGCATGGATTTGGCGGCCAGTTCCGGGATCAGATTGCCCAGATAGGCGTTGCCGGCGACGATGATGAACTTGGCGCGAACTTTACCCTGTGGGGTATGTACAACGGGATTGGCCCCGCGCTCGATGCGCACTGCGGGGGATTGTTCATAGATAGTGCCGCCCAGGGATTCCACGGCCGCCGCTTCGCCCAGTGCCAGGTTCAGCGGATGGATGTGCCCGCCGCTCATGTCGAGCATGCCGCCCTTGTATTGATCACAGGCGACGACTTCGCGAATCCGTCGCTCGTCCAGCAATTCCAGTTGCGTGTGGCCGTAGCGCTCCCACAGGCGCTTCTGCGACTCCAGGTGACCCATCTGCTTGCTGGTCAGCGCAGCGAACACGCCACCGTCTTTCAGGTCGCACTGGATCTGGTACTTGGCTACCCGCTCGCGAATGATCCGGCCGCCCTCGAACGCCATTTGCCCCAGCAGTTGTGCTTGCTTGGGGCCGACGCTGCGCTCGATCACGTCGATGTCGCGGCTATAGCTGTTGACGATCTGTCCGCCATTGCGCCCGGAGGCGCCAAAGCCGACCTTGGCAGCTTCCAGTACCGTTACGCGAAAGCCGTTTTCCAATAGAAACAGGGCGCTGGACAGACCGGTATAACCCGCACCGATCACGCAGATATCGGTTTCCACTTCGCCTTGCAGCAGCGGGCGTTCCGGGGCTGCATTGGCGGATGCGGCGTAGTAGGACTGTGGGTAGGGAATATGCGCCATCCTGCGACCTCATGTGTTTAATATATTTTACGAGTGCGCCGATGCTACCTGAGTTGTAAAAGCGCTACCAGACAGAAGGAAAAACTTCTTCCAGGTGCCGAAATTAAAAAATTCGCATATTCATAGGCTTAGCTGCAAAAAAGGTGTTGACACCCCTTTGGAATTCCGTAGAATGCCGCCTCACAGCAGGCACGTAGCTCAGTTGGTTAGAGCACCACCTTGACATGGTGGGGGTCGTTGGTTCGAGTCCAATCGCGCCTACCAAACAAAATCCGCTCTGCTGGGCGGTCTAGAAGGGGTTCACCGAGAGGTGAGCCCCTTTTTTGTTTTGCGCGTTTTTTACCGTGCTGCAAAAGCCGTTCAGTCCTCGCTGCACTCCCTGTCTTCCTCTTATAGCGCTGCTGATCGTGAAGGCAGTTTGAGTGTGCAGGCTAGTTTGGCGATGAGGCGTCAGAGCGTTTGGCAGAACACTCGCCAATTCTCAATCAGCGGTTCGGCGTTGTCGCCGGTTGCTCGTCGCATTAGCTCCGTCGGTACATCCGAGAGTTCTTCCCATGCTGCATCCATCCTGGTGTTTGTGGATCGTCCTGTGGGTTGATCCACTGTCGCTATGCCGTTGATTGTCGTTCATTCTCTGCGTCGCTCTTGAAGTGACGGAGCTTGGGTTGCCGATGCTTGCGTTGATCCTCGTCTTCGAAGGTTCCGCTGTTTGTCGGTTGCGCTGTTGCGAGTGCCCGTCCTGTTGCGGTGTCGGTTGCCGGGCGGGTTGAAGATCTTTTACGTGCGCACTGGTCTTTTCAAAACTGTGCTCGTCAGTTCTGCGGCAGGGAGTCGTGGTCCGGCACGACTCCCTGTGGGAGGGATGATCAGTTCTGAGGGGTGAACCCGTCACCGTTGAAGCTGCGCACCGGGTTACCGCGCTCAACGCTGTGGTGGGCATGGCGGCGTTGCAGGCGCAGCGCCTCGGCAGATTGCTGTTGCCGATCTGCCAGGCGTTGCAGAATCAGTAGGCGCGCAACGCGCTTGTTGTCGTGCTGGCTGCGTTCTGACTGCACTCTCACGCTGATACCACTGGCCAGGTGCGTGGCGCGCACCGCAGAGTCCGTGGTGTTCACATGTTGCCCGCCCGGGCCTGATGCACGCATGGCTTCAAAGCGGATGGTGCCGTCCATGCTGTCCTCTGGAGCCTTGAACAGTTGGCCGGCGAAATACCAGTTCTTGCGTTTGTATCCAGGGCGATAGGGGCTCTTGCAGGTCCATAGCAGGGTGCCGGTCCAGCGTTCGGCCAGTCGTGCAGCCTGTTCGCCGTCAAGGCTGACCAGTACCGATCTGTAGGTGCCCCGGCCTTGGCCAGCTACCTGCTCGACGAGGCTGGCGCGCACGCCTTGTGCCTCGGCTTCGCGATACAGGAGTTGCAGGGCCTTGGTCACCGCCAGTTCGCACTCGGCGGGCCCCTGGGCGCAAGACAGCTGTAACAGCAGCATCAGCAGCACCCTCGGCGTTTGTAGGTCAGTACCGGTTTGAGCCGCGCGATGATCTGCACCAGGCCGGCATCCCTCAGGCTGCCGATCACGCTGTCGATGTTCTTGTAGGCTTCGGGTGCTTCCTCGTACATCAAGCCTCGGTCTTCGCAGATCACTCGGCTGCCCAACTGAGTGCGCTTGAGCTGGTCGAAGCTGAAGCGCGTCGCCAGCCTGTCCTTGCAGTCGCTGCGCAGCCATTTGCGTCCGGCGCCGTGGGCCAGGGAGTAGAGGCTGGCAGCTGCCGGTATTGGATGAACCAGATAGCTGTAGTCGCCCCGGGAGCCCGGGATGACCACCGGACCCTGGTCCGACGGCGTAGCGCCCTTGCGATGCAGCCAGCCTGTAACTCCAGCGACATTCGCTGGCGATACCAGGTTGTGGTTGATGTCCAGGATCGAGCGTCCCTTGGCCCGCAGGTTGTGCAGCAGGCGTTCGGCGATCAATCGCCGGTTGGCTTCGGCGAAACGCAGGGCCGCATCGTGCTCTTGCAAGTACTGAGTGCTGGCGGCGCTGGCCATTACCAGGCCGTTGTGCCCGTGCTGGTCCACATGGCGCCGCAGGATGGCCTCTCCCAGGCCCCTGGAGCCGCTGTGCACCAGCAGCAACAAGGCTTTGGGGTTCAGTTCCAGGGCCTGCAGGGCGCTGGCGTCGTACACCTGGTCGAGCTGTTGCAGCTCGGCGAAGTGATTGCCGCCACCAATGGTGCCCAGCGAGTGTTCATGACCGTTTGCCGGCAGCCCCAGCTGCGTCCGTTCTTCATCCCACTGTTCATCCAGGGGGAGATCGATGTTGCCGATTTTCTTTTCCAGCTTGTCGAGGTTGAGGCGGCTGCTGGAAAGGTCGGTTTGCCACAGCGTCATGCCGCAGCCGATGTCGTTGCCCACCAGGGCCGGGTAGGCCATCTCGGTGGAAAAGAATGCTGCTCCCACCGGGTAGCTGCGGATTTCGGAGCACCGTGACCGGCCGTTTCGGTTGATCGTGACCGGTCATTTCGCTAACGCGTGACCGCTCATTTCGGTAGCAACGTGACCGATTTTCCGCCTGTTCCGAAACAGGTGGTCACGGCTTACCGAAATCGCCGGTCACGACTTAGCGAAAGCCTTCCCCTTCGTTGCGCATGACCTGATGCGCCGCCATCCTCGACCGATTTCGGGAGAGGAAGATGGCGGCGCCGCGAGTAGCCATGCGAAACATCAAAGAATGTCTGCGCCTCAAGTTTGAGGCCGGCTTGTCCCACGAGAAGATTGCCCGTGCCTTGCAGCTGTCCAAGGGCGTGGTTAGCAAGTACATCGCGGCGGCGCGGGTGGCCGGGCTGGACTGGCCGGCGCTGGTGGCCATGGACGAGGCCGCGCTGGCGGCCGCCTTGTTTGCACCGACGTCGACGAACAAGCCGCGCGGTGAGCGAGTGCTGCCCGATGTGCTGAGCATCCACCGCGAGTTGCGACGCAAGGGCGTGACCTTGCAGCTGCTGTGGGAGGAATATCTCGCCGCGCATGCGGGCCAGCCGACCTACCGCTACACCCAGTTCGTCGAGCACTACCGGCGCTACGCCCAGACGCTCAAACGTTCGATGCGTCAGCTGCACCGTGCGGGCGAGAAGCTATTCATCGACTATGCCGGGCCGACGCTGCCGGTGGTCGACCCGGCCACCGGCGAAGTGCGCCGGGCGCACATCTTCGTCGCCGCCCTGGGCGCCTCGAATTACACCTATGCCTGCGCGACGCCAGGCGAAACCCAGGTGGACTGGCTGACCTCGCTGGGCCAGGCTCTGACCTACTTTGGCGGCGTGCCGGAAATGGTTGTGCCGGACAATCCGCGCGCCCTGGTCGCCCAGCCGGATCGCTACGAGCCGGGCCTGAACCGGGCCACGCTGGAGTGCGCGCGTCATTACCAGACGGTGATCCTGCCGGCACGGCCACGCAAGCCTCAGGACAAGGCCAAGGCCGAGGTGGCGGTGCAGGTGGTCGAGCGCTGGATCATGGCGCGGCTGCGCCATCGGCAGTTCTTCAGCCTGCATGCGCTTAACCAGGCCATCGCCGAGCTGCTGGAGGATCTGAATCGGCGCCCGTTCAAGCGGCTCGATGGCTGCCGGCGCGACTGGTTCGAGCGCCTGGATCGCCCGGCCTTGCGAGCGCTGCCGGTGCATCCCTACGAGGTCGCCACCTTCAAGCGCTGCAAGGTCAGCATCGACTACCACATCGAGGTCAATGGCAGCTTCTACAGCGTGCCCTCCGCCCTGGCCCGGCAGAACGTGGACGTGCGACTGACGGCACACACCCTGGAAGTGCTGCATGGCAACCGGCGGGTGGCCAGCCACCTGCTGCTGGGGCGACGCGGCGCTTACAGTACCCAGCGCGAGCACATGCCCGCGGCGCACCAGGCGCATCGCGAATGGACGCCACAACGCCTGCTCGACTGGGGCGCGCGGATCGGCCCCTACACGCGCCAACTGATCGATCACCAACTGACCCACAAGCCGCACCCGGAGATGGGCTACCGCGCCTGCCTCGGCCTGCTCTCGCTGGCCCGGCGCTATGGCAATGCACGCCTGGAAGCCGCTGCCGAACGTGCCGTACACCTGCGCGCCTTCACCGGGCGCAGCGTGCGCAACCTGCTCCAGCAAGGCCTGGATCAACAGCCGCTGCCCCAGCGTGCCGCCGAAACGACCTTACCCGGCGACCACGAGAACGTCCGTGGCGCCGACTACTACCAACCCCCGCAACAGGAGCTGTTCGATGATGCCGCAACACACCCTGAATCAACTGCACCAGCTACGCCTGGACGGCATGGCCCGCGCCCTGGAAGAGCAATGGACGCTGCCGGCCAGCCACAGCCTGAGCTTCGATGAACGCCTCGGCCTACTGCTCGACCGCGAACTGGCCTGGCGTGACAACCAGCGCCTGGTACGGCTGCGCAAGAAGGCCAAGCTCAAGTACGCCAACGCCTGCCTGGAAGATCTCGACCGCCGCACCGGACGCGCCCTGGACGAGCGTCTGATCGCCACCCTGGCCAGTGGCGACTGGATCCGCCAGCAGCACAACCTGCTGCTGACCGGCCCGACCGGTGCCGGCAAAACCTGGCTGGCCTGCGCCCTGGGCAACCAGGCCTGCCGCCAGGGCTATAGCACCCTGTACCTGCGCACCCCGCGCCTGCTGGAACAACTGCGCATCGCTCATGGCGACGGCAGCTTCGGCCGTACCCTGCAACAGCTGGCAAAGGTCGACGTCCTGGTGCTGGACGACTGGGCGCTAGCCCCGCTGGAGGAAGGAGCCCGGCATGACCTGCTGGAGGTGATCGACGACCGCGCTGGCAGCCGCTCCACCATCCTGACGAGCCAACTGCCCATCGAGCACTGGCACGGCTGGATCAACGACCCGACCCTGGCCGATGCCATCCTCGACCGCCTGGTGCACAACGCCTACCGACTGACGATGAAAGGCGAGTCGCTGCGCCGAAAAAAAGCCGAGGAACAAGCCGCATCGTGACCGATGCGATTACAATCCAGAACCCGCGCAACCGGGGTGGAAGCACCGGTCACGTATTAGCGAAACGCTCGGTCACGTTCACCGAAATCCGCAGTAGCCGCGGCCTGGGTGCAGGTCCGGCATGCCGACCACCTGGCGCATGCCGGGCAGTTGAGCGGTGGTTTGCAGTTGCTGGAGCGCTTTATCTTCGATCCAGGTGGTGTCTGAGGCGATCAGTGAGACGCCGTTCGACAAATGACGGATGCAAGTGTCCATGTCCAATTCCTGATTGGAAAAAAATAGTCAGGGAGTGGCAGGACGAAGCGGGATTAAGCGAAGGCGCTAGCAGGTAGCGGATACAGCGTTTAAACCAGGCACGTCCTGCAAGGGGTGATCAGCTGTTGCATGGTGGATCTCCTTGGCAAAAGTGTGGGAAGGGGCGCGAAGGTTAAACCTTCAGCTGGATCATGACAATGGGGAGTCCCGAATATACAACGCCGGTCCTTGTGGCAAGGCCCGTCAAGCCATGGCCTGGGGCGAGGCCGTTGCTGCGGGCTGTCAGAATGGCGCTTGCCTTGCAGTAGGTTTTTTCTGCGGTCTGACGCCTTTTTTCTGTCGCCTGAGCGATACTCTCGCGTTTTATGGATGAGGTGACGGCATGCGGGTGTTGATGGCGATGATGGTTGCGGTTTTGTTGGCCGGCTGTGCGGGTTCCACCATGGATGACGCTCGGGCCAGAACGCCCAACAAGACCCTGAGCTCGGCCAAGGCCGATCAACTGGTGGCGCAGTGCGTGCAGTTCGCCTGGCAGGATGAAGCGGTCTTTGGTGTTGACGCTGCGGCTTATCTGCAGCCGGGCAAGGGCGGTGGCTATACGGTGTATACCCGCGCCGCCGAATCCTTCGCGGACATCAAGATCGAGCCTTCCGGGACCACCATTCACTACTACGCGGTCGAGGACAACGCGGTCTCTAAGCGCCGCCTCGCGGCGTTGGCAACCTGCCTATAAGCAATGGATCGTTTCAGGCGTTTTCAGGGCAAACCCGGCAATGGCCGGGTTTGTTTTTTCTGCTGGGTGCTTTTTCGATGTTAGTTGGGCTGTCTGGGGCTTCTCATAAAGTTAAAGAGCAAGTCTTGCTGTAGAAAAGCGTGTAATACATTGACTCTTCAAGTTGTCAGTTCAAATCGGGAAGTCCAGGGTTTAATGGGGCTGGCGCCGACTTTTGCAAATTGTCCCGGGTGGTTAGTTTGCGAGCGCATGAAAAAAGTCGATAAAAGTGCGCTAAGTTAAAGGTGCTCAACGAGGAGCGAACTTAATTAATCAATGGAGTGAAATATATGAATAAGCCACAAGCTCAACTTAAACATGGCCGCATCGTGTCGCCTTCCAGTCGTGGCTCGGTCGCGGTGGAACTGGGTCTGCTGGGGACCTGGCAGGTGAATGAGATGGAAGGAGGAAAAAATTTCCCGTCTCTGGTTGCCGGCCCTTTCCCGAAACCCTACGACAGCGATGTGGCAAGCGTCGTACCACCCGCAGACGGTCATATTCTCAGCGGTGGCAAGGTTGATGAGCGCGACTGCATCAACTTCACCAACGATGAGATGTCGAAGAAACTCAACCGTGCATTCAACTGGCCGCTGCTCAGTGTCGATCCGGGGCAAGTCTTTCGCGTGCAGTGGGAATACACCGCACCTCACGTTACCCGTGGTTATAGCTGGTTCATCACCAAAGATGGCTGGGACCCGAAGCAGCGTATCAGTCGTGCACAACTGGAACCCAAGGCTTTTTATCAGGACTTTTATACTGAAGTTCCATTCGACAAGTTTGGCTCGGTGCTGAAGGCCAAGACCCATCATGAAGTTGTACTGCCGAAAAACAAGAAAGGCCATCATGTTGTGGTGTTGCTGTGGATCGTTGCCAATACTGGCAACGGGTTCTATCAGGCGTTCGATCTGGACTTCAAGTAAGTTGCAGGCTTAGAGCATTATTTATCCGTTCTGAAGGATTAGAGCATGAATAAAATTGACTTTACATCGATCAAGACTCAGCCCGCGGATGCCGCATCTCTGATGCCGAGCATTGCCGGCAAGAAGATCCTCATGGGCTTCTGGCACAACTGGGCCGCCGGTCCTGCTGATGGTTACCAGCAGGGGCACTTCGCCAATCTCAATCTGCTGGATGTGCCCAAGGAATATAACGTGGTGGCGGTGGCCTTCATGAAGGGGCACGGCATTCCTACGTTCAAGCCTTACAACCTGTCGGATGAAGAGTTCCGGCGTCAGGTGGGCGTGCTCAATAGCCAGGGGCGGGCGGTGCTGATCTCTCTGGGCGGCGCCGATGCGCATATCGAATTGCACAAGGGCAACGAGCAGCCCCTGGCCAGCGAGATCATCCGCTTGGTGGAGACTTACGGTTTCGATGGCCTGGATATCGATCTGGAGCAGAGCGCTATCGACTTCGCTGACAACAAGAGCGTGTTGCCGGCCGCGCTGAAGCTGGTGAAGGATCATTACGCCGGCCAGGGCAAGCACTTCATCATCAGCATGGCCCCCGAGTTTCCGTACCTGACCAGCAATGGCAAATACGTGGCGTACCTGCAGGCCCTGGAGGGCTACTACGACTTTGTCGCGCCGCAGTATTACAACCAGGGCGGCGATGGGCTCTGGGTGCAGGAGGTCAATGGCGGGCAGGGGGCGTGGATCGCCCAGAACAACGACGCCATGAAGGAGGACTTTCTGTTCTACCTGACCGACAGCCTGGCCTCGGGTACGCGTGGTTTCACCCGGATTGCCGCGGACAAGCTGGTGATCGGTTTGCCGAGCAACGTCGATGCGGCAGCCACCGGATATGTCATCGAACCTGCGGCGTTGAACAATGCGTTCAGGCGCTTGCAGGAGAGTGGGCACGCCATCAAGGGCTTGATGACCTGGTCGGTGAACTGGGACGCCGGAGTCAATCGGCAGGGCGTGCATTACGACTGGGAATTCCGCAACCGTTACGCACCGTTGATCCATGGTAATGGCGGCGAGCCGGAGAGGCCCGGGGCGCCGGGCAATCTGCTGGTGCAGGGGACCACTCGCAGCAGCGTCAGCTTGAGTTGGGGAGCTTCCGGCGGCCGGCTGCCGGTGGAGTTCTATACCCTGTACCGCGATGGCAATGCGGTGGGCAAGACGGCGACTGCAGCCTATGAGGACAAGGGGCTGAATGCGGATACTCAGTACAGCTACTTTGTCACGGCTACTGACACTCAGGGCCGGGAATCCTTGCCCAGCCGCAGCTTGAGCGTCAGGACCGCGGGAGGTGTGGTCGATCCGAGCTTTCCCGAGTGGCGTACCAGCCAGCGCTACATGAGGGAGGAAGGCGTGACTTATGAAGGCAATCGCTATCTCTGCCTTCAGGAGCACACCTCCAACCCGGGGTGGACGCCTTCCGTGGCATTCACGTTATGGAGCAAGGTGCTGCTGGAGCGTCATGCTTGAGGCCTAGAGGTCAGTGCCCGAGGGCATGATCGGGCGGCCCGCGCGGATATTGTCGATCCGAATGCGGGCCGCTTTTTGCGTTTTTCCGGGGCTGTTCGGATTGCCTCATTCCTTGGTATCACGCCTGCGCAGACGCTGATACGGGTTACCGTCGCAGGTCCTTGCCTCGCGTGAGCTTGGCTCAGTTGTAATCATTGGTAAGCGATGCTGCTTTCGGGCTTGGCTTGGTGGTAGGTTCGCGGCTCGATTGAATGAGCAAGGAAAGCCCTCGATGTTTCAAATGAATAACCTGGTTCCGGAAATGCTGGTCAGCCATCTGGAACGCAGCCTGTGTTTTTACCGCGATACCCTGGGTTTCAAGGTGGAGTATCAGCGTCCCGAACATTTCTTTGCCTTTCTTTCATTCAACGGTGGGCAATTGATGCTGGAACAGGATGATCAGGAGGAGTCGGAGTGGCGGGTAGGCCCCTTGCAGGCACCCTTTGGTCGCGGCATGAACCTGTCCATCGAGTGCCCGGATATTCGCCAGCTGGCATTGGCGCTGAAGCAGGCCGGTATCGCCTTGCGCAGGGACATCCAGGAATGCTGGTATCGCCATGATGAGTTGCTGCATGGTGAATTGAACCTGCTGGTGCAGGATCCTGATGGCTACCTGCTGCGGTTTACCGAGGACCTGGGGTTCAAGCCGGTGGAGCCGTCAGCAGGCGCCTGACCGCTGTGCCCGGGTGCGACGCCTGCATCGTTGCGGCGCCGCGGGCCGGGAGGCAGCGGCAGGATGGGTTGCCAGAAAGGGGCGTTGTTCAGTGGTTGACGAAAATCCGCTGCGCGGGAATCTGTTGTGGCCGCTGTCCGTAGAGGACAGGCGGTGTAGGGGGAGAAGCTCAAGATGAACAAGGCACGCGCCGCACCAGCCTTGGATTGCAGGCGAGGAGCGGGTGCTCATTGAGTTCAAGGGGTTTCGCGCTTGTCCGGGGCAGTGAGTCCGGCCTGAATGCGTTGATAGATTTCTTCGCGGTGTACCGCGACATCTTTTGGCGCGTTGATTCCGATGCGGACCTGTTGGCCGCTGACGCCGAGGATGGTGATCGTAATGTCGTCACCGATGTTTATGCTTTCACCGACTTTGCGGGTGAGTATCAGCATGATCTTCTCCTTGATAGCTTTGTAGGGCACCAGATTCAAACAGTGCAGAGGTCGGTCTTAGGTATAGATTAGTGCGAAGTTCCACTGAGTGGGTGCCTCTTTCTGACGCGCAGGCGATCTATTAATTCCCCAGGCGCAACTATACATAGGCAATAAATATCATTCTTCCTGTTTCGGCCTGATTTTGTGACGAGGTCTCTGGTGGCTGGAGTGCTAAAATCGCCGCCTCAGACTTTCTAGGGGTGGGTTGTGCGCACAGTAGCGATGATGATGGCGGTGCTGGCCTTGGCCGGATGCGGCGAAGGCAAGCAGGTCGAAGCAAACAAGACTGCGGCGGCGCAGGTTCAACCGGTTCAGGCGTCCAACGCGCCGCAGTGGGATGTGCTGGTGGGCAGCGAGTTGCCTCAGGCGGTAAGCGATCTGACCGGCTGGCTGATCGAGCACGGGATCATTTCCAATGTGCTGACCGTTGGGGGCAAGCGCCTGGTGGTGGTCGGTCCGTTTGCTTCCCAGGCCGAAGCCGAGGCCAAGAAGAATGAAGTGATCGAAAAGCTGGTCAAGGCCAAGAAGCGCGATATCGACGTCACTGTCATCGAGCATCAAACCGCGCAATAAGCCTGTTTGCACAGGATCCAGAATCGCCCGCGTTCAGCGGGCGATCTGCTTTCAGCCGCAGGCCTTGAGGTTGACCGCGCCGACGAACTCATTGCCGCGCCCCATGACACAGGCCACGCTCTGATTGCGCTGGCGTTCCCAGTCTTGCACCGGGTAGGTCTTGTTCCAGGCTTCGAAGAGCTGGAGGTCCTGCTTCGACAGGCGCAGGCCGTACTGCTTGCTCATGTAGAAGTAGGTGCGGGCAATCATGCCGCGAATCGACGGCCGTGGCATGACCTTCTTGGCCTTGAAGTCGACCTGGGTCAGGCACGAACCGTACTGGCCCGATTGCTCCGGCAGCCAGCCGAAGCTGAAGTTGCTGCGGTCGCCATTCACTTCGCCAATGCTCGGTACCAGGTTGTGCAGGTCGGCTTCGGCGCGCTGATAGACCGTATCGGTGCGCGTGCAGTTCTTGCGTCCGCCTTGCTGCCAGCACTGGCGCTGATGGCCGATCTGCCAGGCCGGCACTATGTGTTCCCACTCGATGCGTTCGGCGCGTTTGGCGTTCTTGCGCGGTACGTAGCCGCAGGCCGCCAGGTTCACCCGATTGCCGGTGTACTTGCAGCCGCAATAGAACTCGGTGGATTGTGGGGCATAGAGCTTCCAGGCGACCTTCTTGGCTTCGCTGAAGGTACGGGGCGCATCGGCTTGGGCGGTACAGGCGAGAAACAGCAACAGCAGGGCAAAACAACGAACACTCATCGACTCAGTCTTCCTTCGGCACAACCCAGAAAATCTGCACGCCGCCGTCGTCGCGATAGGCGAGGGTAACGTTGTCGTTTTCGGCGATTTCTTCCAGCAGGCGCTCCCACTCGTCCTGGGGTTCGTCGGCGAGGCGGAAGATCAGCGCGGCCTTGGCTTTCTGTGCGGTGGGGGAGTTGATGATTTTCTGGATGCGTACACCCAGGCGTTCGTAGGAACTGAGGGGCGTTTGGGTCGTGGCCACGGAACAATCCTTATTAAGCTGTACGAACATACAGTATTTAACTGTAGGAAATTTCGCAACTGCTTAAAATTCAAGAAGTTCTTCTGACCACGTTTTACGCATTTGTCTCACGAGGCGAGCAGATATTTTTACTGGGAGGGAGGAGGCGGTAGCGGGACCACCCGCCCGGGCGGGCGAGTGGTTGCAAGCGTGCTCGACCGGGGCCGGTCGAGCAGGGTTCTGTCAGTATTCCCAGAACATGCGTTGCAGTTCCTTGCTGTCCTGAGTCTTGGTCAGGGCGACCATGGCCAGGATGCGGGCTTTCTGCGGGTTCAGGTCATGAGCCACGACCCAGTCGTACTTGTCGTCAGGTTGTTCGGCGTTGCGCAGGACGAAGCCACCGGCATTGACGTGGGAAGAGCGGATGATCTGTACACCGTTCTTGCGCAGTTCCTGCAGGGCGGGGACTACACGGGAAGACACCGAACCGTTGCCGGTGCCGGCGTGGATGATGGCTTTGGCGCCGCCCTGGGCCAGGGCTTTGTAGGCTGTGTCGCTGACGTTGCCATAGCCGTAGGCGATTTCTACGTCAGGCAGGCTCTTGATGTTCTTGATGTCGAATTCCGAATCCATGGTGTGGCGCTTGGCCGGCAGGCGGAACCAGTAGGATTTGCCTTCCACCACCATGCCCAGCGGGCCCCATGGGCTCTTGAAGGCTTCGGTCTTGATGTTGATCATTTTGCTGACATCGCGGCCGGACTGGATTTCATCGTTCATGGTCACCAGTACGCCTTTGCCGCGAGCATTCTTGCTGCCGGCGACGGCCACGGCGTTGTACAGGTTGAGCATGCCGTCAGCGGACATGGCGGTGCCTGGGCGCATGGAGCCGACCACTACGATTGGCTTGTCGGTCTTTTCCACCAGGTTGAGGAAATAGGCGGTTTCTTCCAGGGTGTCGGTGCCGTGGGTGATGACGATGCCATCAACGTCCTTGCTGTCGGCCAGTTCGGCAACGCGGCGACCCAATTGCAGCAGGTTTTCGTTGGTGATGCTTTCCGAGGCGATCTGCATGACCTGCTCGCCACGCACGTTGGCCAGCTGGTTCAGTTCCGGGATGCCGGCGATCAGTTGTTCGATACCGACCTTGGCCGCCTGATAGGTGGCGCTGTTGGCCGCGCTGGCGCCGGCGCCGGCGATAGTGCCGCCGGTGGCGAGGACTACGACGTTGGCGAGTTTCTGCTGGGTTTCAGCTTCTTTGGCCTGCAGAGCGGCAGGCAGAAGCAGGAGGAGGGCCAAAGCGCCCGGGGCGAAGGATTTGAAGGCAGATTTCATTATTTTCTCTCTAGTAGTGAGACGGTGCTGATGCAGGTTCATCTAGAAACACCTCGGCGGCAGATCTGTTTGCGCCGGGGCAGCGAGGATTGAGCAGGATCTGTACCAGCGCTACCTTGGTCGGTTAGGTATTTTAAGTTACTGATTCATATCAATTTTATTTCTGTTTGTGGTCGCGTTGAGTCAAGCGGCGTCCGGTTTTCCGAACATTTGTGCAGCGCTGTGTTCGGCTATCCGAAAATACTCGTCGTCAGTCCTGAAGCGACTTCTTGCATATTCATTAAAGAATGTTCAGCGGCGGTCGATGATCCTTCTAGGATTTTTCACAAGGAGTTCCCATGTCACTGTCAGTCGGATTTCCAGGGGCAGGAGCCATTCTGATCAATGGCAAGTCACCCGCGACCATCAATGCATTGAACGATGCCACCGCCGAGCAGGCGTCTAGCGCGCTGGGCACCGACGAGTCGGGTAGCTTGCGAGTCGGTTCCAGCAAGCAGGCCGAACAGTCTGAAAGCAAAAGCTCAAGCTCAGACAATCACAGCATCGTGGTAAAGATGCTGCTCAAGCGCATGGAGGAACTGCAGCAGCAACTTCGAGAGCAGCAACAGCAGCTGGCTGCCGCCCAGGCCGCCAACTACCCAACCCCCGAGGCCAAGCAGACGACAGTCATGGCCATTCAAGGGCAGGTCGCGGCTACCAACGGTGCCCTGGCAGAGGTTTCGGCCAATCTGGTGCGGGAGTTGGCCAAGGAGTCTTCCTCCTCCGGTGGTCTGGTGAATACCAGCGCCTGAATCATCAGCCTGTCCGGGAGCATTTTCGGACAGGTTCTTCTCCAAGCGGCCGGCTGCGAATGGCTGCTTAGGCTCTCTGATTGCAGATTGAACCGCGTTGACAAACTCTGGCGAGGTTCGCATAGTTCGTTTTACGCAAACGTTTGCGCGGTGCTCGGGAAGCGCTGATCGTCTATCTTTCCGAGGCATGGCGCCGGCCAGCGCCACCGCTAACCTGGTGGCACCGCCGGGCGAACGCTGCTCACAATAATCATAAGATCGGAGTGAACCCATGAAGCTGCCCTTTGCTGGACGTCTACTCGCTGTCGCCGTTTTGGCCGCTGCATCCGCTGCCCTTCCTGTCTCTTCGGCTCTGGCCGACACCCCGCAGAAACCCAAGGTCGCCCTGGTCATGAAATCCCTGGCCAACGAGTTCTTCCTGACCATGGAAGACGGTGCCAAGGCTTATCAGAAAGAGCACTCCGGCGATTTCGACCTGGTGTCCAACGGCATCAAGGACGAAACCGATACCGCCAACCAGATCCGTATCGTCGAGCAGATGATTGTCTCCAAGGTCAACGCCCTGGTGATCGCTCCCGCCGACTCCAAGGCGATGGTGCCGGTGATCAAGAAGGCGGTGGACGCCGGGATCACGGTGATCAATATCGATAACCAGCTCGATCCCGGGGTGCTCAAGAGCAAGAACATCAGCGTGCCTTTCGTCGGGCCGGACAACCGCAAGGGCGCACGCCTGGTGGGTGAGTACCTGGCCAAGCAACTCAAGGCCGGGGATGAAGTCGGGATCATCGAAGGCGTCTCCACCACCACCAATGCGCAACAGCGCACCGCCGGCTTCAAGGACGCAATGGAGGCCGCGCAGATCAAGGTGGTGTCGCTGCAATCGGGTGACTGGGAGATAGACGCCGGCAACCGCGTCGCCTCGGCCATGCTCAGCGAGTATCCGAATCTCAAGGCGTTGCTGGCCGGCAACGACAGCATGGCGGTAGGGGCGGTGTCCGCTGTGCGGGCCGCCGGCAAGGCGGGCAAGGTCCAGGTAGTGGGCTACGACAATATCAACGCCATCAAGCCGATGCTCAAGGATGGCCGGGTCCTGGCCACTGCCGATCAGTTCGCCGCCAAGCAGGCGGTGTTCGGTATCGAGACGGCGCTGAAGATCCTCAAGGGCGAGAAGGTCGACAGCGGTGCCAATGGCGTGATCGAAACTCCGGTTGCGCTGGTCACCAAATAGTCGTTGCGACGGCCCAACGGCGCTCGCCCGCAAGGGTGAGCGCATGGAGAGTTTCCTATGTCAGTTTCCGCTGCGAACGCTGTCCTTTCGGTCAGCGGTATCGGCAAGACCTATGCACAACCGGTATTGACCGGCATCGACCTGACGCTGCTGCGCGGGGAGGTGCTGGCCCTGACCGGGGAAAACGGTGCCGGCAAGAGTACCCTGTCGAAGATCATCGGTGGCCTGGTCAGTCCGACCATCGGGCACATGCAGTTCAATGGTCAGGACTATCGTCCCGCTAGCCGCACCCAGGCCGAGGACCTGGGTATCCGCATGGTCATGCAGGAGCTCAACCTGCTGCCGACCCTGTCGGTGGCCGAAAACCTGTTTCTCGACAACCTGCCCAGCAATGGCGGCTGGATCAGCCGCAAGCAACTGCGCAAGGCGGCGATCGAAGCCATGGCCCAGGTCGGCCTGGACGCCATCGATCCTGACACCCTGGTGGGCGAGTTGGGCATCGGCCATCAGCAAATGGTGGAGATTGCCCGCAACCTGATCGGCGACTGCCATGTGCTGATTCTTGATGAGCCCACGGCCATGCTCACGGCTCGCGAGGTGGAGATGCTTTTCGAGCAGATCGCCCGTCTGCAGGCTCGGGGTGTATCGATCATCTATATCTCCCATCGCCTGGAAGAACTGTCCCGGATTGCCCAGCGCATTGCCGTATTGCGCGATGGTTGCCTGGTCTGTGTCGAGCCCATGGCCAACTACAACAGCGAGCAGTTGGTGAACCTGATGGTGGGGCGCGAGCTGGGCGAGCATATCGATCTGGGTGAGCGCAAGATCGGCGCCCCGGCGCTGACGGTGAGCAACCTTTGCCGTTCGGACAAGGTTCGCGATGTGTCGTTTGCGGTGCGCAGCGGCGAGATCTTCGGGATTTCCGGGCTGATCGGGGCAGGGCGTACTGAGCTGTTGCGCCTGATCTTCGGCGCCGATGCTGCCGACAGCGGCAGCATTGCCCTGGGGACGCCGGCGCGGCCTGTGAGCATTCGCTCGCCGGTGGACGCCGTGGCCAACGGTATTGCCCTGATCACCGAGGACCGCAAGGGAGAGGGCCTGCTGCTGACCCAGTCGATCAGCGCCAATATCGCCTTGGGCAATATGCCGGCGATTTCCCGTCGTGGCCTGGTCAATGGCCAGGACGAGGAGCAGTTGGCTCGGCGGCAGATCGACGCCATGCGCATTCGCAGTTCCAGCCCGGCGCAACGGGTCAGTGAATTGTCCGGCGGCAACCAGCAGAAAGTAGTGATCGGTCGCTGGCTGGAGCGCGACTGCTCGGTGCTGCTGTTCGACGAACCCACTCGCGGCATCGATGTCGGCGCCAAGTTCGATATCTACGGCCTGCTGGGCGAGTTGACCCGCCAGGGCAAGGCTCTGGTGGTGGTGTCCAGCGACTTGCGCGAGTTGATGCTGATCTGCGACCGCATCGGCGTGCTGTCTGCCGGACGTCTGATCGACACCTTCGAGCGTGACAGCTGGACCCAGGACGAATTGCTTGCCGCCGCCTTTGCCGGCTATCAGAAACGAGATGCGCTGCTCAATGAAGTGGCGCCTAGGAACGCACCATGAATACTGCACCTGCAAGCGGCAAGCGAGGCGGCCATTACTACGGCCTCGGCACTTACCTGGGGCTGGCGGGGGCCTTGTTGGGGATGATTGTTCTGTTCTCCCTGCTCAGCAGTCACTTCCTCTCCTATGACACGTTCAGCACCCTGGCCAACCAGATTCCCGACCTGATGGTGCTGGCGGTGGGCATGACCTTTGTGCTGATCATCGGCGGCATCGATTTGTCCGTTGGCTCGGTGCTGGCCCTGGCCGCTTCGACGGTCAGCGTGGCGATCCTCGGCTGGGGCTGGAGCGTGGTACCTGCGGCGTTGCTGGGCATGGCGTGTGCGGCGCTGGCGGGAACCATCACCGGATCGATCACCGTGGCCTGGCGCATTCCGTCGTTCATCGTTTCCCTGGGGGTGCTGGAAATGGCCCGGGGCGTGGCCTACCAGATGACCGGCTCGCGCACCGCCTATATCGGCGACGCCTTTGCCTGGCTGTCGAATCCGATTGCCTTTGGCATTTCGCCGTCGTTTATCATTGCCCTGCTGATTATCTTTCTGGCCCAGGCGGTGCTGACGCGCACTGTGTTCGGCCGCTACCTGATCGGCATCGGTACCAACGAAGAAGCGGTGCGCCTGGCGGGGATCAACCCCAAACCCTACAAGATCCTGGTGTTCAGCCTGATGGGATTGTTGGCGGGCATTGCGGCGCTGTTTCAAATTTCTCGCCTGGAAGCGGCAGACCCGAATGCGGGCTCCGGTCTGGAGTTGCAGGTCATCGCCGCGGTGGTGATCGGCGGCACCAGCCTGATGGGCGGACGCGGTTCGGTGATCAGTACCTTCTTTGGCGTCTTGATTATTTCCGTGCTGGCTGCGGGCCTGGCGCAAATCGGCGCATCCGAACCGACCAAGCGCATCATCACCGGTGCGGTCATTGTGATTGCCGTGGTGCTGGACACCTATCGCAGCCAGCGCGCCAATCGGCGGGTTTGATTCATGGCAACCATTAAGGATGTGGCGGCGCTGGCGGGGATTTCCTACACCACGGTGTCCCATGTACTGAACAAGACACGCCCGGTCAGCGAGGAGGTTCGGGTCAAGGTCGAAGCGGCGATCAAGCGCCTGGATTATGTACCCAGCGCGGTGGCGCGTTCGCTGAAGGCCAAGACCACGGCCACCATAGGTTTGCTGGTGCCCAACAGCCTCAACCCGTACTTTGCCGAGCTGGCGCGGGGGATCGAGGACTACTGCGAGCGCAACGGCTACTGCGTGATTCTCTGCAACTCCGACGACAACCCGCAGAAGCAGCGCAACTACTTGCGGGTGCTGCTGGAAAAACGCATCGACGGCTTGATCGTGACCTCCGCCGGAGGCGACAGCGGCCTGGCCCAGGGCCTGGCCGGGGTGCGCACGCCGATGGTGATCGTCGACCGCGGGCTGGAGGGCGTGGACGCCGACCTGGTGCGCATCGACCACCAATACGGTGCCTACCTGGCGACCCGGCACCTGTTGGACCTGGGGCATCGCGACATTGCCTGCATTGGTGGGCCGGCCCAGACCAGCGTGGCGCAGTTGCGTCTGGCGGGCTTTCATCAGGCGTTGCACGAAGCAGGGGTTGCAGTACCGGCCTCGCGCCTTCTGGAAAGTGATTTCAGTAGCACCGGTGGTTATCTGGCGGCGGCACAGTTGCTCGATGGCCCCAGCCGGCCCAGCGCGATATTCGCTGGCAACGACATGATGGGCATCGGCGTACTGCGGGCGGCTGCGGAACGCAATATCCGCGTGCCCGGCCAGCTCTCGGTGATTGGCTTCGACGACATTCTCATGAGTCGCTATGTCTACCCGGCGCTGACCACGGTCGGCCAGTCGATCCTGCAGCTGGGCGAGACTGCGGCAGAGTTGCTGCTGCGCCGGATCGCCTCGCGGGAGTTGCCGGTCGACCAGCGCATCGTGAAGCCGAATATTGTCTTGCGGGAATCCACGGCGCCGCTTGGCGGTGCCTTTGCCGAATACCGCTGAACCCAAATGATTGAGTATCGATGTATGCCAGCAAAAGTAGTGGTAGTGGGAAGCCTCAACATGGACCTGGTCACCCGGGCCGAGCGCCTGCCCCGCGGGGGCGAGACGCTGATTGGCAAGTCCTTCGCCACGGTATCCGGTGGCAAGGGGGCCAATCAGGCGGTAGCCGCGGCGCGGCTCGGGGCGCAGGTCTCGATGGTTGGCTGTGTCGGCGCTGACGCCTATGGCGAGCAACTGCGTGGCGCCTTGCTCGCCGAGCAGATCGATTGCCAGGCTGTCAGCGTGGTCGAGGGCTCCAGCGGCGTGGCCCTGATCGTGGTGGATGACAGCAGTCAGAATGCGATTGTCATTGTCGCTGGCGGCAATGGTCTGCTCAGTCCCGAGAAGGTCGCAGGATTCGATCGGGTGCTGCAGGAGGCTGAGGTGATCATTTGCCAGCTGGAAGTGCCCATGGCGACGGTGGGTTACACCCTCAAGCGCGGGCGCGAGCTGGGCAAGACGGTGATTCTCAATCCGGCGCCGGCCAGCGCGCCGCTGCCGGGCCAGTGGTATGGCTCTATCGATTACCTGATTCCCAATGAAAGCGAGGCTTCGGCGCTCAGTGGGGTGACCGTGGACTCCCTGGAGAGCGCCGAGGTGGCGGCCGGTCGTTTGATCGCCGCTGGCGCCGGCAAGGTCATCATTACCCTGGGGGCGCAAGGCTTGCTGTTTGCCGATGGCCACAGCTGTGAGTATTTCCCGGCACCCAAGGTCAAGGCCGTCGACACTACCGCGGCGGGAGACACCTTTGTCGGTGGTTTTGCCGCGGCTCTGGCTGCCGGCAAGAGCGAGGTCGAAGCGATCCGCTTTGGTCAGGTCGCCGCGGCGTTGTCGGTGACCCGGGCTGGCGCACAACCTTCCATTCCCATGCTGTCCGACGTTCAGGCGTTTGCACCCTCATGAAAAAGACCCCTTTGCTCAATATTGCCCTGTCACGCTTGATCGCCTCCCTGGGGCACGGCGACATCGTGGTGATTGGTGATGCCGGTCTGCCGGTGCCTGCGGGCGTCGAGTTGATCGACTTGGCCCTGACCCACGGCGTTCCCGATTTTCTCGGCACGCTGAAGGTGCTGCTCAGTGAGATGCAGGTGGAGAGTCATGTGCTGGCCGAGGAGATTCTGCGCAAGCGGCCGCAGCCTCTGTCGGGGCTCGATGAGCTGGACCTCAATGGCCAGCTGGGGGCGCGCAAACTGCTCAGTCACGAAGATTTCAAGGTGCTCTGCCGACAGGCCCGGGCGGTGGTCCGCACGGGAGAGTGCCAGCCCTATTGCAACATCGCCCTGGTTGCCGGGGTGACTTTCTAGGCCTTTTCATACCCTGCACAAGGAGTGCGCCATGCACCGCTATGCTCAGCTATTCAATCACTGGTTCCGGAGTCTGCTGCTTTTGTCTCTGCTCACTGCTACCGGCGCTCAGGCGGCGGAAAAAATCGATCTGATCATCGATACCGATCCGGGGGCCGACGATGTGGTGGCCCTGCTGTTCGCCCTGGCCTCGCCCGAAGAACTGCACATCCGTGCCTTGACCACGGTGGCGGGCAACGTGCGCCTGGACAAGACCTCACGCAATGCCCGACTGGCTCGTGAGTGGGCGGGGCGT
Organism: Pseudomonas saponiphila; assembly: GCF_900105185.1. Lineage (NCBI taxonomy): Bacteria > Pseudomonadati > Pseudomonadota > Gammaproteobacteria > Pseudomonadales > Pseudomonadaceae > Pseudomonas > Pseudomonas saponiphila. The sequence goes on along the minus strand of NZ_FNTJ01000001.1, from coordinate 4,244,007 downwards.
GATGAAGTGCCGGTCTATGCCGGGGCGCCCAAGCCACTGCTGCGCACGCCGATCTACGCCGAGAATATCCACGGCAAGGAGGGCATCTCCGGGGTGGCCGTGCATGAGCCCAAGGCGCCTCTGGCCAAGGGCAATGCGGTGAACTACCTGATCGACACCCTGCGTGCAGCCAAGCCCCACAGCATCACCATCGCCATGCTCGGTCCGCAGACCAACCTGGCGCTGGCGCTGATCCAGGCTCCGGATATCACCCAAGGCATCAAGGAGGTGGTGGTCATGGGCGGTGCCCATTTCAATGGCGGCAACATCACGCCGGTGGCCGAGTTCAACCTGTTCGCCGATCCGCAGGCCGCGGAAGTGGTGCTCAAGAGTGGCGTCAAGTTGACCTACTTGCCCTTGGATGTGACGCACAAGGTGCTGACCAGCGATGCGCGTCTGCAGAAGATCGCGACCCTGAACAACAATGCCAGCAAAGTGGTGGGGGATATCCTCAACGAGTACGTCAAGGGGGATATGGAGCACTACGGGATTCCTGGTGGCCCGGTACATGACGCTACCGTGATCGCTTACCTCCTGAAGCCCGAGTTGTTCACCGGGCGCCAGGCCAACATGGTCGTCGACAGTCGCGAAGGGCCGACCTTCGGCCAGACCATCGTCGACTGGTACGACGGCCTGAAGCAGGAAAAGAACGTGTTCTGGGTTGAGAATGGCGATGCTCAGGGCTTCTTCGATCTGCTCACCGAGCGTCTGGCCCGTCTCAAGTAAGTCGCGCCCCGCAGGCACGACCTGCGGGGTGCTATTCCCGTTCCGGGTCCTGGGCGCCCAAGTGGTCGGCTGGGTATTTCTCGAATACCTGCTCGATGAATGCACGGGCTGACTGGGTTCCCAGCTCCTTGACCAGCAGATCTATGCCAATGATTGCCAACTCTTCCGGGCTTCCCGGGCTATAGGAGCACTGGCCCTGGGGCCATTTGGCTTTGATGTCGGCGTCAATACTCACGGTAGCCATGAAGGTCTCACGAATTCGGATAAGGCGGGCCTCAGGTCAGGCCTGGGCAGGTGTTTACTACGGCGCAGAGTTAACCATGTTGCCGGGCATTTGGCACTGCGACTTAGGCATCAGGCAGGTGCTGTGCGACACTGGCGCTTTTCCTGCGCTCAAGGAAGCCACCGTGCAAATCGATTTGAACCAGCCTGATGCCCTGACCCTGGAGGCGGTGCGTCAGCTTCTGGCTTCGGCCAGTGATAGCGTGCATACCCAGTTACGTGTCACCAAGGGTGGAATGGCCTACATTTCTTCGGGAGTCGTGGGCGGTGCCGAGATCGAGGGCTTGTTGTTTCGCCTGGAAACCTGGGCGGCGGGATCCGGTTATGTTGGTAACGTGGCGGCCAGCGATGAGGTCTGGGTGATGCAGATTTTCAATGCGCTCAAGCAGAACTGGCCGAAGCCGGCGTTTGACTATATCGACATCTATTGAGTGCCGTTCATATTCGGTGACGATTGTCCTGTGAAAGTGGATCGATGGCTGAGGCAGACTTGTCCGCCAGCTGTGGGGCAGGGCAAAAGGCCATTGGTTTTTGAAACCAAACGCAAAATCGACTGTCGCACGAACTCTGCTTAATTTTGAAAAGGAGGCTTCATGCCTTGGAAGCTCGCTTCATTCGGAACCTTGTTGGCCGCCGTTGTCCTCAGTGGATGCAGCACCGCCGGGTCGACAAAGGAACCCGTAGCCTCTGAGTCCGGGCACACGCGTTGTGAAGCATCGGCTGCTGAATTCGCCATCGGCAAGAAGGCTTCTCCAGAGTTGCTGGAGCAGGCTCGTAGTCGTTCTGGGGCGCAATATGCGCGCTTCCTCAAGCCTAACGACATGATCACCCTGGAATACCGTTCCGACCGCTTGAATCTCAACACGGACGCCAGCCTGGTGGTGAATCGAGTCAACTGTGGCTGAGTAGCTTTTTACCCGCCCACAAAAAACCCCGTCACATGTACGGGGTTTTTTTAGCTCGCTGAGAAATTACTCAGGACGAACTTGTGCAGCTTGCATACCCTTTTGGCCTTTCTCAGCCACGAAGGAAACGGTTTGGCCTTCTTTCAGGCTTTTGAAACCGTCGCTTTCAATAGCTTTGAAGTGTACGAACAGGTCGTCACCGCCACCTTGAGGAGTGATGAAGCCGAAGCCTTTTTCATCGTTGAACCATTTTACGGTGCCGGTTTGGCGATTAGACATGGTGTATCTCCAAGAAACATATATTTTCAGTAGTACTGTGCTGCTCAGGCCAACTGGGCACACCGAGCTATCATAGTCGAAATGTTCGACTTGGGAGCCCCCTGTAGGAGTTCTTTGCCTGGTGTGCCGTCGTATTTTGCTCTCCGAGTTGGCTGCAGGCCGCGGTTTAAGCGGCTTTTGCAGAAAACAAATGGCGATAAAAAAACCCGTAAAAGCTGTGTAAATTGTGAAAAAAGCCGCGTTTCAAGCTCGTTGAATGGTCTGGATACGGGCTATTCCCGGCGCGGGCGAGTTATTTGACCGCTCGGCAAGCAGCGATGGCGTCCAGAGCTCGGGTTCTGAGTTCTGCGCTGGGTTGCTTGGTTTTGCTCATCAGTTCCTTGATTTCTTCGGTGGTGAATTTTTCATTCAGCTTGTCTGCACCGCAGGCGCAGTGCTTTTCGGCGCTTTTGGCATCGATGTTTTGGCTGGCTGCGGCGGTGCAGTCCTTCATGTAGTCGGCGCGAGTTCCGGCAGGCCAGGCTGCTTGGGCGCTCAACGGCAGAAGAAGGGCAAGCGGGGCGGCAAGGGTGAACAGTTGGGTGAGGCGCATGGGGCGGGTTCTCCTGAGGTCGATGGCTAGGACGACGATTCTCGATGTATTTGAGGCTCGGCGTACATCGCAAGTTCACTTTCCTGCCAACAAAAGGCCGGAAAGTGGCGGGCGTGAAACATGCTGCGCGATGCTGGGATTTATCTGTGCTAGCATGCCCGGCTTGGGTGTTTTCAAGCTTTGGGTATCTCACTTCCCTTGCAGTCTATGCCTCATTAATTTTTGATGTGAACCCCAGTCACTCTGGTTCGGTTTTCCGGTTGGCCGCAAGGCTCTTGCCACTGTGAGGCAGGCGTTTGTTACAGAACGGCTGGACTGAATCGCGTACTGGCTCATCCCAACCCACGTGACCTTTGGTAGGGGTCACCACTAGGAGAGGAGGCGCCATGCCCACTATTACTCTTCCCGACGGCAGTCAACGTTCATTCGATCACCCGGTTTCCGTAGCTGAGGTCGCCGCATCCATCGGTGCCGGTTTGGCCAAGGCCACCTTGGCCGGTAAGGTCAACGGCAAACTCGTCGACGCCTGTGATGTGATCGACGGCGATGCAACCTTGCAAATCATCACGCCAAAGGACGAAGAGGGGCTGGAGATCATTCGCCACTCTTGCGCCCACTTGGTGGGGCATGCCGTCAAGCAGTTGTATCCGACTGCCAAGATGGTCATCGGTCCGGTCATCGATGAAGGCTTCTATTACGACATTGCCTACGAGCGTCCTTTCACGCCCGAGGACATGGCCGCCATCGAACAGCGCATGCAGCAGTTGATCGAGAAAGACTACGACGTGATCAAGAAGGTTACGCCGCGAGCCGAAGTCATCGAAGTGTTCAAGTCCCGCGGCGAAGACTACAAGTTGCGCCTAGTTGAGGACATGCCGAATGAGCAGGCAATGGGCCTGTACTATCACGAAGAATATGTCGACATGTGCCGCGGCCCGCACGTGCCGAACACGCGCTTCCTGAAATCCTTCAAGCTGACCAAGCTTTCGGGCGCCTACTGGCGCGGTGACGCTAAGAACGAGCAGTTGCAGCGGGTCTACGGTACTGCCTGGGCGGACAAGAAGCAGCTCGCCGCCTACATCCAGCGTATCGAGGAGGCCGAAAAGCGCGACCATCGCAAGATCGGCAAGCGTCTGGGTCTGTTCCATACCCAGGAAGAAGCACCGGGCATGGTGTTCTGGCATCCCAATGGCTGGACTCTGTACCAGGTGCTTGAGCAGTACATGCGCAAGGTGCAGCGTGAAAACGGCTACCTGGAAATCAAGACGCCACAAGTGGTCGATCGCAGTCTTTGGGAAAAGTCCGGGCACTGGGCCAACTATTCCGAGAACATGTTCACCACCGAGTCGGAAAGCCGCGACTACGCAATCAAGCCAATGAACTGCCCATGCCATGTGCAGGTGTTCAATCAAGGGTTGAAGAGCTACCGCGAACTGCCGATGCGCCTGGCCGAGTTCGGAGCTTGCCACCGTAACGAGCCGTCAGGTGCGTTGCACGGCATCATGCGCGTACGGGGCTTCACTCAGGACGATGCGCACATCTTCTGCACCGAAGATCAGATGCAGGCCGAGTCTGCTGCTTTCATCAAGCTGACCATGGATGTCTATGCCGACTTCGGCTTTAAAGACATCGAAATGAAGCTCTCCACTCGTCCTGAAAAACGCGTGGGTTCCGATGACTTGTGGGATCGCGCGGAAAATGCCTTGGCTGCCGCTTTGGATAGCGCTGGGTTGCCGTATGACCTGCAACCGGGCGAAGGTGCGTTCTACGGTCCGAAGATCGAGTTTTCGCTGAAGGACTGCTTGGGGCGTGTCTGGCAGTGCGGTACCTTGCAGCTTGACTTCAACCTGCCTATTCGTTTGGGCGCTGAATACGTTTCCGAAGACAATAGCCGTAAGCATCCGGTGATGCTGCACCGGGCTATCCTTGGTTCCTTCGAGCGTTTTGTCGGGATTCTGATCGAGCATTACGAGGGTGCGTTCCCTGCGTGGCTGGCTCCGACTCAGGCCGTGGTGATGAATATCACTGATAAACAGGCAGATTTTGCCCTTGAAGTGGAAAAAACACTCAATCAAAGCGGATTTCGTGCCAAGTCCGACTTGAGAAATGAAAAGATCGGCTTTAAAATCCGCGAGCATACTTTGCTCAAGGTTCCCTATCTCTTGGTTATTGGAGATCGGGAGGTCGAGATGCAGACTGTCGCTGTGCGTACCCGTGAAGGTGAAGACCTGGGCTCGATGCCTGTGGACCAATTCTCGGCGTTCCTCGCACAAGCGGTTTCCCGGCGTGGTCGCCAAGATTCGGAGTAATTATTATTAAGCGTGATATGAGACAAGATAAACGAGCTGCACCGAAAGCCCCGATCAACGAGAATATCTCGGCACGCGAGGTTCGGTTAATTGGCGCTGACGGCGAGCAGATTGGCATCGTCTCGATTGATGAAGCGCTTCGTATAGCTGAAGAAGCCAAGCTGGATCTGGTGGAAATTTCCGCCGACGCAGTCCCACCTGTTTGCCGGGTGATGGATTACGGCAAGTCGATCTTCGAGAAGAAGAAGCAGATTGCCGCTGCGAAGAAGAACCAGAAGCAGATTCAGGTTAAAGAAATCAAGTTTCGTCCAGGGACGGAGGAAGGGGATTACCAGGTAAAACTGCGCAACCTGGTACGTTTCCTGAGTGACGGGGACAGGGCCAAGGTATCCTTGCGATTCCGCGGCCGTGAGATGGCCCACCAGGAGCTGGGGATGGAACTCCTCAAGCGGGTTGAAGCTGACCTGCAAGAGTACGGTTCGGTCGAACAGCATCCTAAGATGGAAGGACGCCAGCTGATCATGGTCATCGCCCCGAAAAAGAAGAAGTAATCAACAGGGCACGGCAGGCCTTCTGATTATGTTTATCAACTGAATGCGGAGTATCCGAACATGCCAAAGATGAAAACCAAAAGTGGTGCTGCTAAGCGGTTTCTGAAAACTGCTAACGGTATCAAGCACAAGCACGCTTTCAAGAGCCACATCCTGACCAAAATGTCGACCAAGCGTAAGCGTCAACTGCGCGGTAGCAGCTTGCTGCATCCGTCTGACGTGGCAAAAGTCGAGCGCATGCTGCGCCTTCGTTAATTTTTGGATCAAGAATAGAGGAAGTAACTCATGGCTCGTGTAAAGCGTGGCGTCATTGCCCGTAAACGTCACAAAAAAATTCTGAAACTTGCTAAAGGCTACTACGGCGCTCGCTCGCGCGTATTCCGTGTTGCCAAGCAAGCGGTAATCAAGGCAGGCCAATACGCCTACCGTGACCGTCGTCAGAAAAAACGTCAGTTCCGCGCTCTGTGGATCGCTCGTATCAACGCTGGTGCTCGTACCAACGGTTTGTCTTACAGCCGTTTGATCGCTGGCCTGAAAAAAGCGTCCATCGAGATCGACCGTAAGGTTCTGGCTGATCTGGCAGTGAACGAAAAAGCGGCGTTTGCTGCGATTGTCGAGAAAGCTAAAGCCACCTTGGCTTAAGTACCCCCGACAGTCATCCGGGCTCACCTTTCGTGGGCTCTGGTGTTAAACGTCATAAATAGGGGAAGAGCCTTCAAGCTCTTCCCCTATTTTGTATCTGGAGTCTGTACATGGAAAACCTGGATGCGCTGGTTTCTCAAGCACTTGAGGCCGTGCAACACGCTGAAGACATCAATGCCCTGGAGCAGATCCGGGTTCACTTCCTTGGCAAGAAGGGCGAACTGACTCAGGTGATGAAGACCCTGGGCAATCTCCCTGCCGAAGAGCGCCCGCAAGTCGGTGCGCTGATCAACGTGGCCAAGGAGCGTGTGACAGAGGTTCTCAATGCGCGCAAAGCCGCTTTCGAGGAGGCGGAACTCAGCGCCAAGCTCGCAGCCGAATGCATTGACGTAACCCTGCCGGGCCGTGGCCAGACCTCTGGTGGTCTGCACCCGATTACACGGACCCTAGAACGTATCGAACAGTTCTTTACCCATATTGGCTATGGCATCGCCGAAGGCCCTGAGGTCGAAGACGACTATCACAACTTTGAGGCGCTCAATATCCCAGGTCATCACCCGGCCCGGTCGATGCATGACACCTTCTATTTCAATGCGAATATGTTGCTGCGCACCCACACCTCGCCGGTACAGGTCCGCACCATGGAATCGCAGCAGCCGCCGATTCGCATCGTCTGCCCGGGCCGTGTGTATCGTAGCGACTCCGATATCACCCACTCACCAATGTTCCACCAGGTAGAAGGCCTGCTGGTCGACCGCGATATCAACTTCGCTGACCTGAAAGGCACCATTGAAGAGTTCTTGCGGGTGTTCTTTGAAAAAGAACTGGCCGTACGTTTCCGTCCCTCCTACTTCCCGTTCACCGAGCCTTCCGCCGAAGTTGATATGGAATGTGTGATGTGCAGTGGCAAAGGCTGCCGTGTCTGCAAGCAGACTGGCTGGCTGGAGGTGATGGGTTGCGGCATGGTTCACCCGAACGTGCTGCGTATGTCCGGGATCGACCCGGAAGAGTTCCAGGGCTTTGCCTTCGGCATGGGTGCCGAGCGCCTGGCCATGCTGCGTTACGGTGTCAATGACTTGCGCCTGTTCTTCGACAACGACTTGCGGTTCCTTGCGCAATTTCGCTAGTCGCGCGTCCGTAACGAATCTATTAGGAGAGCAGGATGAAATTCAGTGAACAATGGTTGCGTGGCTGGGTTAGCCCGCAAGTAAGTCGCGACGAGTTGGTTGCTCGTCTGTCGATGGCCGGTCTTGAGGTTGATAGCGTAACGCCAGCCGCCGGTGATTTCAGTGGGGTGGTGGTGGGTGAGGTGTTGAGCACCGAGCAGCACCCGGATGCCGACAAGTTGCGTGTGTGCCAGGTCAGTAATGGAGCGGAAACCTTCCAGGTGGTCTGCGGCGCACCCAACGTGCGTCCAGGGCTGAAAGTCCCATTTGCGATGATTGGCGCCGAGCTACCGGGCGACTTCAAGATCAAGAAAGCCAAACTGCGTGGCGTTGAGTCCAACGGCATGTTGTGTTCGCAGGCAGAGCTGCAGATCGGCGAAGGCAATGACGGTCTGATGGAGTTGCCGGTTGATGCCCCGGTGGGGGACGACATTCGTGCCTACCTGAATCTTGACGATGCCAGTATCGAGGTCGATCTTACGCCAAACCGCGGTGACTGCCTGTCCCTGGCCGGCTTGGCCCGAGAGGTCGGCGCGCTCTACGCGGCGAAAGTCCAGCGTCCAGAAGTGAAAGCAGTGGTTGCCGCCCATGAGGAAGTCCGCCCTGTGGAAGTCCTGGCTCCAGCCGCCTGTCCACGCTACTTGGGCCGGGTCATTCGTAACGTCGATCTTTCCAAGCCTACCCCGCTGTGGATGGTTGAGCGCCTGCGTCGCGCTGATGTACGCAGCATCGATGCTGCGGTTGACATCACCAACTATGTGATGCTTGAGCTGGGTCAGCCGCTGCATGTTTTTGATCTCGCGGAGATCAACGGTGGCATTCGCGTGCGCATGGCGGAAGAGGGCGAGAAGCTGGTACTTCTCGACGGCCAGGAAGTGACACTGCGTAGCGATACCCTGGTGATCGCTGACCATGCCCGCGCCCTGGCAATTGCTGGTGTGATGGGGGGTGAGCACAGTGGCGTAACCGCCAACACGCGTGATGTATTCCTGGAAAGCGCGTTCTTCGATCAGATCGCGGTTGCCGGGAAAGCCCGTTCCTATGGTCTGCACACTGATGCGTCCCATCGCTATGAGCGCGGTGTGGATTGGCAATTGGCTCGCGAAGCTATGGAGCGTGCGACCGGTCTGCTGCTGGAGATCACTGGCGGTGACGCCGGCCCGATCATTGAAACAGTCAGTGAGCAGCACTTGCCGTCTGTAGCGCCTGTAACCTTGCGCGCTGAACGCATTACCCAGATGTTGGGCATGGCGATGGAAGGTTCTGAGGTTGAGCGTTTGCTCAGCGGGCTGGGCCTGGCAGTGACTGCCGATGGAGCAGGGCAATGGCGTGTTGAAGTGCCGAGCCATCGTTTCGACATCAGCCTCGAAGTCGATTTGATCGAAGAGTTGGCGCGTCTCTATGGTTACAACCGTCTGCCGGTTCGCTATCCACAGGCCCGTCTGGCCCCTCAGGCCAAGGCGGAAGCGCAAGGTGATCTCCCGGCATTGCGGCGTTTGTTGGTTGCACGTGGCTACCAGGAAGCAATCACTTACAGCTTCATCGATCCAAAACTCTTTGAATTGTTCAATCCGGGTGTCGAACCGCTACTGCTGGCCAACCCGATTTCGGCCGACATGGCAGCCATGCGTTCGTCATTGTGGCCGGGGTTGGTCAAGGCGCTTCAGCACAACCTGAACCGTCAACAGGATCGTGTCCGCTTGTTTGAAAGCGGCTTGCGTTTCGTCGGCCAGTTGGAGGGGTTGAAGCAGCAGCCAATGCTTGCGGGCGTCGTTTGTGGCAGTCGCTTGCCTGAAGGCTGGGCACAAGGTCGCGATGTTGTGGACTTCTTTGACGTTAAGGCGGATGTTGAGGCCGTGTTGGGGATTGCAGGGGCTCTGGACGCATTCACTTTCGTTCCGGGCAAGCACCCTGCGCTGCATCCTGGCCAGACTGCGCGTATCGAGCGCGATGGTCGTGAGATCGGCTATTTGGGAGCGATTCACCCAGAGTTGGCAAAGACCCTCGGCCTGGACCGTCAAGTTTATGTGTTTGAGCTGGTTCTGAGCGAAGTGGCTCAAGGTCGCTTGCCGAAATTCCATGAGTTGTCACGCTTCCCAGAAGTGCGTCGAGATCTGGCGCTGCTGGCAGATCGTGATGTTGCGGCGAGCGCCGTTCTGGACGTGATTCGTGAAAATGCAGGTGAATGGCTGACAGACCTCAGGCTATTTGACGTGTACCAGGGTAAAGGCATTGATCCGCATAGAAAAAGCCTTGCCGTCGGCTTGACCTGGCAGCATCCATCGCGCACTCTTAATGACGATGAGGTGAACTCCACGACGCAAAATATCCTCACCTCGCTCGAACAAAGGTTGAACGCCACGTTAAGGAAGTGACGTATGGGGGCTCTGACGAAAGCTGAAATGGCCGAACGTCTCTACGAAGAGCTAGGCCTGAATAAACGCGAGGCCAAGGAATTGGTCGAGCTGTTCTTTGAAGAAATCAGGCATGCTCTCGAAGATAACGAACAGGTCAAATTGTCCGGTTTCGGTAACTTCGACCTTCGGGATAAACGCCAGCGTCCTGGCCGCAACCCGAAAACGGGTGAAGAAATCCCAATCACGGCTCGCCGTGTGGTCACCTTTCGTCCAGGGCAGAAGTTGAAGGCCCGAGTTGAGGCATATGCTGGAACCAAGTCATAACGACGAGCTCCCGGTGATCCCGGGTAAACGCTACTTCACCATCGGTGAAGTCAGCGAGCTCTGTGCGGTCAAGCCGCATGTGCTGCGTTATTGGGAGCAGGAGTTTCCTCAACTCAACCCTGTCAAGCGCCGCGGAAATCGCCGGTATTATCAGCGTCAGGATGTGCTGATGATCCGGCAGATCCGCGCGCTGCTCTACGATCAGGGATTCACCATCGGTGGTGCACGCCTGCGCCTGTCCGGTGATGAGGCCAAAGACGATACCACCCAGTACAAGCAACTGATCCGTCAGATGATTTCCGAATTGGAAGATGTGCTTGTGGTGCTCAAGAAGTAATTCTCTGTTTTAAATACTTCCACTTTTCAAAAGCTTGCGGTATATTCCTCAACGTTTCCTGAGAAGTGAAACGGGTTTCACGCCTAGTCGGGGCGTAGCGCAGTCCGGTAGCGCACTAGCATGGGGTGCTAGGGGTCGAGTGTTCGAATCACTCCGTCCCGACCATATTTTTCAATGACTTAGGCCAATGTTCACAGCATTGGCCTTTTTCATGTGCGTGACTTTTGCGTGACTTCTCGACTTTTCATGCCTGCTTCCTCTTCAAAATGTGGGGAGGTGGGAGCTTTGGCACCAGTGGGGAGGTCGGTGGGTTAAAGCGGGTCTAAATGGTTTGAGCTGAGTCGGGCCAGGCAGGACGGGGGCTGCCGACCAGTTGGGGCACTCAGTGATGAGTCAGACAGTGCCGAAACTGGCGCGAATCAAAAAACGATGAAAAATAAACAAAGAGCCCGCTTATTGCGGGCTCTTTGGCACTAGGGGCATGACTATAGCCAGCCCCCAGCCCACACAACACGGCCGATGATTTCCAGATCATCAAGGTGTTCCTTCGTTACAGTCATCACTTGATAGGCCGTATTGGCGCTGATGACAGCGATACCTCCACCTATCTGACGCTGCAAGCGCTTGGCATAAAGGTGGTCGTCAAGCCTAACAACATAGACAGCCTCCCCCTCCAATGACGTACGACTATGGTCAATCAGCACTGTATCGCCGTCGCTCAGCAGACCCTCCATAGAATCACCGTCAACGCGGATAGCTGAAAGATTGGACGGACTGAGCCCCTGCTTGCGCAAAGAGTAAGTAGTGAAGGCGAGGCGAGTCAGGATTCGAGCATCGTCGGTCCAGGCCCCATGCCCCGCGCTGCACTTCGCGTCATAGAGCGGTATGTAGCTATACGTAGCGTCCTCTATGACTAGCTGTGGGCGCTCGCTTTCGCCAAATGCTAGCCATATGGGCGATACACCGGTTGCTTGGGCGATCTGCTCAAGCCTATCCAATGTCGGGTATGTATCGCCGCTCAGATAACTGCGTATAGCTCCCTCTGAAAGACCCACGTCACGCGCAAATGCGCGTGCAGCCCTTCCTCCCATAGCCTCTTTAAGCCGCTCGCGGAAGCATCCGATTGCACCAGCTGGAATCGGATGCTGCGTATTTGGAGCATCCGTTTTATCCGATTCCTTGTAAGCCATTGATTTCTCTACGTTATATATTTTTTCGTGCATTTGGTGCATAAAAAAGAATCGGATGCTCTTTTTTCCGATTGATATGCACATTTATCCGCGCTATGTTTATGTCCTAGGAAACGTTAGACACCCCAAAAAAACCACCCTGCCAGGTGGTTGTAAATGGACGCCGACATGAACAAAGCCGAAATACCGTCTGATCCGACCCAGCGTTGGGAATGGATCAAATACCAATTACGTGCTCGCGGTACATCACTGGCCAAGCTATCTCGCGAGCTGGATGTTTCAGGCCAAGCCCTCAAGAACACAAAGCGCATCGCCTATCCACGTATGGAGAGAGCTATTGCAAAAGCTTTGGGTTTAATGCCAATCGACATCTGGCCCGAGCGCTGGAACACCGATGGTAAGCCTCATCGAATCTGCCCGAACCGTGCAGAACGCAGAGCAGCCAGTAATCAAGATCATAACTCACTCTATGTCCTTCGACACTGTAAAGCCGTGGCGGGGGTGTGAACATGCGCCGCGTAAAAGACGACAGGACACTAGACATCTTCTCTGTTCCACAGCCGGTGCTTTCTATACCTGGCCATGGCAACTACGCCGCGACGGTGAGTGAGCTGGTGAGCGAAATCCTCAAAGGCTCCGAGCTGGACCGTTACGAGATTGCAGCTCGTATGTCGCGACTTTCAGGTGACGACGTAAGCAAGAACATGCTCGATGCATGGTCGAGTCCCGCCCGTACCGAGCACAACCTTCCTTTATATAGGGCGCCATTGCTTGAAGAGGTTTGTGCAACTCACGCGATGACCGACTGGTTGGTGCATCTGCGTGGCGGACGAGTTTCTTACGGTCGCGAAGCACTTGATGCTGAGCTTGGTCGCCTGGAAAGAGTCGCCGCAGACGCTACTCGAAAAGCCCGCGAACTGAAGCGTATGTTAGGGGGCAGCCATGCGTAATTGGTATTCCGCCCAGGAACTCGCAGGCCTGCCCGGCTTGCCGAGTACTTCTCGCAACGTTAAGGCAATGGCTGCTCGGGAGAACTGGGAGGGCCAGCAACGACTTGGTAGCAAAGCTGTCGAGTACTCCTTTGCGATGCTGCCGGAGAAAACCCAGGCTGCTCTCATTGCTGCCTCAATTCCCGCCAGTGCACCAGAAGCACCGGCTGAAACACATGTGATTCTTTCAGGGTGTGACGCTAAAAAAGCGTCACGCTTGAATGATTCGCAGATCTCGGTCATGACGGCACGCCTGTCATTCGTGCGCGAAATAGAGCGCATGAGCAAGGTGGTCAGCCAGAACCGCGCCATTCTCACACTGGTCTCCCTGGCACGAACCGGCGACCTGAGCCCCTACCTTGCCGAGCAAGTGGTCCGGGCCAACGACCGCAAAACAGAAGACCGAACACTTTCGGAGCGCACCCTGAAACGGTGGCTGGCGGACTATCGCGCCCATGGGGAAATGGGACTGGCACCAGCACGCCGCAAACAGGACATGAGCGTCCCGTCTTGGGCTGCCGAGTTCCTGAAGCATTATCAGCGCCCGCAGAAGCCCAGCGTTGAAGCGGCATACGAGCAGTTCAAACAGATCCATTCAGAGGTCCACTCCAGCGTCTGCCCGAGCATTCACGCCGTCCGCCGCTGGCTGAAAAAGCTGTCTCCAGAGGCCCGCGAGCGTGGTCGTATGGGGCCGCATGAGCTGAAAACCCTACAGGCGTACAACCGCCGCAAGGCGGACATGCTCTGGCCAAATGATGTCTGGGTTGCCGATGGTCATACCTTTGACGCCGAGGTTATCAACCCTCTTACCGGCCAGATCTTCCGGCCGGAAATCACCATGATCATTGATTGGGGCACACGCCGAATCACCGGTTTTTCGGTCAACCTGGCTGAGTCGACATTGGCCACCTTGGACACATTGCGCGACGGTGTTACCCGCTGCGGCATGTACAAGATTTTCTATGTAGACAACGGCAGCGGCTTTGATAACGCCGTGGTCTATGAAGCCAATGACCGTCTTGGCGGCACCGTCACGCATTCGCTGCCTTACAACTCCCAAGCCCGTGGCGTGATTGAACGCCCACACAAAACCATCCTGGTCAGGCTCGCTAAAACCTTCGACAGCTACATCGGCGCCGATATGGACAAGGAGGCCGGAACCAAGGCCCACAAGCTATCCCGTAAGCAGTTGGCGCTGGGTTTGGCACCAACAGTTGTGCCGGAGTTCTCGGTGTTCTTCGCCGACCTGCAATGCGCACTCGACGACTACAACCGGCGCCCACACCGTGGCCTACCGAAGTTCCGCGACCCACAGACGCTGCGCATGCGTCACCAAAGCCCCATGGAAGCCTGGAAACAGGCCGAGGCCGAAGGCTGGGAGCCATTGCTGGCTGACGCAAGTATCGTTGAAAGCCTGACCCGTCCGCAGGTCCTGCGCACTGCTCGGCGCGCCCAGGTGCAATGGAATAGCGGCACCTACTTCCTGAAAGAACTGGAAGGTTTCCATGGCGAGGAAGTCCGCGTGGCCTATGACTTCCGCGACTCCAGCCGTGTATGGGTGCATACCCTTGATGGCGAGCTGATCGGTGAAGCCATTCTGGATGGCAATGCCAGCCCAGCAATGCCGGTAACGATGCTTGAAAAAGCCAGTGAGAAGCGCGAACGCGGACAGCTGTCGCGCCTGGTTAAAAAGGCCAAAACCATCACCGGGCAAGACGTTGAAATGCGCGTCATTCCCACGGCATCGAGCAGCTATGAGCTGTCCCCGGCACAGCTAGCCGAAGCACAACGTTTCGCCCAGCTGGTCGCGCCACAGGCTCCAGCCTTTGAAATCCCCAACGACCCTATTTCCAAGTACCGCCTTTGGCAGCAGCTCGATGGCCGCGTGAAGGGCGGCGAAGCGCTACCACCCGAGCAAGCCCAGTGGCACGAACGCTGGCCCAAACATTCCGACTACAGCGCGATGCAGCGGATGTTTGCCCACGCAGAACAAGCCAGAGCCTAACCCCTAAGGAGTTTTCACATGAGTTTTCCCAAGATTGTTCCACTGACCAACGTTGGCCTGTTGTCTGCCGCTATCGAACGCGCCCTCAAACGCCCACAGGGGCTGCCCGGTGTTGTCGTGATGCATGGCCCCACCGGCTTGGGCAAAAGCGTTGGCGCTGCCTTCGCCGCAAACCAGCATCGCGCCTATTACGTCGAGTGCCGCGACACCTGGAGCAAAAAGGCTTTCCTGCAAGCCATCCTGCACGAAATGAGCATCACACCTGAACGCACCCTGTCGCTGATGGTGGACCAGATCGCCGAACAACTGTCGCGCAGCGGGCGCCCGCTGCTGATCGATGACGTGCAGTACCTGCTTGAGAAATCCATAGCCAACGTTCTGACCGATATCTACAACGCCAGCCAAGGCACCATCGTGTTGATCGGTGAAGAACGAGTGCCTAGCAGCCTGGCCAGGCTGGAGCGCCTGCATAACCGTGTGCTGGAGTGGGTGCCTGCCCAGCCTGCCACGCTTCACGACATACACGCCTTGGCCCAGGCCAGTTACCCCGGCCTGCACTTCGCCGACGATCTGCTAGAAGACCTGCGCAAGAAGGTTAAAGGCTGTCTGCGCCGTGTCGCGGTCAACCTGTACCGCGTTTACAACGAAGCCCAAACCCAATGCTGGGACAAGGTTGACCTTGCGACCTGGGGCCATCGGGAGTGGTTCACCGGCGACGCTCCTGTGCGGAGGGTTTCGTAATGGCTGGCGGTCGTGGTCGTAAACCAATTGATCTGGAAATGCACGGTAAGAAGGGCAATCGCCAGCGTGTCTGGGAGGCTATGCGTGTCATTCGAGATGGCTGCGGATTTCGGTGAACGTGACCGAGCGTTTCGCTAATACGTGACCGGTGCTTCCACCCCGGTTGCGCGGGTTCTGGATTGTAATCGCATCGGTCACGATGCGGCTTGTTCCTCGGCTTTTTTTCGGCGCAGCGACTCGCCTTTCATCGTCAGTCGGTAGGCGTTGTGCACCAGGCGGTCGAGGATGGCATCGGCCAGGGTCGGGTCGTTGATCCAGCCGTGCCAGTGCTCGATGGGCAGTTGGCTCGTCAGGATGGTGGAGCGGCTGCCAGCGCGGTCGTCGATCACCTCCAGCAGGTCATGCCGGGCTCCTTCCTCCAGCGGGGCTAGCGCCCAGTCGTCCAGCACCAGGACGTCGACCTTTGCCAGCTGTTGCAGGGTACGGCCGAAGCTGCCGTCGCCATGAGCGATGCGCAGTTGTTCCAGCAGGCGCGGGGTGCGCAGGTACAGGGTGCTATAGCCCTGGCGGCAGGCCTGGTTGCCCAGGGCGCAGGCCAGCCAGGTTTTGCCGGCACCGGTCGGGCCGGTCAGCAGCAGGTTGTGCTGCTGGCGGATCCAGTCGCCACTGGCCAGGGTGGCGATCAGACGCTCGTCCAGGGCGCGTCCGGTGCGGCGGTCGAGATCTTCCAGGCAGGCGTTGGCGTACTTGAGCTTGGCCTTCTTGCGCAGCCGTACCAGGCGCTGGTTGTCACGCCAGGCCAGTTCGCGGTCGAGCAGTAGGCCGAGGCGTTCATCGAAGCTCAGGCTGTGGCTGGCCGGCAGCGTCCATTGCTCTTCCAGGGCGCGGGCCATGCCGTCCAGGCGTAGCTGGTGCAGTTGATTCAGGGTGTGTTGCGGCATCATCGAACAGCTCCTGTTGCGGGGGTTGGTAGTAGTCGGCGCCACGGACGTTCTCGTGGTCGCCGGGTAAGGTCGTTTCGGCGGCACGCTGGGGCAGCGGCTGTTGATCCAGGCCTTGCTGGAGCAGGTTGCGCACGCTGCGCCCGGTGAAGGCGCGCAGGTGTACGGCACGTTCGGCAGCGGCTTCCAGGCGTGCATTGCCATAGCGCCGGGCCAGCGAGAGCAGGCCGAGGCAGGCGCGGTAGCCCATCTCCGGGTGCGGCTTGTGGGTCAGTTGGTGATCGATCAGTTGGCGCGTGTAGGGGCCGATCCGCGCGCCCCAGTCGAGCAGGCGTTGTGGCGTCCATTCGCGATGCGCCTGGTGCGCCGCGGGCATGTGCTCGCGCTGGGTACTGTAAGCGCCGCGTCGCCCCAGCAGCAGGTGGCTGGCCACCCGCCGGTTGCCATGCAGCACTTCCAGGGTGTGTGCCGTCAGTCGCACGTCCACGTTCTGCCGGGCCAGGGCGGAGGGCACGCTGTAGAAGCTGCCATTGACCTCGATGTGGTAGTCGATGCTGACCTTGCAGCGCTTGAAGGTGGCGACCTCGTAGGGATGCACCGGCAGCGCTCGCAAGGCCGGGCGATCCAGGCGCTCGAACCAGTCGCGCCGGCAGCCATCGAGCCGCTTGAACGGGCGCCGATTCAGATCCTCCAGCAGCTCGGCGATGGCCTGGTTAAGCGCATGCAGGCTGAAGAACTGCCGATGGCGCAGCCGCGCCATGATCCAGCGCTCGACCACCTGCACCGCCACCTCGGCCTTGGCCTTGTCCTGAGGCTTGCGTGGCCGTGCCGGCAGGATCACCGTCTGGTAATGACGCGCGCACTCCAGCGTGGCCCGGTTCAGGCCCGGCTCGTAGCGATCCGGCTGGGCGACCAGGGCGCGCGGATTGTCCGGCACAACCATTTCCGGCACGCCGCCAAAGTAGGTCAGAGCCTGGCCCAGCGAGGTCAGCCAGTCCACCTGGGTTTCGCCTGGCGTCGCGCAGGCATAGGTGTAATTCGAGGCGCCCAGGGCGGCGACGAAGATGTGCGCCCGGCGCACTTCGCCGGTGGCCGGGTCGACCACCGGCAGCGTCGGCCCGGCATAGTCGATGAATAGCTTCTCGCCCGCACGGTGCAGCTGACGCATCGAACGTTTGAGCGTCTGGGCGTAGCGCCGGTAGTGCTCGACGAACTGGGTGTAGCGGTAGGTCGGCTGGCCCGCATGCGCGGCGAGATATTCCTCCCACAGCAGCTGCAAGGTCACGCCCTTGCGTCGCAACTCGCGGTGGATGCTCAGCACATCGGGCAGCACTCGCTCACCGCGCGGCTTGTTCGTCGACGTCGGTGCAAACAAGGCGGCCGCCAGCGCGGCCTCGTCCATGGCCACCAGCGCCGGCCAGTCCAGCCCGGCCACCCGCGCCGCCGCGATGTACTTGCTAACCACGCCCTTGGACAGCTGCAAGGCACGGGCAATCTTCTCGTGGGACAAGCCGGCCTCAAACTTGAGGCGCAGACATTCTTTGATGTTTCGCATGGCTACTCGCGGCGCCGCCATCTTCCTCTCCCGAAATCGGTCGAGGATGGCGGCGCATCAGGTCATGCGCAACGAAGGGGAAGGCTTTCGCTAAGTCGTGACCGGCGATTTCGGTAAGCCGTGACCACCTGTTTCGGAACAGGCGGAAAATCGGTCACGTTGCTACCGAAATGAGCGGTCACGCGTTAGCGAAATGACCGGTCACGATCAACCGAAACGGCCGGTCACGGTGCTCCGAAATCCGCACGATTGCTCTCCGCGCCACCGGAGAGGGGCGCTGTAAGTGTTTAGGAAGTGACGCGATCAGCCAAAGCGCTGGCGAGCATCAGAAGAGAGAGGAGGGTTAGAGCACAGAAGGAACCGCGCCATATCAGCAGGCGGCGAGCGCGCTGGCGGGATGTCATGGGGCATGCCTGCCTTCGCCATTGCATTTGTGACAGGTGTACGTAGAGGCGTGGTACGGGCCTTGAAAGCGAATAAGGCCAGATCCTTTGCAGACCCCAACATGCAACTTTGTTGCGCTCTCGCTCAAGCTGTTTGCGGAGGTCGGCCAGCTCGCTGTCGCGTGGGTCGCCTGCTGGAACGTGGAAGGCCATTCCGATGCTCTCTGCCCATCCCACAACATCACCTGCGATTGCTCGGATCTGCTCAGGCGTTGCGGTTACGCCGTGCTCGTCGAAGGCCTCTGCAAGGCCCTCGGCGTAGTAGTCAGTCTTTGAATAGCTCATGGCATCCTCGCAATGATCACTCCGCGCCGGATATCGATGCGCAGCGGCCTGGGTAGATCGGCGACCAATAAAAAGCCCCGCATCTGCAGGGCCCTGGCCAGTTCTTGGCAATTCTTCACAGTGATCGTCATGCGGACCTCGCAAATCGGGCCGCGAACTCAGCGTGTTCGCGCTCGAGGATTCGGTGGCGGCGGGCAACGTAGTGGCGGTGCTCTTCCAGGCTGATGGCGCCCAGGGCATAGGCCATCTCGATGGCCATATCCGTCTCGGCGTGCAGGCAGCAGGTGCTTTTGGCGATCAGCGCCTGAAACCTGGCCTCGATCATGTCCACGGCGGTTTGGTGTTTCCGGCTCATTCCCACACCACCCGCTCGGCACGCCGAGCATTGACGACCATGTGCAGGGCTTCGGCCTGCAGGACTGGCATAAAGCACTTGTCGAAGATGGCGCGGGCCAGTTCGTAGTTGCCGGCACCGACGGCCAGCGCTAGCTGCACGTCGAAGCATTCGTGCCCCGCGGCCTGGGCCATCGCCTCGCTGGCGTTCAGCGCGAAGCCAGAGATGTGGCCGTGGGATCTGGTCGCGCGTTTGTCGAAGAACGGCACAAGTTCCGATTCCATCGCCAGCACCTGGGCCACCTCGGCGGCGTCCTGCTCGTCGTACTCGGCATGTTCCGCCGGCAACTTGCTGTCGTGCCGGTCTTGGCAAATCTGCATTGCTGTTTGCATGGTCGCCTCCAAGGTGGCGGGTTACACAGCGTCAGCGGCCGTGGTTTTGGTGGAAGCCATGGCAAAACTCTGCCGACTTCCTGGCCGCTGCCGCTTCAATCAGGGTCTTGTGATAGCCGAGGTGGATATGCTTCTTGTCCACGACTATCGTGGCCTGAAATCTGTTGTAGCGATGAAGGAACACGACCCCATGCAGGCCGCTGGTGTTGCGGTGCGAAAGCCTCATGTTCCGGTTATTTTCGGTAATTGTTACAGCGCGCAGGTTGGCGGCACGGTTGTCCCGGCGATCGCCATTTATGTGGTCTATCTGCATTCCATCCGGGATAGGCCCATGGTGCAGTTCCCAAACTAGTCGGTTGGTACGGAATTGATTTCCGCCAACACGTATCACCTCGTAACCGTCGCTGTTTGCCGAGCCAGCTCGCTTTCCAGCGTACTTCCTGTTCCAGCTATTAAGAGCTTTTTGGCAATTAACCTGGTGAGGCTGCCTGGGCTTCCAGTACATAGCGCCGTTGGAGGGATCGTAATCAAGCAAACAAACAACGTAGGAGCTGTTGATGTTCATCCACACCTCCAATCTGGTGGTTCGCAATAAAGAAAGCCCCGTTGGACGTTCGGGGCTTTCTCAGATGCCGTGCTCTTGTGGGTTCCTGTTGTTTTGGGCGGGACAGTCAGCGCCAGAACGCTGGTGCCCCGCGTCTCAGTCGGGGCTTTTCTCGGATCAAGGTGGGTGGATCGGTTGGCAGTGCCGCCTTGCCTTGCGGTTCTGGCCGCACATGGCTAAGCGCTGCGCCGATCAGGAACAGTAGGAGCATGTGATTCTCCAGTTGGCTGGAAGAGCAGAGCGTCCTGAAGTCGCTGATGCTCGTTTGATGCAGGGGGCCGCTTTCGCGGTATGGACTCTTCCGCATCGGAGGTAGGCCTACGTCATGAGCTAGTCGCGGTTCACTACATGACTACCTTTCTGCCGGGTTCTATACCGAGCCGCGCGTCGGCTAGTGACTCTTTCGAAATTGGCAGGCCTACCTCCGATGCGTCCTGGCTCACCAGGGATCGGGCAGTTAGCGTGAGGCTCACGTTTGGCGCTGGTTGTTCAGAAGCAATTGAAGAATTGAATTACTGAAGGAATCTGCGGACAGGACGGACAAGACGTACGCCGTCCTTGCCGTTGTCGTCGAGCCAGCCATCTTCAAAGTCCACGGTGTAGGCGTAGTTGGCTGAGTACTGCGAGCTCGACCAGTAGTACCAATCGGTCGCAAACGATTCAGGAATGTACTGCCAGACGTGATGGAGCTCCCCAATGGATGGCAGATAGAAGTCCTTGTGTCCGTCGGCTGTGTAGCCAGCGGCCTCAATGGCGGCAGGGTGCTTACCTTCGCGCTCGATCATCACCGCCGTATTTGCTCGGCCATCAGTGCGGCTTTCAGCCTTCACCGAAACACCATAGTCGCCGTACTGATGGCGCCCAGGAACGTCTTCCGCTGCGAAGATGATGTGGCAAAGACCTTCTGGATACTGACGAAGACCGCCGTAGATGCCGCCCTGACCTGGCCAGATTTCGCCGATAGCTGGTGGAGTGTTCTTTTGTGCGCTCATGTTGGTATTCCTTTCGTAAGGTTAGGCGTTGCGCGCTTCGGCCATCGCCGCGTCGCGGGTATTTGCTGCGAGATCTGCTGCCCAGAACCGACCAGCCTGGACGTGGGCGATGATGTCGCGGTTCGCAGACCGGGCTTTCTGTACGAGTGCTTGCTTGGTCATGGTCCTGCTCCGTTCGTGGCTTTCGAATGCCTCCAGGGGTTGTGGAGGCATTTGTAAAACCAGGGATGAATCAGCATCCCTCGGCCCGGGCTCGCTGCTGGCGACAGGCCTCCGGCTTAAAGCGCTTGCTCGATTTTCTCTTCAACTCGCCGATCAACCAGATCAGCAATCTTGAATGATTCGTCGCTGCTGTAATGCGGGTTGCACTCTGAGCAGTGCGCAGCCACTTCAATCTCTGCTACCAGTTGCATCAGTGACTGGACGCGCAAGCATGATGGGCATTGGAGTGATTCGGCGGATTTCTTCTTGACCAGCTTGATACAGCATTTCGCAGCGTCTTCCTTTTCACTATGGAAGTCGTTGCAGACATCACACGACCAGCCCTCATCGACTGCTGGCTGACAGCAGCTTTCCGCCTCGTGATAGAACTCGTGGACCTCGCAACACGATCCACATTGATAAGCTTTTGTGGGCATATCCTCGCCCTCCAGGGCGGTTGATTTCCCGTCTGGCCCTGTCGCCAAGGCCAGCCAGTGAAATCGTCATGCTGCGAACAGCTCTTGCTGCTCAGGCACCGGCATCAGGTAGGCCACCAGTTGCTCAGTCGGCCATTCCGTGACGTCCGTCCAGTCGGGATGCATGACCTTAAACACCGTAGGGTGCAGCCATTGGCCTTGCTTGTTGTACGGGCTTATGCAGAACTTGAAGCCCTGGTCGCGCAGGCTCATGCGGCCTCCTTGCAGTCGGCGGCTGTCATGCGCTGCCCATCTTCCATCTCGACCACACACACGCCGTTGCGGTAGCCGCGTTCGGTGTTGAGCCGGTTCGCTTCGCGAATGCAGGCGCCCAGGTCGCTGTCGGTGAACAACTGCAGCTCGCCGCGCAGGGTGATTCGAATGACCTTGTTCATCCTGTGTTCCTCCAGTGGATTCCCAAAGCACCCGGTCGCCCAGGTGCTTCAGTGAATCGCCGGTCATGCAGCGCGAGCCAGTTCCGCCTGGGCCAGCAGCTCAGTCACAGCCTCGGACGGGGTGCAGCTATCGGCGTAAAGGTCATGCAGGTCGCTTTCTTCCTGCGAGCCCAGCGCGACCTCGTGACCGAGCAGCTCGGAAGCCTTGTCGATCCAGCGGTAGTAGATGCGCTCTTGAGCGTCTTCGCGGCATTCATCAGCCGCCATGGTTGCCATGTTGAACATCGTGAATCCCTCCGGTTGATTTCCCAGATGCCACTCGTGGAATGGCACCTGGTGAAATCCCGGGCTCGCGACTGGCGACAGCCCTGGGCTTCCTCTCGTTGTTGACTCCGGCCGCGGACCTCCCCGCCAGATAACTGATTACGGTGCTTTACGCTGCACACCCGGGTCAGTTGCCAACCCTCTGAACCGTTGAGGCCGGTTCATCGCTGCCTTCGAATCTAGGCCGGTGGTGATCCGGCAAGGGGTGTCGCTAAAGAGCGGCGGGTCTCTTGAGGCCCTTCGCAGGGACTGTGTCGCTGCGATGGGTGTGAATTTAGAAAACTAAACAGATTGCGTCAAGCGAAAAATTTAGGAATCTAAACTTTCTTTTCGTGCGAATTTAGTCGGGGCGAAAAAAAGCCCGCAAATCGCGGGCTTATGGGGGAGGGAGAGGCTATCTCTTGCGTGGGGACCTGCGAACGGTTGACCACCAGAATACGCGACCGAGCATGTTGGTCTCTTCGCGCCAGGATTCAGCAGTCATAATCTCATCAGGATAATCATCGCCGTTCTCGCTGCTGATCCTTATAGAACCCTGGGGGAGGCGATAGAGGTATTTCACTCTGAGCATTCCGCCATGATTGAAAGCATAGATCTCGCCATCAATGATTGATGTATCGCTCATATCAAATCCGATTGCCGCGCCATCCATGATCAGGCGCTCCATGCTTCGGCCTTTGACTCTTGCAACGGCGGCGCTGGCGCAATCAACACCCGCTGCGCGCAGCGTTGCATTACTGAACCGCAGCTTCCGATCTGCAACCTCTACGACTTCCGTCATACCGTCTCCGCCGGCAAATTCGACTTCAGCGTAGTAAGGCACTTCGCAATCATCTTCGTCTAGTGGGTCGCCCTCATCCCATACGGAAAGATCACCAAGGAGCTCAAGGTTTGCTTCTGGCGCTCCAGGGTTTCCTATTTCAGGTTCGCCACGGCCAGTGGCCAGCCACTCAGGTGAACACTTCAATGCCTTGGCTAAGGCCAGCAGGTTTTTGCCAGTGGCGCCGTTTATCCCGTTCACCCAAAAGCTGATGGTGCCCTTGGAGGCCCCAGTCGCTTTGTGAAGGGCTGTTGCATTTAAGCCTTGGGCCTTCATGCGTGCCTTGAGTCTGTCTTTGAATTCCATATTTAGGATTCTAAACGTCAGCTTGTTTAGATACCTTGCCTTCTCATGTTTAGATCTCTAAACTCCGATTCATGTAACCGGAGAACCAATATGACCTATGACGACGCCCTGAAGCACTTCGGCTCTGGCAAAGCGATTGGTGACGCGCTTGGAGTGACCGGAAGCCGCGTTTCTCAGTGCCGCGCCGCGGGTGGCTTCTCGTACCCAATGCAATGCGTTCTGGAGAAGGAATCAGACGGGGCCCTCAAGGCCGTTCGTTCTGACGATCCGACCCAGGCGCAGAAGAACACCGCCGCTTAACCCTTTCTGAAAACCAGGAGTAACGCATGTACGACAACAACCGCCACCTGAAGGATCGGGAAATCAAGTCTCGTTACGACGATGAGACTTATGAGGCTTTGAAGGCCGTGGCGCGACTTCACAAGCTGCAACTCGCTGTCTTCGTCCGCATGTGCGTCGAGGAGAAGCTGGAAAGCATCGTTGAGCAAGATGTTACCGCTCCACGCCACATGGCCTGAAGTCCCTAAAGGAGGCCTCTGTGCCCGAAACCACGATCTGCCATGGGATCGATGGGCATCTCTACGAAAAGCTTGAGCGGCTGGCAAAGAAAGAAGGCGTCACGCCAGAGCAGTACGCAGCGAGCTTGGGAAGGGAAGCGCTGATCGAGAAGACCAGGCCAAGAGGAGCCCGAAAAGTACGGCTCCTACCAGTAACAAAGCGAGATCCCGAAAGGGACTCAAAAGGCCCTGAAAAGTGATGCAGAGGGGCTGAAAAGGCCGCCCGAATTCTGGGCACAAAAAAGCCGGGATTGCGCCCCGGCTAATTCGATACCACCTGATGGACACGATTATGCATATACAGAACGATTCAGGCAATAGCCACCCAAATGTGGCGACACGTTTTGCTGATTCTGAAAACGTGTCGCACGTTCAGAGCTTCCACCAGTCAGCAGCGATGTACGCCGCTCGCATGGTGCGCTTTCAGTACACCCGCGATTCCAAGACCAAGTTCCGGCGCGAATGCCTGGATCACTTGAAGGCCTCTCTCAATACGGCGAAAGGAAGCGCGGCATGAGCAACATCATCCAACTCAATTCACGATCTCCCGGGGGATTCACCCGGATGGACAACGACCTTTACGAGGCCCTGATACGGGCCGATCTATCGGGGCGCGAGCTTCGTGTTGCCCTGGCAATCCATCGTCAGACGGCTGGCTACAACCTGGAAAGCGCACGTATTGCCGCTTCCTTCATCGCTGAGATGGCCGGCATTCATCGCGAGGACGTTTCCCGCATCATCGGTGAGCTTTTGCGTCAGCGCGTCA
This sequence comes from Pseudomonas saponiphila, assembly GCF_900105185.1. Classification (NCBI taxonomy): domain Bacteria; kingdom Pseudomonadati; phylum Pseudomonadota; class Gammaproteobacteria; order Pseudomonadales; family Pseudomonadaceae; genus Pseudomonas; species Pseudomonas saponiphila. Next base: position 4,219,182 of record NZ_FNTJ01000001.1, on the reverse strand, counting down.
TATACCGCAACGGAGGCAGCAAGGCGCCTATCGGTATTTCGCCTTCGCATGAGTGGAGAATCGACGCTAAAAACAACCGTAAAGCTGAGAAGAAACCAACGCCACAGTGTGGCGTTTCCACCACGTCCTTAGTGGCGTTTCCACCACACAATAAAGACATAAATACAAATATTACTCCTGACGGAGTAGTCGTTGACGCCGAGCGCCAACCTGATCAACCCGAAAAGATTTCTCGGCAGAAGCCGGCCATGGAGTCTTGCCCGTATCAGGCCATTGTCGACTTGTACCACTCAGCGCTGCCTGAGCTGCCAGCGGTGGCAATCCTGAACGATGGCCGCAAGCGCTCCCTGCAAGCCCGGTGGCGCGAGAGCGAAGTACACCGCGACCTGCAGTTCTGGGCTGAATACTTCTTCCAGGTCAAAACCTCTGACTTCCTGATGGGCCGGGTACCTGGCCGCCATGGCTCCAAGTCATTTCGCGCCACGTTCGACTGGCTGATTGCCCCGAGCAACTTCGTGAAGGTCGTGGAGGGCAATTACAATGCGTGATCCTTACAGCATCGAGGCCGAACACGGCCTGCTGGGCGCGATGATGCAGCGCCCTGAGCTGATCGACACCCTGAGCGACGACCTATCAGCCGAAGCGTTTTACTTCCCTGAGAACGCTGAGGTTTACCGCGGCATCATGGCTGTTCGGTCTGCTGGCAAGTCTGTGGACTTCCTGACGGTTTCTGACCAGATCACTTGCTTGCCCAACGGCGACAATGCGCTGGCCTACTGCGCCGAGATTGTGAAGAACACCCCAAGCGTAGCGAGTGCCGCGACTTACGCTGGGATTATTCGGGAACGTGCCATTGACCGGGCGCTGTACGACCTGGGCAGCCATGCCATGGACATCTCCCAGAGCGACCAGGATACCCAGGCCAAGATCTCCGCGATTCAAACGGCAGCGATGGCCATCGACAGCGGCTCTGGTGCTGACGAAGTGGTGAAAGCCTCTGACGTGCTGGTTGACCAGCTTGAAGTCTGGCAAGAGCGTCACGACCGCCATGCAAGCGGACAGACGCTGATCGGCCTTTCTACTGGACTGGATGACCTGGACGAAAAGCTGGGCGGTCTGCAGCCAGAGCAATTGATCATCGTTGCTGGCCGTCCAGCCATGGGCAAAACAACCTTGGCCATGGGCTTTGTTGTTGACGCTGCTGTGCGCCAGGGCAAGTCGGGCTTGGTTGTGAGCCTGGAGATGAGCAAGGGCCAGCTCATTGACCGCGCCACAGCCTCAGAGGGCCGTATCCCGCTCAACCTGATCAAGAACGGTACTGCATGCCAAAGCCATGGTGAGAGCCTAGGCATGGCCGTTGCCAAGCTCAAGAAAGCCAAGCTGTTCATCGCTGACCGCGCCGGGGCCACCGTTGGCCGAATTCGCTCACTGGCCCGCCGGCACAAGATGCGTTACGGCTTGGACATTCTGATGATCGACTACCTGCAGCTGATGGAAGGCGAGGGCGGAAACCGTACTGAAGAGGTCAGCAGTATCAGCCGTGGCTGCAAGCTACTTGCTCGGGAACTGGGTGTTCCAGTTGTCCTGCTGAGCCAGCTTTCCCGCAAATGTGAAGAGCGCCCCAACAAGCGCCCAGTACCTTCCGACCTTCGCGAATCCGGCGCCATCGAGCAGGACGCCGACGTGATCCTGTTTGTCTACCGCGATGAGGTCTACCACGAGAACAGCGACTCGAAAGGCGTTGCTGAAATCATCGTTGGCAAAGGTCGCGACGTTGAAACAGGGACCGTTCGGGCGGCTTTCCTGGGCCAGTACAACCGATTTGAAAACCTTGCCGCTGGATGGAAGCCGGAGCCTATTGAGGCCCCCGCAAAAGTCACCCCACTTTCCAAGCGCTATGCGAGCAAGGAGCGTTTCTGATGACTGACTACACCGAACTGAAGCGGCTGGTAGATGGCTGTAAAGAATCGAACTGCGCAGATGCAGAAGACTTCGGACGGAGGATTTCCGACCTGTACGACTATCTCGACCCTGAGACGGTTGCAGAAATGGTCGCCGAGATTGAGAGCCTTAGAGGCCCGCATGACTGGCTGGCTGAAGACCTGATCAAGGAGCTGGGCGATAACGCCCAGGCGTTTCAGGAAAACTCGGACCATGGCGACAACGATCCATTCGCCATTGTTCTTTTGGCGGCGGCATCGCGCATCCGCAGACAGGAAGCGAGCATCGCCCAGCTCAAGGCCGAGAACGAACGCCTTGAGGGTGCACTTGAGTTCAAGGCCATCGACGCGAAGACCTACAAGGAGGCTTCTGAGCGTTTCCAGGCCGAGAACAAGGCGCTGCGCCAAGCTCTCAAGCCGCTGCTTGAGCATTGGAGCGACCTTGAGCCTGGCGAGTCAATCTACGTTGATGCCGCCCGCGCCGCCCTGTCCAAGGGAGAGCAGCCATGACCAACCTCCAGATCCGCAACGAATCAGACCGCACCAAGGCGATGGGCTACATCGCCGGGCTTGACCTGGCCAAGCCCAAGAAGCTGGCCATCACTGACGTGGACCGCAGCATGGAGCAGAACAAGGCGCTGCACGCTGCTCTGGCCGATATCGCTGCCCAGGTCGAACACGCCGGAAAGAAGTGGGATGTCTTGATCTGGAAGCGCCTGCTGACCGCCGCCTGGCTGCGCGAGACGGGAGATAAGCCCCAGATGATCCCTGCGGTAGACGGCAACGGTTTCGACGTCATCTACGAGCGCACAAGCAAGCTCACCGTGAAACAGTGCGGAGAACTGATCGAATGGGTTCATGCCTTCGGTGCCGAGCACCAGGTGCGTTGGACGCAGAAAGACAACTGGGGAGGGCGGTACTGATGGCTGATATCTGGAAAGAAATTTCGTTCTGCCCTGGGTACGAAGTCTGTTCATCTGGATTGGTGCGCAGCAAGGATCGGATGGTTTTTCAAGCGGGCAGCCAAAGATCGTCAGCTTGTGAAAGATTCCTGTCTGGCAAAGTGCTTAAGGCGTTTCCTGTCAAGAGAACTGGTTACTTGCAGGTGTCTCTATCTAAAAAGGATAGGCGCTCTGTTCATCAGCTTGTAGCTCTAGCCTTTTGCTCTGGGTTCAAAGAAGGCCTGATCGTCAATCACAAAAATGGCATTCGCACAGATAACCGAGCAGAGAATCTTGAATGGGTAACGCACTCCGAAAATGTTGCCCATGGGTTCTCTAATAACGGACGAAAGGCCAATGGCCTTGGAAAGTTTGGCTCTGCAAGCAAAGCCTCGAAAGCAGTCATCGCGACTGAAATTGCTACTGGCGCAGAGACATTTTTCCAAAGCGGAATGGATGCAGTTCGCGCTGGATTTTCTAGCTGCAGCATTAGCCGCTGCTGTGCTGGGAAGATCAAATCTCACAAAGGCCATACATGGCGCTTTTGCGAACCTAAGGGCCAGATGCCCGAGCAGTGGGAGCAAGCAGCATGAGCCAGATAAAGAGATTTAAGCTCAACACTGCAGGCCGAGATTTCGCGGTTGGCGACATTCACGGGCACTTCACTCGGTTGCAGTCGGCGCTGGAGACGATCGAATTCGATCCTGCGGTTGACCGGCTTTTCAGCGTTGGTGACTTAGTTGATCGCGGACCAGAGTCGCTTGATGTAGATGAATGGGTTCTCCGCAAGCCTTGGTTTCATGCGGTTCGGGGCAACCACGAGCAGATGACGATTGATTCGCATACGGCTGGGCGCGCCAGTGATCAGTGCGGGATGCACTTCATCAACGGTGGCCAATGGTTTTACGGGCTTTCCAGCGTGGAGCAGGGCTGCTACGCAAGCATCCTTCAGGACTTGCCTCTGGTGATTGAGGTCGAGACGGCTCATGGCCTCATTGGGATCGTTCACGCCGATGTGCCACGTGATAGCTGGGAGGAGATGTTGAAAGCGCTCGCTGGCCCGACTGCTGAAGCTGAACACACTGCGGCGATGCTTCAATGGTCAAGGAAGCGCATCACTGAAGAAAACACTGGAGGCGTGGCTGGCATAAGGGCTGTGATCGTAGGTCATACGCCGCTGCGGCAGCCCGCGATCCTCGGCAACGTCTACCACATCGACACAGCTGGTTGGATGGACGGACATTTCACTCTGCTGAACCTCCAGACACTCGAATGCATTCCCCCGGTAAATCCAAAGCTCCACTGGGATTGGGAGGAGCGTGCATGAGCCTCACCACCAAAAAAACTAAGCCCAAGACCTGCAAGAACCCTGCATGCGGGGCCTCATTCGTCCCCACATTCTCGAGAGCTCAAAAGGTCTGCAGTTGGGCCTGCGGCCTGGCGATCAAGGACGTGAACCAGGAGAAGGCGCGCAAGTCGCTGGCCCTGATTGAGCGCAAAGAGATCCAGGTTCGCAAGGAGGCCCTGAAAAGTCGCACTGACCACCTCAAGGACGCCGAGAAAGCAGTCCGCGATTACCGGCGCACCTACGAGCTGAGCATCGGCAGTGGGTGCATCAGCTGCGGTGAGTCGCAGGAGTCGATCCTCGCAGCCCAGGGGTGGAAGACCGGCGGGGCATTTGATGCCGGCCACTTCCTCGGCAAGGGAGCCCGGCCAGAGTTGCGCCTGGAGCCGACCAACATCTGGCTTCAGTGCAAAAGCTGTAATGCCGGCTCATCCAAATACGCCCGCAAAGGCATAACGGTTTCGCAAGGATTCCGCGACGGGTTGATCGCGCGCATTGGCCTGGAAGCGGTCGAGGCTCTTGAGGCAGACCACGCGCCACGCAAGCACGAAACAGAACAGCTAAAAGCCATCACCGCCGAATACCGGACAAAGCTCAAAGAACTCAAGAAGGGGCAGGCAGCATGACCCAGATTGCGCAAATCACTGGCGGTGCAAGCAGGCCATCAAGGGGCTGGCTTAAGCCGATGTTTCCCATTACAGGCAAAGCCCACTACTACAGCCAGGACAAGGCTTACCCGGCCATCACTTCGCACGGACGTGCGTACTTCTGGCGCTCTCTGTGCGGTATCGATGCAGTCAGCACGGACAAGATGCCGATGTTTGAGCCTGGAAACTGGGATCGCTGCAAGAAATGCGAACAGAAGCTATCTCGGAGGAGCGCGGCATGAACTGGAAGCCAGTCAGCAAGAACTGCATTTCATCCGATGAGGGCTACCTGATCAGCAAGTACGCCCTGGCGGTCGGCCACGCCTACGTGGTCCGTTGCCCGAAAGGGAAAATCCTGCACTCGGGCAAGGAACTGGACAAGGCGAAGGCGGCATGCATCGACCATTTTGAATCGAAACAGGGGAAGGCAGCATGAGCCCTGAACTGCAAGTTCCGATTGTATTCGTCTCAGCGTTCTTTCAGGTGTTCCTGCTTGGGCTGAATAGCAAGCTCTTGCGCGACGACAAGATCATCGCCGGATTCTTCGTGAGCTGGATGATCACCTTGGCGCAGTTCGCCTACATCTGGGCGGTAGCGCATTCAAACATCTCCACCGGTTACTTCCTGATCGTCTCCGGCTTCGGTGGATCGATCGGCATTACGGCGGCCCAGTTCTTCTACCGCTGGTATGACTCAAAATTCCACCGCAAAGGGGCAGCAGCATGACCGATACCAAGCCGACCAACCCAAAAGACCTGATCGGTAGCGGGAAGTTGCCGCTGCACCTTTGGCCAGTAACTGCCACAGCGCTTGGAAGCCTGGGCCTTCTTGATGGAATGCTGAAGTACGGTCGTTCGAACTTCCGCGCCGTCGGTGTTCGCGCCTCGATCTACTACGACGCAGCCAGTCGGCACCTTAATGCATGGTTCGAAGGGGAGGCTGTCGACCCTGACAGCGGCCTCCCGCATTTGGCTCATGCGCTTGCTTGCCTCGCAATCATTGTCGACGCAGAGGCTGCTGGAAAGCTCAATGACGACCGAATGCACCCTGGCGGCTACAGGCAGTTGATCAATTCGCTTACGCCTCATGTCGCGCGACTGAAAGCGATTCACGAAGACAAAGAACCGACGCACTACACCATCGCCGGAGCCGCACAATGAATGAGCAAAAGGTCACCGACGAGCAGATCATAGAAGCGCTTGAGACAATGACCCATGCTGCCGCGGCAGAGCATTTGGGTCTGCACCCAAGAACTCTGTCCAAGCGCAAGGCGAGGATGGCGCTGCGTGGGCACATCCCGGAAATGCATATCGAGACGAAGCTCCCGCCGTTTCTGAAGATCAAGGGCACGTCCCAGCTCATGCGCCGCGGTGAGGCTGAGCCGTTGCTCTCTTGGGTAAAGACCAATACCGATACCGAAGCATTAGAGGCCCTCATTCGGGCCTCATGTGAAGCCGCGGTCAAGGACTTGCCCCAGGTACAGCCGCGTCCCTTCGCTGGCACCTACCTGCCCGACCTGATGACGGCTTACCCAATTGGGGATCCTCATTTCGGGGAATACATATGGGCCGAGGAATGCGGGGAGGACTGGGACCTGAGCATCGCCGAGCGCACTCACTGCGCCGCCATGGCCTCATTGGTAGATTCGGCGCCGGCAACTGAGACGGCAATCATCGTGAACCTCGGTGATGCTGCGCACTATGACTCCATGGCAGCCATTACCCCGCGCAGTGGGCATCACCTCGACGCAGACAGCCGCTACGCAAAGATGGTGGACATCCTCATCCTAGCCATGCGCCAGTGCGTTGAGTCGGCCCTGACGAAGCACAAGAGCGTCCACGTCGTGCACGTCATCGGCAACCATGACGAAACCGGTGCCGTGTGGTTGAGCCGACTGTTTGCCCATCTCTACGCCAATGAGCCGCGTGTCACCGTCGAAACCTCGCCAAGCGTTTTCAGCTATTACCGTTGGGGCAACAACTTGATCGGCATGCACCACGGTCACACCAGCAAAGCTGACAAGCTTCCAGGCGTCATGGCCACCGATCGTGCCAAGGACTGGGGGGATACAGAACATCGCTATTGGTGGACAGGCCACATTCACCACGAAAGCAAAAAGGAGTACCCAGGCTGCACAGTCGAGTCTTTCAATACGCTGGCACCAGGTGACAGTTACGCCCACGCCGGCGGCTGGAGATCGCGCCAGAACATGAAGGCCATCGTTCTTCACCGCCAACACGGAGAAGTGGCCCGTCACACCGTACATCCCTCAATGTTGAAAGAGGTGGCAGCATGATCTATCGCAACGTGATATCCGCTGTTGTTCGGGCTCTGGCCGCCGAAACCATCAACTCGGCCGGTGGGTGCGACTTTGAGCCAAAGGTGCAGGCCAGCAAGCTGAAAGGTGAAATCACAGGCAAGGATGCCGCGTTGCTGATCGATTGCATGGTGCACAAGGTTCTCCATGCGCAACTTTCGCCGCGGCACTGGAATGCCCTGACGGCCAAGTTCAGCACTCACAACGGGCGCAAAATTGAGGCGACAGGCCGCTTGGTGGCAATCGTTACCAGCCCAGCGCCGGCACTTTTCACCCGCAAGGCCGTGACAGCCTGGGCCATCCCTCAGATCAAGGGTGTGCGCAAGGAGCCTGTGAAGGCCAGGACGCCCGAGTTCGACGAAGGTGTGCCGTCATGGCGCGTGGAAGCCGCAAAGGCCGCTATCAGGCGCGCAAACGCCAAGGAAGAGCAAAAAGCAGGTTCCCGCTCCAGTGACATGATCGTTCTGGCTGATTCCAACTACGACATGAACACCTGGGACAACCAGGGAATGAGCGAGCGCACTTACCAGCTCTGGAACAAGGCCATCAAGAAGGCCCTGGAAAGTCTTGTGGATGATGCGCTGGTGGAAGCACAATTGCTGCTTGAGGCGGCCGGCGTACTTGGGGAGCAAGCGGCATGAGCGACAAGGCGCAGGAAGAGTTTGAGGTTCAGTTTCTCAATGGATTTTCAGAGAAAATGCGTATGCAGGTTTTCGAAAAAGATAGGCAAGGGAAATATTTAGGTCCGGGCATACAAGCCGAATTTGAGCGGTTTCGCATGCATCGGGCCGCCGAAGAACTCAAGACTGCGATATTCAAGGCCCTGCGCCTTGAGCGGATGGTTGCTTGGCTGAGTCATAAGCTTCAGAGATGCCACAAAAGACCAGGAAAGCCATGATGACCGACCGCGAACTGCTGGAGCTGGCGGCTAAGGCGATAGGCGGAGAGTGTCTAGAAATTGACGACCCAGCAGACCGGCTAGGGGCCAGCTTTTACGGGCCTAATGACTGGAGTAGCGGCCATTATTGGAACCCTCTTGTCGATGATGGCGATGCATTGAGGCTTGCTGCTGCGACAGGGCTGATAGTGAGTTGCGATGGCCGCGGGATAGAAGCAAAAACCGTATATGGAGCAATCCCTTCAGCATGCGCTGCAGAGAGCGAATATGGCCCTCATGACCACATGGCGAGGATACGCCGTGCAATCGTTCGTGCCGCCGCCGAGATCGGCAAAGCGATGGAATAAATACTGCTTGCTTTAAATTTCGCCATTTCGTAGTATTTATCCATCCTGTCATTCGTGCGTGTGCAGATGATGGATGATTAAAAGCCCGGCCATTGAGTCGGGCTTTTTGCTTTATGCAGATGAATGCGCAGACTGATGCGTAGTGACGACGCTGAACACCGTGGGCCCACGGGTCGCTTTCGAACTGTTCATGCCGGAGATCAGTACCGGCCATCTGCACCCATTCCAAAGCCCAGCCTTCCCGCTGGGTTTTTTGTTTTCAGCTCCTCCACACCTGTTGCGACTAGCCGGGAGTGCCGCAGGGGCTGACCTATCATCCGCTGCTCCCCAGCAGTTTGGCCGCTCACACTGCGGCCTTTTTTATTCAACACACATGCAACTGAGAGGTCGAGCGCATGGAATTCCTTCATCGCGTGCTCGACAGGGCCGAGTGGATCATTGCAGGCCTGTTTGGGGCCATCGTTGCAAGCTGGTGGCATAAAGACGACTTGACTGATTGGAGGGCCTGGGTGGTCTTCCTGATCACAGGTGTTGCCTGCGCCCTGTATCTGACCGGGATGGTAAGCGCCTACCTCGGAATCGTGGACCCCAGCAATGTGGCTGGTGTCGGCTTCCTATTGGGAGCCTTCGGTGGGTCGCTTATGACCGCCATCAACCGCGCTATCAAGTCCGCCGACATCTGGGCGCTTATCCGCTCGAAGTTCGGAGGGGGTTAATTCATGAGCCTTCAAACATTGAGCACGGCTTTTATCTCCATCATTGCTATCTGGGCGATGTGGTGCGTACTGAGCCACAAGGTGAGAGACGGTATTGTCGGCAAGATCATCTACGCAGCCATCGCTGTGTCCGGATTCGCGATTGCGACCCGCGGCGATACCGTGTTCCTCAGCCCAAGCGCCGCCGGCGTCACCTTTCACGGAGCGCTTGCATTGGCCGGCCTGAGGCACTGGTTTGTTGCCAACCACTGGCCAATGGTCAAGTCATGGCTATGCCGATACCTGCACTGTGAACAATGCCTCAACAACCTTGAGCGAAAGGAAGGTGAGTAAGTGAGCGCCACCTTTGCCAAGCTTGCGAGCATCACTTTCCCCGCATGGATTGCGAAACTCTTTAACGAGGCTCCAGCCATGTCCGAACTGCCAGTAGAACTCCCATCCGTTGCAGCACCTGCAGCTGATATTGATGAAGTTGTGTCCACTGTCGCTCCAGCGCCCGACCTGATCGCCAAACTGGAATCCATCCTGGCCGCTCTCGGCCATGAGCTCCCGGTCTTCTGGAGCGAGGCTGTAGCCCTGGCCAAAAAAGCGCTGTAACTCCATTCAAAGGTGACTCCTTGTGAAGATGGTCCTGAAGCGTGTTCCTCGTCTTGTGCATGTTCATGCCATTGGCGATGCAGAAATGATCCGGTCCCTGGCCGATCAGGAAAATTCTCGTCCGTTTGCACTTTACACCGAGCACGGCGACCTTCTCCCGGGGCAACAACGCGTTTGCATCGAGAGCCTCCCAGGTTCCTGTCCAACAGTGACTGTCACGTTCTATTTGGACGGGGATAGCCTGAAAATTCTTGGTGACTCCTGATGAACCAGACCGTTCGCCACCTCAACGTATCGGTAAAAATCGACTTCAGTCACATAGACGTTGAGCAAGTGATCAAGAGCGAACTTGATCTGCATATCGGCCAGCAGAACATAGAAGAACTGCAGGCGAAGATTGCCCAGGCATTGGCAGCAAGGATTCAGCCAAAAATCACGATTGATCCTCGCGGTTTCTAAAACTGGTGGCTCCCATGGCCAAGAAAATCTACCTCCAGGTCTATATCCCCTGGTGGTTCCGGCTCTATGCGCAGTCTGTGCACACCTTCGCCTATCTGGCTGGCCTTGAGGTCGACGCAGACAAGCTTGCGGCCCAGGCCCAGAGATCTATCAGGTATCGCGAGATCGAACCGCCGGATGAGGCCAAGCTATGACGACCATTGCCTACAAAGACGGCGTGATCGCCTATGACTCTCGCCAAACCCGTGGCGGTGCAATCGTTTCTGATGACTGCCTGAAGTGCCAGATAGTGGATGGGGTCAGCTTCTTCCTGTCGGGTGCCGTGTGCGACGAGAAAGCCCTGATTGCGGCCTACTTCGGCACTCCTTCACCAGTTCCTGTCGAGTGCTCGGGCTATGCAGTCCACGACGGCAAGCTGCTGATGGTTGGCCATGACGACAAGACGGGTGTCTGGAAGCAGGAACTCGACCCGACCAACCCTGATGCCATTGGCAGCGGTTCGGCCTACGCCCTGGCTGCCATGGATATGGGGGCAAGTGCAGAAGACGCAGTGCGCGCCGCGATGAAGCGTGACATCTACACCGGCGGTAAGGTTCGAACAGTTCAGATCGCCCGCGACCACTAAGGATTCGACATGAATATCAAGCAGCCCGACTGGGAGGCGATCGAACGAGCCTACCGGGCCGGCGCGCTTTCGATCAGGACCATTGCCGAACGCAATGGCATAAGCGACACCGCAATTCGCAAGAAGGCTAAAGCTGCCGGATGGGAGCGAGACCTTTCCGAGCAGGTGCGCAAAGAGGTTCGCAATAAGTTGGTTCGCGGCGAAGTTCGCGAAGACCAATGCGCGAACCCGGAGCGTGACGCTGAGATCATCGAAGAGGCGGCGGAAGAGGGCGCGACGGTTGTTCGCAGTCATCGCCGAGACATTCGCAAGGCCACGAACCTTGCGAACCTGCTGATGGATGATCTGCTGAATACCATTCAGCGCCGGGAAGAGATCGAAGACGAGATTGAACGCGAGACCGCCGGCGACGAAAGCGGCTTCCGTCGAAGTTCTATGCTCGCCGCAGTGGCCCTGCCAAGCAACGCCAAGACCCTTTTTCAACTGTCGTCGGCCATGAAGAACCTGCAGGTGCTCGAGCGCACTGCATTCGGCCTGGACGAGAAGGAGAAGTCCGCCGATGCCGACGAACTGTCGAGCCTGATAGACGAATTATCGAAGGACGCCTGATCATGAAGCCCGAGCACCTGAAATTGCTCCGGGACCGGTTCTGGCGGCTAAACAACCTCTACTTCATCACGGACAAGCAGGGCAAGAAGGTCCGCTTCCGCATGACGCAGGAGCAGGTCGACTACTTCCAGGGGATGCACACCCGCAACATCATCCTCAAGGCCCGGCAGTTGGGCTTCACCACGCTTGTCTGCATCGTCCAACTGGATGCTGCCCTGTTCGAAGCGGCCAAGTGCGCCCTGATCGCCCACACCCTGAACGACGCCAAGCGCCTGTTCCGGGAAAAGGTGAAGTACGCCTACGACAACCTGCCGAAAGAGATCCGAGCCGCCAACCCTGCGCGCAACGATGCCGCGGGCGAGCTGGTTTTTAGCAAGGGCGGGTCGCTGTACGTCTCGACCTCCTTCCGGGGCGGCACGCTGCGCTACCTGCATGTGTCCGAGTTCGGGAAGATCTGCGCCAAGTTCCCACACAAGGCGCGTGAGATCGTCACAGGCGCTTTCGAGGCCGTGGCTGCTGAGTGCTTTGTCACCATCGAATCGACGGCTGAGGGCCGGGCTGGGTACTTCTTCGACTACAGCCAGTCTGCCGAGAAGCAGCAACTGGCCGGCGTCCCTCTGGGCCTGCTGGACTGGAAGTTCTTCTTCTTCAGCTGGTGGCGGAACCCGCTCTATTGGCTTGATCCGACCGACGTCGTCATCCCGGACCGGCTGACCAAGTATTTCGACGACCTGGGCGCCAAGCACGGGATCGTCACGAATCCAGGCCAGCGCGCCTGGTACAGCGCCAAAGAGAAGACCCTCGGCGACGACATGAAGCGGGAGTACCCGTCGATACCGGCTGAAGCATTCCAGCAGTCGATCGAAGGAGCCTACTACGCCCAGCAGTTCACCAAGCTGTATACCGCTCAGCGCATCGGTTCGATACCAGACAACAGCCACTTGCCGGTGATGACCTTCTGGGACATCGGTGTCGGCGACTCCACGGCCATTTGGTTTGTGCGCAAGGTTGGTGAGCAGTACCACGTCATCGACTACTACGAGAACTCCGGCGAGGGCCTGCGGCACTACATGAATGTGCTGAAGGACAAGGGTTACACCTACTCAGAGCACTGGGGCCCGCACGACATCGAGAACCGTGAGTTCGGCAGCGACGCCAAGAGCCGCAAGGACATTGCCAAAGAGGGATATGTGATCGATGGCGAGCGCTACTCCATCAAGTTCCAGGTCGTTCCAAAGGCGGCCATAGATACCGGCATCGAGGCGGTGCGGGAGATCCTCCCTCTCTGCGTATTCGACGAGTCTAAGTGCGAAGAAGGCATCGGCCACCTCGAAAACTACCGCAAGGAGTGGGACGACAACCGCGGCTGCTGGAAAGACAAACCGCTTCACGACAAGACATCGCACGGCTCAGACAGCTTCCGATACTTCGCTGTGGCCAAGACTAAGCGCGTTCGCACCGCGACCCAAGAACCTCTGAGAATGTGAATATGAGTGATGACCCGAGCAAAACGCTGCCCGCAGTGGATGCCATGCGTAAAGACTGGGCCATCGTTGACGTTCTGATGGGCGGAACCCGGGCGATGCGCGAGGCCGGCAAGAAGTTCTTGCCACAATGGCCGAAGGAGGAGGCTGACGCTTACCAGGCGAGGCTGAACACCTCAACGCTGCTGCCCGCGTACAGCGAGACGGTGCAGAACATGACCGGCCGAGTGTTCTCGGACCCGATTGCCTTTTGCGATGACATCTCCAAACAGATCGAGGAGATGGCTGAGGACTTCGACAGGCAGGGCAACAATCTGCAGGTATGGGCTCAGTCACTATTCAGCACTGGGCTTTCGCACGGTCTGTGCCATGTCTTGGTCGACTATCCGCCGGCGGAGGGGCTCAAGACCAAGGCTGATGAAAAATCGGCCGGCGTCCGCCCTTATGGTGTGATCATCAAGCCAGGCCAAGTCCTTGGTTGGAGGTCAGAACCGCGTGGCGGCCAGATCTTCTTGACCCAATTTCGCTACATGGAGTCGGTCGAGGTTGATGATGGCGCCTTCGGGTGCAAGAACATCGACCAGATTCGGGTCCTGGTGCCTGGCGCATGGGCAACTTACCGCGAGGTTGAAGACGGAAAGGGCAAAAAGGTCTGGATGCTGTACGAAGAGGGCGCTACCAGCCTTCCAGTGATACCGCTGGCGACCTTCTACACCAAGCGCACAGGCTTTCTCACCGCTACGCCGCCACTGCTTGAGCTGGCGAACATGAACGTCAAGCACTGGCAGTCACAGAGCGACCAGGACAACATCCTGCATGTCGCCCGGGTGCCGATGCTTGCAGTTTCGGGGATTGATGATGGATCGCTGATCACCGTGGGCGCGGGCGCTGCGACCCTGCTGCCCAAAGACTGCGAAATGAAGTGGGTAGAACACACTGGCAAAGCGATTGAAGCCGGACGGCAGTCGTTGCAGGACCTCGTTGAGGACATGCGCCTGGCCGGAGCCAAGCTACTCCAGCGCGAGCGGCAGACTATCAAGACCGCTTCCCAGTCCGAGGAAGAGGCGGCCCAAGAGATGAGCCCGCTCCAAACCATGGCCGGCCAGCTTGAGGACGCACTTGATCAAGTCCTGCAGTTCTTCGCCTTGTGGATGGGGTTGCCGGAAGGTGGCCACGTCAAGGTCAAGGGCAACTTCGACATTGATTTCGCCCCTGAACTGACAATGCCGTTCCTGCTGAGCCTCAACAAGGCGCGGATTTTGTCTGACCAAAGCCTTTTCGAGGAAGTGCAGCGCCGCGGCTTGCTCAGCGATGAGTTGGACTGGGATGAAGAGAAGGCCAAAGTGGCCGCGCAGCCGGCAAAAGTCGCACCGCCGAACACCGCGCAGCAGTAAACAAACACCAAATTCAGCCCTGGCATCTGCCGGGGCTTTTTTATGGGCGCAATTCCGGATGGATAGCGCCGCGCCGGGCCGGATGGCTCAACAAATGGGCGGATGCCCGGAGATGCATCAATGAAACTGAAACTGGACGACCAAGGCCACGTTGTACTGCAAGACGGCAAACCGGTTTACGTGCACGACGATGGCAAGGAGGTCGCATTTGACGCTCCTGGCACCGTCAACACGATCGCCCGGCTAAACGCTGAGGCCAAGACCCACCGAGAAGGCAAGGAGGCCGCTGAGACGGCCCTGAAGGCATTCGAGGGGATCGCGGATGGCGCTGCCGCCAAGAAAGCCCTGGATATCGTGTCGAAGCTCGATCAGAAGAAGCTGGTGGATGCCGGCGAGATCGACGTGGTGCGCAACGAAATCAGCAAGGCCTACCAGGGTCAGGTTGATGAGTTGTCCGCCAAGGCCCAAGCCTTCGAAAAGCAGCTCTACGAAGAAAAGATCGGCGGTGCATTCAGTCGTTCCAAGTACATCGGCGAGAAGCTGGCAATCCCTGCAGACCTTGTTCAATCCAAATTCGGCGCCGCCTTCAAAGTCGAGGACGGAAAAACCGTCGCCTACGACCAACACGGCCAAAAGATCTACAGCCGTGCCCGCCCCGGCGAAGTCGCTGACTTCGACGAAGCAATCGAAACGCTTGTTGAGCAATACCCGCACCGCGATCACATCTTGAAAGGCTCTGGGGCTTCCGGCTCCGGTGCTCAAAACAACGGTGGGAATGGCGGTAATGGCAAGAAATCTATCTCCCGCTCCCAATTCGACGCACTTGACCCCCAGGGCAAGCATGCGCACGTCTCTGCGGGCGGTGAAGTTACCGACTGATCCCAGGAGTAATCCATGAGCAACACTCTCACCGGCCTCACAACCACGATCTACAACGCGCTGGACGTCGTCTCCCGCGAACTGGTGGGCTTCATCCCTGCCGTTTCTGCCGACATGACCTATGACCGCGCCGCCGTAGGTCAAACCGTCACCTCGCCTGTGGCGCCGGCCGCAAGCGCGACCGACATCACCCCCGCAGTGACTCCGCCAAACGACGGCGACCAAACCATTGGCTCCGTGTCGATGACCATTTCCAAGGCTCGCCGCGTGCCGGTGCGTTGGAACGGTGAAGAGAAACGCGGTTTGGACAACAACGGCGCCTCGTACAACGTGATCCTGCGCGACCAGCTCGCCCAGGGTATGCGTGCGCTGGTGAACGAAGTCGAATCCGACATCGCCAACCTGTGCCTGAAGTCGTCCCGCGCCTACGGCACCCCTGGCACCGTCCCGTTCGCCACCAACCTGGCAGAAGCCGCGCAGATGCGCAAAATCCTGTCGGACAACGGCGCGCCGACGAGCGACCTGCAGATGGTGCTGGACACCACCGCCGGCGCCAGCATGCGCACTCTGGGTCAACTGACCAAAGCGAACGAAGCGGCTGATACCAGCATGCTGCGCCGCGGTGTGCTGCTGGACGTTCACGGCTTTGCCATCCGCGAGTCGGCGCAGGTCAAAACCGTTGTGGCCGGCACCGGCGCGAGTGCGACTACCAACACCGCAGGCTACGCAGTCGGCGCTACCAGCATCGGCCTGGCTTCGGCCGGTACCGGCACCGTACTGGCGGGTGACGTGATCACTTTCGCCGGCGATACCAACAAGTACGTCGTACTGACCGGTGACACTGACGTCTCGAACGGCGGCACCATCGTGCTGGCTGCTCCTGGCCTGCGCAAGGCGATCGGTACTTCCGCTACCGCTATCACCGTGATTGCCGCGACCACCCGCAACATGGCGTTCGCTCGCTCGGCACTGGCTGTTGCCACCCGCGCTCCGGCCCTGCCAGAAGGCGGCGACAGCGCTTCCGACCGGATGATCATCACCGACCCTATCAGCGGCCTGTCGTTCGAGATCTCGCTGTACAAGCAATACCGCCAGATCCAGTACGAAATCGCGCTGGCCTGGGGTGTTGCGATGGTCAAACCAGAACACACCGCGCTGCTGCTGGCGTAATGACTGCGCCCGTGTCTTAGGTCACGGGCGCATCAAATCCTGGAGAAATGCATGAGCGATAAAGTGATCAAAGTCGATCCGTGGGGCGAAGGGCAGGGCGATTTCGTCCTGATCGATGCCGACAGCTTCGACGAAAACTTCCATACCCGCTACGACGATGGATCCGACCAGGGTGGGCCGAAGGAAGGAACCGCAGCTTTCCTGCGGGCCAAGCTTGATGAGCTTGGCGTTCCTTACAAGGCAGGTGCCTCCAAGGCCGATCTGCAATCCCTGTTCGACCAGAACAAGCCGGCCAGCGAATAACCCAAGAAGGTGCCACCCATGCTTACTGACCAGCAAAAATCGGACGCTCGGCGTTACGCCGGGTATCCGATGCAGGGCGACGTGACGCTCGATGATCGGCGTGATACGGCCTGGGGCTGGGTGGCGCCGCTGATCTGGCAGACGCTGAACCATCGCTTGAACAGCCTGCGGCCGGAGGAAGAGGTCACTATGACCAACTTCCTGACCAAGATCGCTGGCCTCGAAACTGACGTGCTTTCTTCAACCGAGAACCTGGACACCGCACAAGCGGCTGTATGGGTGCACAACAAGGACGAGGTGACGGACCGGATGAGGCTGTATCGGCTCTGGCGCCGCGAGCTGTGCGGTTTCCTTGGAGTTCCTCCCGGGCCATCCCTGGGAAGTGGCGGGATCAGCTTGGCCAGGGGGTGATATGGACGGCTTTAAGCTGCGCGACAAGATCTACATCGGCTATGGCAAGGCAGCCAAGCGAATCGGTTTCGACTACCAGCAATTCCGCGCTACGAGCGCCAATAACCCGCTGTCGTCAACCGCCTTGCAGACGCTGCCGGCGTCGTTCACCACGAACTTCAGCTACTCGGCGCCAAACAAGTACGGCCAAGCAACGTGGCTTGGACTGTTTGATGCTCGCACTTTCGAAGTCGGCGACTTCCTCGTCGGGCGCCAGGGCACGTTCTTCATCGCAGCGATGCAGGACACGCTGCCGATTTACTGTGTTCAGGCCAATCGTACTGTTTCGGTTTCACGCACCGGAATGGATTCTGGCTATGGCGCAGTTGGCTACGGCGGGGCGACTCCAGAAAACGAGGAGGTCCTGATGCAAGGATGGCCTGCCAGCATCTTGCAGGGCACCAAGGGTGAGTCAAACGACGCAAAACTGCCGCTGGATGTCAGAACCCCGTGGTGGTTGATCCTTATGCCAGCATGGCCTGGGGTTGAGTTCAGGACTAGCGACTTCATCCGAGATGATCTCGGTCGGAAATACGTGATTTCAAGCGCTGAGCTGACCGACATGGGCTGGCGCCTCACTGCCATGCAGGCGCAGGTGTGATATGGCCGACCTTTCCGATGTTCTCAACCAGTTGACCGCACAGGTCGCGGCGATTGTGTACCCAAACGGGACCAGTCAGCCGAGCGTGTGCGGGATTCAGGTCAAGATTTACCCGGGCTGGCCCGTTCCGAACGTTCTTGAGAGTGATTTGACGGCTGGAAGGGCTCACATCAGCCTCTATCCACTTGCTACTGAGCGAAAAACCACTCGTTTCATCGGGCGGGATTGGACGCTTCTTGTTGCTCCGACGCACTCCGTCACAATGACGGTTTCAGGGGCAACGGTCACGCTCTCAGGCACGATCAGCCGGCAAAACCTGCTGATCAACGTGAACGGGGCCAGCTATGTCTATGCCATGCAGCCATCAGACACGCTTACAAGCGCTGCGACAGGGCTTTCCGCTCTGATCCCTGGCTCATCCAGCGCCGGGGCAGTCATCACGATCTCAGGCTCCCACAGCGTCATTGCGCGCGTCGGCGGTTTCGGCACCGCGATCAAGGAAACGAAACGCCAGGAGAAGCAGTTCCAGATCACCGTCTGGGCACCAACGCCAAGTTCCCGGGACGCGGCCTCATCGCCGATCGATTCGCGCCTCTCTGATGCGACCGACATAGCGTTGCCGGATGGTTCGCACGGGATCATCCGCTATTCGCACTCTATCCAAACGGATGCGCAGGAGAAGTCTGGGCTGTACCGCCGCGACCTGATCTACACCGTGGATTACGCGACGACCCAGACCCAGCAACAGGCGGAAGCGATTGCGCCGGTACTGAACATCACCAACGCCCTAAGCGGGCTTCCTGAAACAACTGTGAACCCTTGAGGCCCGACATGGACTCCGATACTGCAGACACCAAAGCGCCGGCCTCGAAGGCAAAAGCGCCATACACCCTCACCGTGAAATTCGCATTCGCCGATTATCAGGTTGGCCAAGTCCTCACCGACCCGGACGAGGTTGCCGCGGTCCTGGCCGGCGAGAGCGCCGGGAATGTCCTGAAAGTCGCCAACGCCTAACAAGCGAAACCCACACACAAGAAGCCGCCCACTGAGGCGGCTTTTTCATTAGGAGGACGCCATGCCCATTTACCCGGCAGGCAGCTTGAACACGGCGGCACTTCAGGCCCCAGATCTCTACATCCAGATCGTTCCGCCAAAGACCCGCTACATCAACGGTGTGGCCACCGATATCCTGGGCCTCGTCGGCATCGCCGATTGGGGGCCGGTGAACAGCCCAACCTTGATCGGCTCCCCTGGCGATGCATCGCAGAACTTCGGCATTCAGACCGTGCGCAAGTACGATCTTTGCACCGCGATTGCCATCTCCATTCAAGGCGGAGCCTCAAACATCCGCGCCGTGCGCGTTACCGACGGTACTGATACCGCCGCCACAAGCACCCTGAAGGACACCGCCACAGCCACCGGCGCCACTTTGACGGCGTTTTACACCGGCACCTTGGGCAATTCACTGAGCGCCACTCTATCGGCCGGCGCCGCGGCTTCAAGCTGGAAGTTGGTTGTTTCCCTGCCTGGCGTAGCTCCGGAAGTCTTCGACAACATCACGGGCACCGGCTTGGGGTTGTGGCAAAACATCGTCAGCGCGGTGAACAACGGACAGTCGGGCATTCGCGGGCCTTCTCAGCTTGTGATTGCGACTGTCGGCGCCTCAAGTACCGCGCCCGCCACAACCCAGACCGTCACCTTTACCTCGGGTACCTCGGGCAATGCCACGCTGACTGACGCTGTACTGATCGGTGTCGACGGCGTCACCGGTTCCACTCGCAAAGGCATGTACGCCCTGCGTGGTAGCGGTGCCCAGGTCGCCAACCTGATCGATCTGACCGATTCGACTCAGTGGCCAACCATGCTGACCTACGGCCTGTCTGAAGGCTGCTACATGGTCACCCAGGGGCCGGCCGGCGCGTCCTACGCCACCGTTTCCACCAGCCTGACCACCGCCGGCTGTGACAGCTACGCGCTTAAGGTGATGGTTGGCGACTGGGTGTACTGGCAGGATCAAGTCAATGGTCAGAAACGCATGATAGCGCCGGCGACTTTTTCGGCCGCCAAAATCGCCGCACTTTCGCCAAACCAGAGCCCGCTTAACAAGCCGATCACCAACGCGATCTCGACTCAGCGCAACCTATCGCAGCAGCCGTACAGCATCGCCGAGATCGGCGCCATCAACACCGCGCGCCTGGACGTGATCACCAATCCTTGCCCGGGCGGCAGCTACTACGGCCACCGTTCCGGCCTGAACTGCTCCAGCAACTCCGCGGTGAACGGCGACAACTACACACGGATGACGAACTTCATCTCTCTGACCATCGCGGCCTCCTTCGGCGGCGTTATTGGCCAACTGCAGACCCCAGATGTGCGTCGGACTACCAAGTCGACCATGGAAAGCTTCCTGCAGGTCCTGGTGCAGCAAGGAATGATTGGCGACGTCAACGGTGGCCCTGCGTTCTCCGTGCAGATCGACGCCAGCAACAACCCCGACTCCCGCGTAGCCCTGGGCTACATGCAGGCCGACGTGCAGGTCAAGTACCTGTCTGTGATCCGCTACTTCCTCGTAAACCTGGAAGCCGGGCAGTCCGTCACCGTCGTTGCTTCCGCAACCCCCCGCGCCGCCTAAGCGCTAAGCCACACATCCAGCCCGGCCTAGAGCCGGGTTTTTCATTTTGGAGATCGCCATGCAAGGTGGATACAACACGGGGAAGGATATCGCGATCGATATCAACGGACCCTATGGCCCGATCAGGCTGAGCAAGATCATGTCCTTCGACTCAAAGCCGAAGGTCACCAACCAGGAAATCACGCCGCTCAACGGTCAGACCGATGAGCTGATGATCCCCAAGGGCTGGACCGGTACTTTCGAGGCCGAGCGAGTTGACTCGACGCTGGACGATTGGTGGGCGCAGTTCGAAAGCGACTACTACAACGGCGTCAACCAGAGCCCGGCGACCATCACCGAAACCATTCAGGAAGTCGGCGGGGGCACCACTACCTGGCGCTACACGCACGTCATTCTGAAGCTGGAAGACGCCGGCAAGAAGGAAGGCGACAAGACCATTCGCCAGTCCATGTCCTTCACCGCGCGCCGACGTATCAAGGTTTAACCGTTTTGCATGGCAGCCCCGCAAGCAGGGCGCGGGACTCGTCACCCCGCACGCCATGCTCCTTGACGACTCTCTGACCCGAGGATTTATCCATGGCCACAGTAAAAGTTACCGAATCCGCAGCTCCGATCCACGTTGATCAAAAGCCCAAGTTCACTTCGCTCCACGACAGCCTTGGCCGAGTCATCAAGCTTCGCACCCTTGACCCATTGCAAAAGGCAAGGGTAGTGATGGCTGTAGGTGGGGAGCTTGCGGCAAACAGCGTTTACATGGGGGCTTTTGCGCTTCCAGCTGCATCCGTTGTTTACATCGATGATGTCGGATTCGGCCTGCCGCAAACCCTTAGCCAGATCGAGTCGATGCTTTCTGAGCTTGGCGCTGAAGGGATGGATGCGATTGAGAAATACATGCTTGCTGAACATGAAGCCGCAAAAGCCAAGGCCGACGCCGCGTCAGCCGCAAGTGCGCTCAGCGCTGAGCAGGCCGCCGCAAAAAACTGACTGAGGACCTCGATTTTCGCAGCCGATGCTGGTTGGTGAAGAACGGGGTTCCTTTTGACAGGGTTTTTGGGTGTGACTTGCTATCCGACTATGAGCGGATGGCCTTTTCAATCATGTTTTCTGAATTTGAAGGGGCCGGTACTTTCAACTGGCACAGCATGCAGTTCGACAAGAAGGAGTGAGCCATGGAGTTCAACAGCATGGGCGCCCTGGCCCTTCATCTTGCAGCCGCTGCCGCCGCAGAGGTGGCATGCCTTGAGCGCGGCCTGGAAGCGTGCGCCAAGCGCATCGAGGAAACCGCAAAGGCTGAGATTGGCCACTACCAGCAAGGGATTGGACCGTTTCCAGAATGGAATGAGCTTGCGGAGTCAACCGAGGCCGAGAAAGCCCGTAAGGGCTATCGCGCGGACGCCCCGCTCGAGGCATCTGGTCAGATGCGTGACTCGATCAGCCATGTCCGCCATGGCCTTGAGGCGGTGATCGGCGCCACCGATCCCAAGATGGTCTATCACGAATTCGGCACGCAGCGCATTCCGCCGCGGCCGGTGATGGGGCCAGCGGTTCTGCGCAACAAGGAATTCATCCGCCGCACCATCGGTGCGGCGGCAGTAGAGGGTTTGGTCGGCGGTCGGCTGATTCATGAGGCGCTTGGGTACGGCTCGCTGCTGTGAGGCGTTTAGCTGAACCGCTATTTCTTATCCCGAGGCCTACGAGATTTCGGTCCAGTATTGGGCTTTGGCTTGGCGTTGTCAGGAGGCGTTTCGATCTGGCTGCTCAAGGCATGCGTTATAGCTTGACCGATCACTTCCCATAGTTCTGCTCGGGTGACCGGTTTATCGCCATCCAGCGCTTCGGATCCAGCCAACAAAAGCTGCTTGTTCACCCCAAAAACAGACTTCGCCGCACTGCTTCTGTCCTGGCTGGCGAAGCTTTCTTCAACGCGAGCTACCAGCTCGGCGTTAACCGATCTGCGATTCCCGTCTGCCGCTGCTTTGAGCTGCTCGTACAGTGGGTAAGGGAGGCGGAACTGTGATCTGTAAATTTCGTCTGTCATGTCACTATGTTGACACTACCTTGGTCGGCTCGTATAGTGACACAGAGTCACTAAGGAGGCACTATGCAGTCACTCGCGCGCACCCAGGTACGCTTCCCATGCGAACTAATGGACTGGCTGAAGAAGCAAGCAAAGGATCAGGGCCGCTCAATGAATGCTCAACTAGTTGAGATCATCAAGCAGGCAAAGGGGGAAGTGATGAATGAACAGAAATGAAAAAGCCCCAAGCGTTGCAGCGCTTAGGGCTTTGGGAAACGAGATCAACTTCGGAGAAGAAATCGTCATGTCGAATAATAGCACAGCGGCACCTGATGTCATCGAGCTTATTCCTGTCTTCTCTGGATCAATCCATGGCGAGCAAGCCCAACTGGTTGATGCTCGAGAGCTGCATCGCTTCCTTGAGGTGGACACGCACTTCAAGGACTGGATCGCTCGACGCATTGCCGAGTATGGGTTTCAAGAGGGCGAAGACTTTTGCTCAACTTTGAGCAAAAGCACTGGGGGCCGTCGAAGCAGGGAATATCGCATCACCTTGGACATGGGCAAGGAGCTTGCCATGGTTGAGCGAAATGAAAAGGGCAAGCAGGCTCGCCGCTATTTCATTGAGTGCGAAAAGCGGCTGAGCCAGATTGCTCCAGAAGATGCCCGCACCATCATGGGTGAAACTATCGGCACTGACGGCTTCCACATGCTCGGTGCTGTGGTCAAGGGCAAAGTGTCTTCTCTGCCTGCAGCGGTGCAGCGCCGTGCAACCATGAAAATCTGGTCGCAGACCCATGCTGCGTTTGGCGTTCGATCGGCGGCGGACATTCCAGCGGATCAACTCGACGCGGCGCGCAACTTCATCGCAGCGTATGTCGTTCTGGAAGGCGAGTACATCCAGGCTGCTCCTAAGGACGGAATTACCCTGGATAAATATGAAGCAAGCCACCTCTACGGCCTGATGTCATATTTTTCTGCAATGTCTCGGCATCGAGAACATATGTTTTCCGCTGCGCAGTTGCTTGATTCGAAAACCCTGATGCTGTTCTTTGACATGCTGAATGAAGGCCGTGGAGCCTTTGCAAGCCTGGATAAGCGCCGCGACGAGCTGTACCAGAACTATCGCAGCCTTGGATTGACTGGTGGTTATGCGATGGGAATGCATTCTGCTGCATAAGCATGTTTGAATAAACAAGCCCCTTTAAGGGGCTTGTTTTATTTGAGGCCGACTACTATTGGAGGGATATCGCCTTTCTCCAAAACTATGTACCTGCCATGCTCTCCAACTTTTGACGTAAATCTGACTTTGCCTGAGTTTTGCAGCGTCGCAGAGGAATTGAACTTGGTCTCTATATTCATGTTGAATGAGCATTCAACAGCCTCGGTTTCCTTGTCGATTTTCTCTAGGGAGTAGTCAGATGTTTTCATGTTTACATCGATCGATCCGAAGTAAATATTTATCTTCTTAAATTCGAAGAAGTTTTTTATTCTTGATTCTATGTCTTTTGATTGAGAGGAAACTAAAGCTGATACAGAATCTTTTGTCTCCTGCTTCCAGCAAATTTCCTTGTCTACCTTTGAGCAGCCACTAAGTACAAGCGCGATTGTTAGCGCAGTTGCTGGCAGTGCTTTTTGCATGTGATCACCCGAAAATAACTGAATAAACAACAAGCAGGAAAGCCAGTAAGGCTCCTCCAGCAAAAATCATTAGCACGCTGCTGAAAGTGAATAGCAGTAACGCGTCCTGGATTCCGATTCCTGGTCCTTTTTTCTTCTGTGGCCGCCTCGGCGGGATCTCCTCTGCATCAAGCCCATACATAGAGCCGACATCCTGGATTCGGCCATCTTTCCACTGATACGTGCGATGAGTGCGTGCCATGTGATCAACCGCCACAAGAAGGAAGCTCATTATGGCATTTGAGGCTTATTCCGTCGCCGTCAAGCTGTCGCTGATCAACCATGTCAGCGCCGGCCTTGCCCTAATTTCGCGGGGACTGCATACCGCAGGGCAGGATGCTGATCGCCTCAACCGGCAATTGGCATCCATCGGCCGCCAAGGCGCGATAGGCGGCGCGATGTTCGCCGGAGGCCTTGGTATCGCGGCGATGTTTAAGGCCCCCCTGGACGAGGCCAAGAAGTTTCAGACGGAGATGGCCAAGCTCTCCTTGTATGGGATGTCTGACGCTGTTAACGCTGAGTCTGAACGCTTCGTTAAAGGGATGAACTCTATAGGCACTAGCATCACCACGAACATGAAACTTTTTACCGAGGCGCAAGGCGTCTTTCGTGAAAGTGGTCTTCCAGGTATGGAGGCGCTGGAAGGGGCAAAGATTGCTGCCCCTGTTTTGTCGAAGATTGCTTATGCAACATCTGGCCTGAGCGAGGAATCGCAGGCAGTTATGAAAACCAGCAGCATGGCCATGATGCGTTACATTGAGGACTCGGGCGGCCTGAAATCGGCCAAGCGCTTCAATGAGCTGGCGGATGCTGGGTGGAAGATGACGCAAACCTCTGGCGGCTCGGTTAACTGGGAGCAGTTGCGCCAATTCAAAGCGCGCGGCGGTATCGCTGCGATGAATATGAGTGATGATGCGGTCGCCATGATGGAGCCAATCATCACTATGCTCAAAGGGCAGACAGCTGGCTTCTCGCTTAGAACGGCCTATAACAGACTCAATGGCATCGTAAAAATCCCTAACCAGGTAGCACATGAGCTTGTCGCCAACGGAATTTGGGATGAGAAAAGAGTAATTTGGAACAAGCAGGGGGGAATTAAAGCGTTCAAAGGTAATCCTCTTATTGGCGCTGAAATGTTCAGCCAGAACCCGACAGAGTTCTACGAAAAGATCATCATGCCGATGCATAAACGCATGGGGATTACTTCGGATTCGGCTATTGGTCAGTCTAACGCTATGCTTTTTGGCTCGACTGGCGGTGCGATGTTTACGCTGATCGACAAAAACATAGAGAAGCTACATCACTCGCTTGAGGCTCAGCATAAAGCGCTTGGCATTGATGCCTCAGTAGCAGTAACAGACAAGACACTTGCCGGCAAAGAAGTTCAACTTGCGGCAAAGTGGAAGGATCTGATGTTGATGCTTGGCGATCAAGTTTTGCCGCTTGCGATAACTGCCGTTACTAAGCTGAATAACGTCATTATTGATCTCACTAAGTGGATGGGTGAAAACCCAGGCAAAGTAAAAGCATTCACCTATGCGTTGCTCGGCCTGTCAGCATTCCTCATCGGGGGTGGCTTGATCAATATGGTCATTGCTGCCGGCCGCGGGTTCTTGCTGCTTGGGCAGGCGATAGCATTTCTCGGCGGTCCGCTGGTTCCGATCATGGCCAGATTCGGTACGTACCTGGTCATGTTCGTGATCGACTCCTTCAAGGCTGTTGGGATGTTCCTGACCTCGGGCTTTCTGCGCGGAATGGTGATGGCCTTCCTATCGCCGTTGAAACTCCTGGGGCAAGGGATCTTCTTTCTTGGCCGGGCGCTGCTGATGAACCCTATTGGCCTTGCCATAACGGCCATTGCGGTCGCTGCTTTCCTCCTCTGGAACAACTGGAAGGAGGTGAGCGGGGCGCTGACGCTGATGTGGGGCGATCTGAAAGCTGGCTTCATCAAGCTGTTCAACGGGGATATCGGCGGGGCCTTCAAGTCATTTGCGCTGATCTTCCTGACCGGCTGGCAGACGATCTTTAACACGCTGATCGCCGGCGCCAACCTGATCCTTCCGGCATCAATGCAGCTGACAAAGACGACCTTCGCAGATGACTTCAGGGGTAGTAATGCCCCGAAACAACCGTGGTCGCCGTTGGTTGCGCCGGTTCCAGGAAAGGCTGATACCAGTAAGGAGCAGCCGATCAACCTGTACATCGACGGCAAGAAGGTCAGCGATGTTGTCATCCAGCGCATGACCAAAGAGGCCGCCAAGCCACAGACCGGCACCCAGGGCTTTGACCCTACTCGCAGCATGCTGATGCCAGGAACACCAAGCACCGCCTACCCAAGGGGATAACCGATGAGCTTTACAAGCTTCCTGGACAACTTCGCTCCGGGCGGGGATCCGTTTGCCACTCGATTGATTGTTGGCGATTTCGAGTTCAGCGGTCTTGAGGTCCCTGAGTCGGTGACGATTGGGGCGAAACAGCAGGCTGTCGTGCACAAGCTGGTAGGCGGCAAGCGGATCGTCGACGTCATGGGCATCGACTACGACAACATGTCGTGGTCTGGGTGGTTCACTGGCGCCACGGCCGGCGACCGGGTCACTGAGCTGGAAACGCTCCGTGATCTTGGTCTGCCGTTGGCCTTCAACATGGACGGCTATTACTTCAGCGTCCTGATCCAGAACTTCAACGCGCGCTTTGAGCATGTCTATCGCCGCTATTACAGCATCGAGCTACTGCTCATTGAGCGCTTGGATGCGCCAGTCACTGAAAACGCGCTGGCTGGCGCCCTGGACGCGCTGATCAACAGCGATATCGGCGAATCGCTTGGCCTGGCTGACATCATCAATGTGGATTCGGTGACTAGCGCCATCAACACCGTTAAGGATGCGGTGGCGCAGGTCCAGGGCTTCGCCAACGCCACGATCGAGACGATTCAGACAGTGATCCGCCCGATTGTGGCGGCCCAGCAGATCATCCAGTCGGTAATCGCTCAGGTTGGCGCGTCGATAAACGACATCACCACCCTGGGAGGCCTGATTCCAGGCAATCCAGTCGCCCGGGCGGCGCACAACGTGCTGCGCCAGGCCGGCGCGCTGACCCAACTGGCGCCGCTCTATCAGATGCAAAGCGTGCTTGAGCGAGTGCAGAAGAACGTCCTGGCCGGCCCGCTGGCAAACGGCACATCCAGTGTCACCACCAGCAACTCCAGCCTGCAGAAGATCGCAGCTGACAGCTATGGCGACCAGTCCAGATGGACACAGATTGCCGCGGCCAACAGCATCGTTGACCCGCGCCTTGATGGCATCCAGACGATAAAAATTCCGATAGGTGAATAGCTTGGACCTGAACACTGAAGCGACCGATCAGAAGGTCAGGCAGATTGCTTCCCGGCTTTCGCTGAACGGGGTAGAGGTCCCGTTCTTCTCCTGCGAGATCAATAGCAACGCGTTCTACTCTGCCGACACCTTTTCCGTTGTGTTCGCCATGTCAGCGATGCCTGACCCCTACAACGGCATCAAGTGGTGGGCTGATCAGAAATCGATTGAGGTTTCGATATCGATCGGCTTGATCGACCAGAACATTGAAGACTGGCGGACGCTGATCGTTGGCACCGTCGACCGGCTAAGTGTGCGCCTGGCGAAGTTTGAGGTAAGCATCGAGGGGCGCGACTACACCAGCAAGTTCATCGACAGGAAGACCAACGAGAAATTCACCAACATGACCACTAGCCAAGTGGCCACGCTGTTGGCGAATCGCCGCGGCCTCACGCCAGTCGTGACTGCCACAAAGACCCAGGTCGGAGGCATCACAAAGTGGGACCACGCGCACGTTACTGACGAGCGCACAGAGTGGGACCTGCTGGCCTACTTCGCCGGGCTGGACGGCTTCCAGGTGTATGTGACGGGCAATGAATTGCACTACGAGCCGGCGCTTGATCCGGCCGTGACCGACCAGTACCTGATCCGTTGGATCGACCCAGGAGTGCTGGCATATCCGCAGTCGAACACCTCAGATGACATCGTGTTTGAGCGCGACCTAACTCTGGCCCGCGGCGTGACAGTGCAAGTGATCTCCTACAAGGACGGAAAGACCTACAAGGCAACCTATCCCACGAATTCGGCAAGAGGTATTGCGCCAGGCCAATCAACCTCAAGGCGTCAGGTCTATGAGATCAAGCGCAACGGGCTGGACCAAAACCAAGCCCAGCAGCTCGCGCAGAAGATCCACAGGGAGATCACGGTGCACGAAATGCGCATGTCGTGCTCCATGCCCGGCGATAACTCGCTGATGCCCAACACCATTGTCCGCCAAGAAGGGACTGGCTCCGGGTTCGATCAGCTCTATTACGTTGATTCCGTGCGGCGCTCGCTGAGCTTTGAGAGCGGCTACACCATGAGCCTGACCGCCAAGAACCATAATCCCAATTCAATGGTGCAGCCATGAACATTGCCGACTTCGCCAATTCCATGCGTCAGCAAGGCAATAGCGACATGACAGGGCCGAGGACGGGGACCATCACCAGCTACGACAAGGTCAATGGCGTAGTGAAAGTGGCTATTCAGCCGGAGGGAAGAGAAACCAACTGGATCAAACTGGACAGCCCTGGTGTTGGTAATGGCTGGGGCGTACAGATTGGACCTCAGATTGGTGATGAGGTCACCGTTACCTTCGATTCGTCCGATCCGAACCTTGGAAAGGTCACCGCCCGACACACCAACAGCCTGAATCTTGCTCTTCCAGTCCCATCCGGAGAGGTCTGGCTAGTTCACTCCACTGGATCGCTTCTGAAGTTCAACACAGATGGCTCTGTGACGCTGCACACGGTCGGAGCACTTGGCGTGCACTCTGACGAATCAATCACCTACGACGCCCCTCAGCACGCGTTTACGGGTGGCCCAGTCAGCATGGACCACACCTTGACCGTCACTGACGGTACTGGCGTCGTTGTCAGTGGTGGTGATGTGAAAGCGGACACCATCAGCCTGAAAACGCACCGTACAAGTGGCGTGACGCCAGGCGCCGGAACATCTGGAGTGCCTGTGCCATGAAAGACCTGAATCACTATGTCGGGGACGACTTATCGTTGTCGCCGACAGGCAGCCTTTCGATTGTAGAGGGCGTCGAGCGGGGAAAGCAGCGAATCCTGCGACGACTGATTACCAATCCAGGCGACTACCTGTTCCATACAGAGTATGGCGCCGGCCTTGGCCGTTACGTGGGCGCGCTCACCAACATACCTGAAATCATCGCTCTGATTCGCGGCCAAATCCTGCTTGAGGATTGTGTTGCCAAAAAGCCAGCCCCTGTTATCTCGGTCTCGACTGACAACGAGACCCTTTCCGTGACTATCAGCTACACCGATGCGCCGCTTGGCGAGCCGGTGACGCTCTCGTTTGAGGTAAATCGCTGATATGGCATCGCTCAATATCAAGGACTTCACCACTCTGGTCCGGGACCAAGTTACAGCGATCCAAGGCCGAGCTGCCGGCCTGGTGGATTTCACTATTGGTTCACTGCTTCGCGCCATCGCCGAAAGCAACGCCAGCGTTTTGCAGTGGCTGCAGCAGTTAATTGTCACGCTGCTTGCCACCACCCGCGCCTCCACGTCGTCCGGGGCAGACCTGGACAGCTGGATGGCGGACTTTGGGTTTTACCGTTTGTCTGCCAGCTTTGCTACCGGCAGCGTCACGTTTTCCAGGTTTACACCAACAGTTCCTGCGTTGATTCCAGTTGGCGCCATTGTCGGCTCTACAGATGGCTCGCAGCAGTACGCTGTGACAACCGATACGACCAATCCTATGTATGACGCTGGTCTTGGCGGTTACCTGATTCCGGCTGGCACGGCGTCGGCTACGGTGCCGGTGACAGCAAGCACCGCAGGTGCAGCAGCAAATGCCCTGATCGGCACGGTTACGGTTATTGTTGGCAGCATCAGCGGCGTTGATACCGTCACCAACTCCGCAGTGTTTGCTGGCGGCGTAGATCAAGAGGAGGATGTGCCATTCCGTGCGCGCTTTGTGCTTTGGGTGCAGTCGCTGTCCAAGGGCACCAAGGCTGCAATCCAATATGCGCTGTCGTCCATGCAACAGGGTGTCAGCTATACCTTGACCGAGAATCAGGACTATAGCGGCAACCTACTGTACGGATATTTCTATGCGGTCGTGGATGACGGTAGCGGGGCGCCCCCTGGTTCATTTCTTGTAACTGCAGGTGCCGCCATTGAATCTGCCAGGGCATTCACCACTCGGTATGGGGTTTTCGGCCCAGTACTGGTGACCGCCAACGTAGGCATGACCATCACTACCGATTCCACCGTAGTGCACAGCGTGGTGGTGGCCCAGGTGGTGACCGCCATCCAGGCGTACATATCCAACCTGACGCTTGGTCAGATACTCCCATATACCCAGCTAGCAGCGGTGGCGTACGGCGTTACGCCGGCCATCACCAACGTGTCGGCCGTACTTTTGAATGGCAGTACCGCTGACTTGGCCGCAACCAACAAACAGGTCATCCGACCAGGCACAGTGACGGTGGCTTAAATGAGCGTTGGTGACCAAGGCGACATGTTCGAACGGCTGAAAAGCCTGCTTCCTTTCGGGTGGTTCGGTGACAACAACCCAATCCGCGATGCGCTGCTGTGGGGTTACGCGCAAGCACTTTCGTGGGGGTTCACCCTATACCTGTACGCGAAGGACCAGACGCGCATCAAGACTGCTACGGATGGCTGGCTCGACATCATTGGGCTGGACTTCTTCGGGAATGGGCTGATCCGGTACGCAAACCAGTCTGATACCAGTTATCGCAATCGAATCCTGATCAACATCTTCAGAGAGCGGGCAACCAGGCGCGGCATAGATCAGGTGCTATTTGATCTGACTGGGCGTCGCCCGCTGATCATTGAGCCCGCCAAGCCCGACGATTGCGGCTGTCTTGGGTTGACCCTAGGGCTTGGCGTAGCGGGCCCGCTCGGCTCAACCAGTTGCCCGTATCAAGCCTTTATCACAGCTTATCGTCCAACTGGCAACGGCGCGGCGAATTGGCCTGGTATTGCCACTAACTGGTTTGGCCTTTCGATGACAAGTGGCCTGCTGCCGGCATCCCAGCTTTTCCCAGAAGTCTCTGACGCAGACATCGTAGCCGCCATAGAGGCGACCAAGCCTTACGGTACGACGATTTGGTATCGCATTACCAATTGAAACCCACCACTCGAATCCAGGCCCGCCATGTGCGGGCTTTTTTATGGGGCACCCATGGACAGACAGATCGTATATCCAGGCCAAATCTTGCCTGAAACCACGCTTTTGCAAATGGCAAAAGACGCGATGATCGGAAACGCCAAGCTGGCTGCCGCAATGCTGGGTACCAGTACCATTGCGAACGGCTTTGCCGTTACCCCTACTGGGCCGGCTTCGCTGCAGATCGTCGTGGCGCCCGGCGAGATCTACAGCCTCACAAATATCGACTCATTGGCATTCTCCACACTGCCTGCTGACACCACGCACTCGATCCTGAAGCAAGGGATCTTGCTCGATGGTGTAACGCTGAGTTGCCCGGCGCCGACGACCACCGGCCAGTCAATCAACTACCTCGTCCAGGTGACGTACCAGGACCAAGACACAACACCCGTCTTGCTGCCGTACTACAACAGCGCAAATCCAGCACTGCCGTATAGTGGCATGGGCAACAACGGTCTAACCCAGAACACATCTCGCAAGGGCGTTGCGATCGTGCAGGTCAAGGCTGGCGCTTCGGCCGCCACCGGCAGTCAAACCACTCCAGCGCCTGATAGCGGCTATGTAGGCCTGTATGTGGCAACCGTTGCGTTCGGGCAGACCACCATCACTTCTGGCAATATCACTCAGTACTCTGGTGCGCCACTTCTCCCGTCTGGCGTGTTGCAGTCGATCCAGAGTGGAAACACTACCTATGCACTTGATATTGGGTCGATCAATACATACGCAGCGACCTTTTTCCCTGCGATCACGACCCTGCAGGACGGCTTGGTACTCCGATTCAAAGCGGCGAATGCAAATACTGGCGCGACGACATTCAGCCCAAACGGTATAGCTCCCGCTGCCATTGTGGGAGGCAACCATGCAGCTTTGCAGGGCGGAGAAATCGTCGCAAATAGCGTGGTATGGGTGCAATGGAATAGCTCAATAGGTGGCGGATCTTGGGTATTACTTGAGAGTAGTGGTGGCGGCCTGCAAGTTGCCCCTGCAACCAAAACTCAACATGCTATCAGTGCAGGTCAAATCCAGACACAGAGCGTCACAGCCTTCACAAGTGGAGGCGTATCCGCAACGCTCACGCTGACACCAGTACCTGCCATCACGAGTTATGTTGCAAACCAGCGTTTTCGCGTGAAGTTTGGCGTGGCTAGCACTGGCACGGATACCATGAACATATCCGGCCTTGGTGCCAAGACTATCAAGCAGTACGACTCAACTGGGGCCAAGGTAGCAGCGATATTTGCTGCAAACCAGTTGGCTGACATTGAATATGATGGCACCGACATTGTTTTGCTTGACCAGCTTCCAGCGCCAATAGTTGGAATTCAAGGATCTGTTAAGGGACTAACGGGTTCAGCTAGTGGCACAAGCAGCACTGCAAGTTTTGCTGCTGATGAAATATTTGTTGAAAACTCTTCAAGCTCGTATCAGGTTTTGAGATCGGTCAGTATCTCGCCAAATCTTAGCTCGTCAGGGGTTAATGGCCTGGATACGGGTGTGTCGGCGGTAAGCACTTGGTATAGCGTTTGGGTTATATGGAACGGCACTACAACGGCTGGGCTTTTCTCACTTAGCTCAACCTCTCCTACGATGCCTGCGGGTTATACGCATAAAGCCAGAGTCGGCTGGGTTCGCTCTGATGCGACACCAGCTAACAAATATCCGTTGTCCTTCGTTCAGAGCGGTCGCCGAGTAAACTATAAAGTTGCATCTGGATCTAATCTGACATCTCTACCCATGGTAATTTCAGGTGTTCAGGGCTCTCCAAACGTACCTACATGGGTTTCTGCGTCAATATTGGGCATTGTTCCGGTAACTTCTGGTGTTGGTTATTTTACTGCTCGCGTACAGAGCCCTGGTGGCAGTGTAATTGTCGCCCCAAGCAATCAGTATGGCTCTACAAGCGACGCGGTAAACCCACCAGTGCTAACAATTGGTGTTGCTGGTAGTTCTCCCGCAACAACTGGTATTTTTGGATTCAATTTAATATTTGAGTCCACAAATATTTATTATGGTTCAAGTGATGCAGCGGGCCAGGTGAGGATAACGGGGTGGGAGGATAACCTATGATTGGATATGCAGTAAGGAATGATGGGCAGGGGGCTAGGATGGTTGATGGTCCTAGCGCTATTTACGAAAGCGAGCACTATATGCCGCTTGGAGAAGAACTGCCACCAGAGCCAGTTCCTCTGCCACCTGCTATCGAGGAGGTAAAAGCACGAGCTATAGAAAAGCGCGATACTCTCTTATCTGTTGCAGCAAATCTAATGGCCCCATTGCAAGATGCAATAGATGAAAATTCTGCAACAACAGACGAGGTTAATCGTCTTAAGCTTTGGAAACAATATCGGATAACTCTTAATCGGATAGTTCAGCAAGAAGGATTTCCAAGCAACATAGACTGGCCATTGCCACCGCAGGAGGTAGCATGAGTTCATTCAAGTGTTTTGGTGTTGTCGGTACGTCCCAAGTTGGATGCACATATTATGAGGACGATTATGTACTTCCTGATGGCTCTGTTTGGGTAAGCGGATCGCCTCCCTCGACCGGCCCTGATCGGTTTGGTGAATATATTGTTCAGTCTGACGGAAGTTTTGTGTGGCATAAACTTCCAGACCCCCCTTTTAACGTTGTTTATCATGAGGGGAAACTAAAGAACTATGACACGATGGCCGAAATAAGCATTGAAACTCTTCCCGGGAATGTTGCTGCTCGACTCGCTGCGCTGGAAAACCCACAGCCTTGACTGATTTTCGGAGATAGTCATGCCAATCACTCAGCAGCAATTGCTGCAGATCCTCCCTCAAGCCCGCCAAGTCGCGGGCTTTTTTGTGCCTGCACTAAATGCGGCGATGTCACGCTTCAAGATCGACTCGCCCGTCCGTATGGCAGCGTTCATCGCCCAAGTCGGGCATGAGTCGGGGCAGTTGACACGCATGGTCGAAAACCTCAACTACAGCGCTCAGGGGCTATTGGCGACGTGGCCAAGTCGCTTTACTGCTCAAACAGCGGCAGCAGTGGCCAGGCAGCCCGAGAAGATCGCAAACATCGTGTACGCCGGCAGGATGGGCAACACGCTGCCGGGGGATGGCTGGAAGTACCGCGGGCGCGGCTTGATCCAACTGACCGGAGCGAACAACTACCGCGCTGCCGGCGCCGCCCTTGGGCTGGATCTGGTCAATCATCCTGAGTTGGTCGAGCAGCAGGAAACCGCCGCCTTGGTCGCAGGCTGGTTCTGGCAGTCAAATGGGCTGAATGAGCTGGCCGATGCTGGTCAGTTCGACAAGATCACTCGAGCAATCAATGGCGGCCTTAACGGCCAAGCGGATCGATTGGCACTGCGTGATGCTGCTGTAAAGGTGCTGGCATGAACGCTCTAGCGCTGAAGGTCGGCGGGATTGCCATGGCGGTGCTCCTCTTACTTGGTGTGGTGTTCGGCGCGCTGTACGGCTCCTATCACCACGGAATGTCGGTCAAGTATGAGGAATGGCAGTCACGGTGGAATGCCCGTGATGCCGGCGATAAACAGGCCTGGGCCCTCGCGGAAGTCGCGGAGCGCGAGAAAGAACAGGCCCGACAAACCTCAATAAACAAGGCGGTGCAAGATGGGCAACGAAAAATCGATCAAGCTGCAGCTGATGCTGTTACCGCTCGCGCTGCTGCTGGGAGCTTGCAGCGCACAGTCGACGATCTCGCCGGCCGTCTCTCAGCCCAAGGCCGCAGCAATTCCTGCACTGCCGCCGCAAGCCAGGCAGCAGCCCGCGCAGCAATGGTGCTTGCCGACCTGTTCAAGCGCGCTGACGAACGAGCGGGCCAGCTGGCAGCAGATGCTGATCAAAGCCGGAGCAGGGGAGTGACGTGTGAGCAGGCCTATGATGGCCTTGGCAAATAGGGGATTGGTGTTCGTTCGGCAGGACGCCGGGGGAGGGATGTATGGCGTGCGTGACTTTTGCGTGACTTTCTCACGCACTTGCAGACTTTCCTGAGCATTCGATTGCAGCGAGCGCAGAGGTTACAAGGCTTTTTCCGTGGCCCGCAGAGGGCACTGCGTGCATGGGGTGCTAGGGGTCGAGTGTTCGAATCACTCCGTCCCGACCATATTTTTCAACGACTTAGCCGCTTTCGAGCGGCTTTGTTGTTTCTGCCATTGTGACTTTCCAAGTGACGCTGGCCTTTTTCTTCATACTGTAAGCGAGCGTCGGATTTGGCACCGCTTGGCGCCACAATTGGCACCGATAAATCTCGATGAGTACCAATCGTCTAGCGCCATATTTGACACCGTCACTGCCCGCACTACTCGACCAAATCAACCATCCAAGCTGGGGGGCGAGGCCGAAATGAGGGGACGGGGAAGTCAGGAGATTGCGGCCACTCCCGCAGGGCCTGCATATACACAAGCAGCTCCTTGAACTGTTCTTCTTTAAGCGTTGTAGGGGCTTCGATTTCCAGCTGATCGCGGTGCCGCTCACGCAGCCACACGACCGCCGACAATTCAGCGTCACGCCACTCGCGCTCCTGGCCCATCAGGTCCGGGACCACCATTGGTGCATCCACTAAATGCGGCAGCCCATGCTCATCGTGAACGCGAATCTTGCCGGAGGGTGGGTTGCCTATGACTGCCAAGTAAAGCGCATCGGGAATCTCGACTGCGTCATCAGGCAAAACAGCATGCAACCCTTGCAGATAAGAGGTCTGAGTTGTTTGACTGTAAAAACGTTTCATGAGTGCCCCCTTTAAAAGCCGATGGCTATCCAGCGAACTGTAATTCCACTCGCATATGCACCGTTTCGCAGCGTTGTGAGCTTCATCGTGTTTGAGGTCATTGCCCCTCGAAGCACTGTGTGGGTTCCTGCGTCAGTGCCAACAATGGTTGCATTCTCTGCAAAAGACCCTGTCGGCCAGGCCAATGGCATAGCAACAGATAGGTTTTCGGCAGTGGCTCCAGATGAGGTTCCCGACCCCCACTGGACAACGAGCCCGCCCATCCATGATGGGAAAACGATGTATCCATTGGCCGCAAGGCTAATCGAGAAGCCCCATCGCAGTTTCTTAGGTGTGACGATCACTGAGTCATCAGTATCCGCAAGCATCTGCGCAAGATTCGCGACTTTCGCTGTGCCCCGGTTGACCTCCGACGCTTGACCCAAAGGGACCAAGGCCGCATCAAGTTCTGACTTAGAGTACGTTCCAGATTTGGCATAAGCATCAGTGATGCCATATCCAGAAAGTGTGGTTGCCTTACTGGCCTTCCCCGCCAAGGCGTTGGTCATAGTGGTGGCGAAATTTGGATCGTTCCCCAGGGCATCAGCTAGTTCTTTAAGAGTGTCGAGCGCTGCGGGAGAGGATGCGACGAGATCTGCGATCTTCTGTTGAATAGCAGAGGTAGTCTCTAGTTTGGTGAAAGCATCAGTAATGCCGAACCCTGCAATGGTAGTCGGCTTGCCACTGAGCTTTAGCCACGTACTTGCATTGACCTGAATCGCTTGGATGGCCTTTAGAATCTGAGAGTCATCAGCAGCGTCCAGGGTCAGGCCTGCACCCTCTACTAGGTGAACCAGTTCCCGCTGCACTGCATTCAGCCAAGCGGCTTTGAGCAGCGTAGCGGCTACACCCGCGCCAGGATTGCCCTCGGTGAACTCACCAAGGGCGTTTGCCGAAGCGGTACTTGCACCGATCTTTTGCATTAGTTGTCTCCGTAACCGAACAGCAGAATGGATTCGGCGGGCTTCATTTGACTGAGCCTGCACTCAAGGGACTTGTTCCCCCAGGACGCCAGCGGGTCGCCAGCTCCGGTGATTCCCGCAACGGCTCGACTGACCGTGACCGCTGGCGCATTGACGCGCCATGTGAACGCCCAGGCGCCGCCGTTGATTGGGTCGCCAGCTCGCGCTATGCCTGCGCGAGCTGGGCGAAAGGTGTCGATGGTTATGCCGTAGCCCAAGCCCTTGGCCAAAGCGATAAAGAAACCGCGACTCTGACCGCCCCGACCTTGCAACTTGCTGACAACCGCCTGCACACGCTGGCGAACCGATTGCGGCACACCGACAAGGCAAGGATCAGGCAACGCAAGAACGCGCTCCCAGTCGGTAAGCCCCATTCCAGAGTCGGCAAAAATGGCGCTGTAAGTCGCCTCAGCCTGGGCGTCAGAAAGTGTCAGCGCATTGGCCTCGGCCTCAATGGCGGCGGACAGACGAGGCGCCGAGCCGTCATAGGAGACTGGCGGGAGTAGTAACCGGAGCTGGTCGGCGAGGCTGGTCATTCCATCAGCCCCAGCGCGATGGCTCCAGGGCGAATCCAGCCGATCAGGCCAGCGTCATCAGAGGCTTTGACGTTTCCGGCCGGGGCCGTAACGGAGCGGTCAGTAACCCCGGCCAGATTGTTAAGCATGGCCTCAATCTGTGAACGCTTGAGCATCTCGCGAGGCTTAAGCGCCCCGAGCAAGGTGTTGTAGGCGACCTGCGCAGCCGCTTGCACGTCAGCAAGCTTGTAACCGTCCGCCAGCTCTACAAGAGCGCTGGAATCGACTGTGCGGACCACCGGGGCATAAACCCACACATCGGCAATGACCGAGCATTCGCCCAGGATGAACTCTTTGCAGTTCGCTATGACTTCTGCCGAAGGGGTGCCGGTGCTGGCGGTGATCACTACATCGACAGTGCCCGCGCCACGACGCATAGGCAGCACCAATGCATCTGCCACACCGTCCACGCTTCTAGCCCAGCGCTTGAAGTCATAAGCCGTGCCACCTGCTGGCGGCGACTGTATGAGGTCAAGGTGCGGATTTCGGTGAACGTGACCGAGCGTTTCGCTAATACGTGACCGGTGCTTCCACCCCGGTTGCGCGGGTTCTGGATTGTAATCGCATCGGTCACGATGCGGCTTGTTCCTCGGCTTTTTTTCGGCGCAGCGACTCGCCTTTCATCGTCAGTCGGTAGGCGTTGTGCACCAGGCGGTCGAGGATGGCATCGGCCAGGGTCGGGTCGTTGATCCAGCCGTGCCAGTGCTCGATGGGCAGTTGGCTCGTCAGGATGGTGGAGCGGCTGCCAGCGCGGTCGTCGATCACCTCCAGCAGGTCATGCCGGGCTCCTTCCTCCAGCGGGGCTAGCGCCCAGTCGTCCAGCACCAGGACGTCGACCTTTGCCAGCTGTTGCAGGGTACGGCCGAAGCTGCCGTCGCCATGAGCGATGCGCAGTTGTTCCAGCAGGCGCGGGGTGCGCAGGTACAGGGTGCTATAGCCCTGGCGGCAGGCCTGGTTGCCCAGGGCGCAGGCCAGCCAGGTTTTGCCGGCACCGGTCGGGCCGGTCAGCAGCAGGTTGTGCTGCTGGCGGATCCAGTCGCCACTGGCCAGGGTGGCGATCAGACGCTCGTCCAGGGCGCGTCCGGTGCGGCGGTCGAGATCTTCCAGGCAGGCGTTGGCGTACTTGAGCTTGGCCTTCTTGCGCAGCCGTACCAGGCGCTGGTTGTCACGCCAGGCCAGTTCGCGGTCGAGCAGTAGGCCGAGGCGTTCATCGAAGCTCAGGCTGTGGCTGGCCGGCAGCGTCCATTGCTCTTCCAGGGCGCGGGCCATGCCGTCCAGGCGTAGCTGGTGCAGTTGATTCAGGGTGTGTTGCGGCATCATCGAACAGCTCCTGTTGCGGGGGTTGGTAGTAGTCGGCGCCACGGACGTTCTCGTGGTCGCCGGGTAAGGTCGTTTCGGCGGCACGCTGGGGCAGCGGCTGTTGATCCAGGCCTTGCTGGAGCAGGTTGCGCACGCTGCGCCCGGTGAAGGCGCGCAGGTGTACGGCACGTTCGGCAGCGGCTTCCAGGCGTGCATTGCCATAGCGCCGGGCCAGCGAGAGCAGGCCGAGGCAGGCGCGGTAGCCCATCTCCGGGTGCGGCTTGTGGGTCAGTTGGTGATCGATCAGTTGGCGCGTGTAGGGGCCGATCCGCGCGCCCCAGTCGAGCAGGCGTTGTGGCGTCCATTCGCGATGCGCCTGGTGCGCCGCGGGCATGTGCTCGCGCTGGGTACTGTAAGCGCCGCGTCGCCCCAGCAGCAGGTGGCTGGCCACCCGCCGGTTGCCATGCAGCACTTCCAGGGTGTGTGCCGTCAGTCGCACGTCCACGTTCTGCCGGGCCAGGGCGGAGGGCACGCTGTAGAAGCTGCCATTGACCTCGATGTGGTAGTCGATGCTGACCTTGCAGCGCTTGAAGGTGGCGACCTCGTAGGGATGCACCGGCAGCGCTCGCAAGGCCGGGCGATCCAGGCGCTCGAACCAGTCGCGCCGGCAGCCATCGAGCCGCTTGAACGGGCGCCGATTCAGATCCTCCAGCAGCTCGGCGATGGCCTGGTTAAGCGCATGCAGGCTGAAGAACTGCCGATGGCGCAGCCGCGCCATGATCCAGCGCTCGACCACCTGCACCGCCACCTCGGCCTTGGCCTTGTCCTGAGGCTTGCGTGGCCGTGCCGGCAGGATCACCGTCTGGTAATGACGCGCGCACTCCAGCGTGGCCCGGTTCAGGCCCGGCTCGTAGCGATCCGGCTGGGCGACCAGGGCGCGCGGATTGTCCGGCACAACCATTTCCGGCACGCCGCCAAAGTAGGTCAGAGCCTGGCCCAGCGAGGTCAGCCAGTCCACCTGGGTTTCGCCTGGCGTCGCGCAGGCATAGGTGTAATTCGAGGCGCCCAGGGCGGCGACGAAGATGTGCGCCCGGCGCACTTCGCCGGTGGCCGGGTCGACCACCGGCAGCGTCGGCCCGGCATAGTCGATGAATAGCTTCTCGCCCGCACGGTGCAGCTGACGCATCGAACGTTTGAGCGTCTGGGCGTAGCGCCGGTAGTGCTCGACGAACTGGGTGTAGCGGTAGGTCGGCTGGCCCGCATGCGCGGCGAGATATTCCTCCCACAGCAGCTGCAAGGTCACGCCCTTGCGTCGCAACTCGCGGTGGATGCTCAGCACATCGGGCAGCACTCGCTCACCGCGCGGCTTGTTCGTCGACGTCGGTGCAAACAAGGCGGCCGCCAGCGCGGCCTCGTCCATGGCCACCAGCGCCGGCCAGTCCAGCCCGGCCACCCGCGCCGCCGCGATGTACTTGCTAACCACGCCCTTGGACAGCTGCAAGGCACGGGCAATCTTCTCGTGGGACAAGCCGGCCTCAAACTTGAGGCGCAGACATTCTTTGATGTTTCGCATGGCTACTCGCGGCGCCGCCATCTTCCTCTCCCGAAATCGGTCGAGGATGGCGGCGCATCAGGTCATGCGCAACGAAGGGGAAGGCTTTCGCTAAGTCGTGACCGGCGATTTCGGTAAGCCGTGACCACCTGTTTCGGAACAGGCGGAAAATCGGTCACGTTGCTACCGAAATGAGCGGTCACGCGTTAGCGAAATGACCGGTCACGATCAACCGAAACGGCCGGTCACGGTGCTCCGAAATCCGCAGTCAAGGAGCCGGGCAAGCAAGGACTCGGTCTTTTCCTGGTCGTCGCCACCGGCAGTCTCACCAACGAAGCTGGCAGCTGCGTCCATGCCCAATGGCGGGCTTGTGAGCGCAAGGCCACCAGTCAGCCTGTTGAGTTGGGCGCCGACAGTCTGCGCCAGGACAAGAACGGTTGCAGTGCCATCGGTGCCAATTTTCGCGCTAGCTAATGCGTCGAACTTCTCGCCGGTCACAACATGAGTGAGGGTGGCCCCTGGCAACAACTCGACACCTACAGCACCTTTCAGTGCGACGGTCCCTGTAGCAGCTACCGCACCCTTGCGCAGCACTCCCCGAATGGCAGCCGCATGCACCAGTTCCTCTTCGTCTGCGGTGTCAGGGAAGATCTGGCGATACACCCAGGCGAGCTTCTGATACAGGCCCTCGATAGCCGCAGCAACGGCAGCAGAGCGCACATAGTTGTCACTGTCGGTGCCGATATCAGCCTCGGGCTGAACGTTGCGAATGTCGCGCAAGATCGCGGCGAGAATGCTTTCCAGGGCAGGCGCAGAAAAGGCCATATCAGATCACTCGTACAGGTTGGCGAAACACTTGCGGATTGCCGGTGGCGTCGATGATGTCGATGTGCAGGTCGAGCCAGCCGTTGTGTGGCTGCTCGGCGGTGATGGTGATCTTCTTTGCGCGGCCATCATCGAGCAGTGGCTTGAGGGCTTGCTCGGCGTATTGCTTGGCCAGGATGCCCACGCGGGGCAGATCTTTTTCGCGGCGAAGTTCATGCAGGCGTGAGCCGACGGCGGTGTCTTTCCACCAGGTGCCGAGGGGTGTCATGAGGCGAATGTAAACGGCGTTCGCCAGCGTATTGATACGCTGGCCCGTCAAGTCGCCAGTGGTTGGGTTTATGCCTGCGTCCATAGGTCGGCATACTGTCGCGCAGGCGCGTGAGGTTGCGATTTAAGGACCGCTTAAGGTTCTCTACCTACGAGTTATTGAGGCGGCTTGGGAGGCGGGCCTCCAGAGTGGCCGTGCGCGTTGTAGAGGTCGCGATCCCCCTGCATGGTCCGCGTATGGTCGGCGATCTCAGCATCAGCCTTGATGCTACCGTCGACATGCTGGTCGCCGGTCATCTCAACCATGGGCGTATCAAAGCGCACCTTATTCTTGACCTTGAACACCAGGTCATCAGTTACGACCTCAATCAACCGGCCGCGCTTCATGTGGATGTAATCGCCCTCATCGGTATACAGCGATACTTCGCCGTCTTGGAGTGTGAGGCGATAACGCCCGTCTTCACTGGCCACGACCACGGCGTGCTTGCTATTGCCACCCACGGGAACAACCAGGTACTCGGCACCTGGGAGCGGCGCCGAGCTGAATCCGTAGTGCTGGAACAGCTCGCCTGAAACCGACTCGCCCGACAGGCCCTCCATTTCGACACCGATCAAGGTTCCGTGGGTGTTCCTGGCTGCAACTGCACGGAAGGCCTGACGAACGTTGCTCATGACTCGGGCGACTTGCTCGCGCACCAGGCGCGGTAGGCTGCTCATCAGAGAGCCTTGATCATTTCGATAAAGGCAGCGTCCGAACCAGACTTGCCCTTGCGCTTCTTCAGCTTGTTCCCGTCAAGCACCCACATTTTGTCTTCACGCAAGCGCAGCTCGGTGATAGCCCCCTCACCACGAGACAGACGCAGGGTGCGAGACATCAGAAAGTAGGTGGCATCCAGCCCGTGGGGTTCACTGCGGACGATGACACGCTGACCAGGGCTCCAGACCTGGCCGTTATCGGCGCGGTGCCCTTTGACGATGGCGCGGATCTCGAAACCCTCCAGGCGACTGTCGGCCAGCAGCTTTCGTGCGCGAGTGGTGGCCATGTCCTGGTTCTCGCTGGAGCTGTCGATAACGACCTTGGGCCGGAAGATCCCACGACGTGACAGCGTCTCGTCTTGAATGACCGAGCGCAGGTGGGAGCGCTTGGTATCCAGCCCATCGTTGTCGTACTGGCCGTGCTGCCCGAGGACGGTTATCTGGCTGTAGCGGTTGGCTATCGAGCGGCGGACGCTCAGGCGCTGGACGTTGTTGTCCACGCCATCTTCTTCGCGCAGGATCAACGTGCCCACGGGCGGTGCGTTGTAGTCCGGCCCGCCGATGATCAGACGGCCGTCCGGCTCGACCCATGGCCATAAGCCGTTGGCCTCAGCGACCTGGAGCAATGCCTCCCAAGCTGTCTGTCCAGGTTCGATCTGGATGCGCCGCCGGGTCTTGGCCTGGTCGGCGCGGATCTCAACTTGGTACGTGCCCAGGGGCTTTACCACCTGGTCAAGGATCTGCGCCAGGGACGCTTCACGCATGGACACGAAAGGTGCCGAGCAGTCGACCAGGGGAGCAGCACGGTCGCGGCCATTGATACGCATGTTGATACCCTGGCGCGAGATATCGTGCTCAAACTCATCAATCTGCCCAGTCAATACACGGTCGCCGTCCAACGTCAACGAACAGGGCGCGCCCTCTTTGATCACGTCAGGCAAGCGCGTGGCGTTCTTTGTGTGCAGCTCCAATTCGAAGGCATCGGCCGGGGTTAGCAGATCGGACTCAACCGACCAGCCATCCCAGGTTTCGTGGAACAGACCGCCAATAGACAGCCGAATAGACGGAATAGGATCATTCAGCATAAGCACGCAGCACCTTACCGGCCGGGATGTTGTGAGGGGTGTTCAGGTCAGGGTTAAGCCGGACCAGCTCAATAGCGCGAGCATGGTCACCGTACCAACGATGGGCTAACAAGCGCAGGCTGGCCGGAGTTTCAACAACGCGCTCGACCATAGGCGGGCTCTGCAAAATCACCTGCCGGGCTCGGGCCTGGATCATCGCGGCGGTGTTGCGCAGGGCCTCGATGACTGGTCGGGAAGTTTCCACGTCGTAGAGTCGACGCTGGAGCAGGATTGCGCCCTGGACCAGGGAGCGCACCAGATTAACCAGACCCTCCAGTTCCAGAGGGCTCAAGGTCGGCATGTTGGCTTCGTCCTCGATCACGCTGGCTACCGCCAGCGAATGGGCTGCGGCAAGCTCCGTGACGACTAGGACAACAAGCGCAAACGCACTGGCTTCGACCGGATCGTCAGGCATACCGTCGGGCAGTCTGTCCGCATCAGGGGCAACACCTTGGCGGGCACTGATCAAGAAGGAATTGGCAGCCTGCGCAGCATCTGTGGTTAAGGTGTCAGCGCCTGGCATGGTCGCCGGAACACCACTTCGGGCAAGCAGTGCCGTCGACGTGGTGGGTGTGCTGTCACTGATCGAACCACGGATCTGCGTCGGCGTGCGGAACAGTTCAGTCAGAGGGTCGAATGCCGCCGATGGATGCTTGGCCATCGACGCAACACCAGACACAACACCTAGGATCTGTGACCGCAGTTGCTGCACGCGCAGGAAGATACCTGGTAGGCCGAGCGCCTTCTCGATCAGCCCGACCCAACCGCCACCGATCCATGACTGGATCTCCGCGACCAGGGAATCGACGCGGCCGAACAAATCGAAGATGCCGTCCTGCCAGCGATACTGGTCCTCTTGTTCAAGTACACCGATATCGACGAACTCAAACTGCCGGGCAAAAAATGGTAAGTCAGGGGAGTCTTCGACAAACAGCAGGCTAACCATTGCAGCGTCGGGTCTTTCGGCAACGTGTTTCACCTCGACGTTTTGCGAGACGACACTCATGCTGCCGTAAATCGGGTGGATCAGTTCACCCGGTCCACGCTGCCCCAGTGCCAGCAGAAGATTCTGTAGCTCAATCTCGTAGTTATCGCCGTAAACGATGAGCTGCATCGGGACGCGACGTGCTCCCCGCCCCAGGTCGACCACGCTGTCACCATCCTTAAATGGTGTCCCATGCTCAGACAACGCCCGCTGCCATTGCAAGGTTTCGTCAACGACCAGGAGCGGAACACCTCGAAAGGAGGCATCCAGCAAGGTTTCTGACCAGCTCATCCGCCGCGCCTCATCTGAATGTCAGCTCTGCGCTCGACCTCGGCCTGGATCATGTTTGAGTCTGTG
Source organism: Pseudomonas saponiphila (assembly GCF_900105185.1). Classification (NCBI taxonomy): domain Bacteria; kingdom Pseudomonadati; phylum Pseudomonadota; class Gammaproteobacteria; order Pseudomonadales; family Pseudomonadaceae; genus Pseudomonas; species Pseudomonas saponiphila. Next base: position 4,174,439 of record NZ_FNTJ01000001.1, on the reverse strand, counting down.
CGCAGTTCGATGACCAGGGGTTGATCCAGAAGGCGTCGGAGGCGGGCCTCGGCAGCAGGCGTTTCAACCCCGGCGGTTACGGCGCGATTCGCGACTCCAGCGGCCCACTGATTGGCACCCTCGACCGGCAACCCCGATGCCGTCAGGCCGGTTTGCTGATGTGCCAGGCGCTGGGCCTGAGAGGACAGCCAGTCGGATGATTGGCCGGGGTTCTGTCCGGCCAGGTCTATACGATTGCGGTAAAAGGCAGTTTGGTAGGTGCGCTGGTCATCGTTGAGCAGCTTGCTGCGCTGGGCGGCATCCAGGCGGCCTTCGTCTGTGGCTGTCGCACTTGCCCCGCCAATCTGCGTTGCACTTGCGCCCAAGGCCACAGGTGCCAACCATGGCGCGACAAAACCGCCTGGCTTGCCCTTACCGGAAGATGGCGCGCCAGGCAGATCTGGCACGCCGCCAAGCATGCCGCCTGGCCAGTTGGTGACAAAGACAGAAGTAACGCCTGTCGCTTCCTCCAGGACTTTACCGACCGCAATGTTTTTGAGGGTTTCAGGCCCGCCCGTTAGCTTGTTGAACAGCGCACCGGCCCCAGCTTTGGCACCACGTCCGGCGTAGTAACCACCGACACCCAGGGCGGCGCCACCGAGCAACATCTGTTCACCGGACAAGTTCAGGTCATCGAGCAGGTAACTACCCATGTCAGCGAAACTCTTGTTTAAAGGTTTCGCCATGCGATCTACGGCCTCACCTAAGGTGGCCTTCATTCGAGAACCAACAGCAGTCGAACTGTTCATGTTGTCGGCCAAGTCCTTTTCAATAACGCCCTTGGCGTTATTGATGTCACCAGTGCTTTTTGCAAAATTCTCCAGCCGATCCCCAGTCAAGAATGCTTTAACTCCTTTTTGCGTGTCCTGGTCCATCTTGCCAAACACTACACTCATGAAACGAGCGCGATCTTTATCGTTCTTAAGCGACTTATACTTATGCTGGAGATCAAGAAATACATCTTGAGTATTCCTTACAGACTTATCCTTGTTGAAGAACTCGACTCCAGTATTCTTTGTAACGCTCTCACGGTAAGTGCCGTTATTGAATGCACGCAAGGTTGACTGTGCCAACGTACCCAAACGATCAGGTTCAAGCTCAATAAGAGATAACGTCTCAACAAACGAAAGAGACTGAGCCATAGACATGCCCGCAGACTTGGCGTCTTGCCCCACCTTAGGAAAAATACTTGAGAGGTTCTCAAGTTCAGCGTTCCCCAGACGGCCAGCTACAATCATCTTTTGTAAGATATCTACAGCGGCGTTGGGTTTGGAGAGATCGATATCAAAAGCACTTGACCCAGTAATAAGTGCTTTAGCCAAGACCCCGGAGTCAGCCCCGGTAACTGCGGTAGCTTGAGCGATGGCCTCAGAACTTGCCTTCGCTTTATCGTAGGACAAGCCACTTGCGATTAAGGTATCAAAGCCCGTTTGAACTTGCTCACGCTCAATACCGTAGGTTTTTGCCAATCGCCATTGTTCCCCACGCCACTCTTCACGCTCTTCAGCTGACATTCCCGCAGTCTGTTGAGTACGTATAAGCTGACGGTCCAGTTTTGCACTTGATGTCACACCTGACACAACCCCAAGTCCAACGCCCAGCCCAGCAAGCTGTCCCTGCATACTGCCCCCCAAACCCTTCAGGCGATCAAACTCCTGACGGGCACCCGCAGCAATCGTCTTCAAGGCGCGAAGACTACGTCCACCGTTTTGCGCCAGGCGCCTGAAGGATGTTTCTGTCCGGTCAACGCTTTGGCGCAGCGGCTGCACGCCCTGGCGGTCTGCGCTCACCAGTTCGGTCTTGGCATCACGAGCAGCCTTACGGGCGGCCGCAGCCATCTGCTTGAGTTCAGCCGAAGTCTTGCTGACCTCGATACGCGTGCCGGAACCAGCCCCCGCAGTTTCACGCATGGCACTACGGATGGTTTTATAGCTGTTGGCTCCCACACGGCCGACATTGGTTATTGCAGTGGAGGCTTTCCAGCTTTCATCCGCCAGGGACTTGGCGCCTTCCTTACCTGCCTTGCGAAGGTCGCGATTGATCTGCTCGATCTCGCGTCGGCTGTTGCCTGCGTGGGCCTGGAAACGAAGCGCTACGCGCAGATCAGAACTCATTGGATGCTCCCGAAAGGGTCTTACAGGGACAAGAAAGGCCCGAAATCGAGCCTGGTCTTATCGTGGTTTCGGCAGTGGCTTGCGCTGGCGCTTGCTGACGTAGCGTGTTTTCTTGACCTTGCCGATGATCAGATCGATACGGGTGTCGATCTCCGCCCTGGTCATGCGGCGGAGTTCGTCGAGCCGGTAGCCGTGTCGGATAAGGGCGTGCTCGATTCGGCGCCAGTCGGCGTTGCCGCGCTCGGCGGCGCGAGCTTTTTTTCCAGATCAGCATCTGCGTTGGCGATGATGGCCAAGTCGGTTTCGGCGAGTTGCTCGCGCAGCAGTTCGACGGTCAGTGCTTCGGTCGGGATGTCACCCAAGGACAGCAACTGGCGGCGATACACTTCGAGGGTGGTCAACTGAAAGGGACCGTCAGGGTGCAGCTCTTGCGCTGCTACCAGATCGCCCGCCATGCCGACGCGCAGGGTGAAGCGCTTGTGCCGCAGGCCAGCATAATAAACGCCGATACGCAGCTCGCCGGTAATGGTCAGGCCGTCCCACTGCTTGTTCGTTTGCTCAGTCATTGCGTTACTCCGTGTAGTAGTTCAGTGCGGCGATGGTCAGGTCGCGGGTGGCTTCGCCTTCAAGCTGGTACTTGCTGCCCATCTCCATCAGCGAGCAGCCGGTCCAGGTCTGGCGCTTACTGCCGCCATCTTGGGGATAGATGGTCAGTTTGGCGTCCAGCAAGGCGCGCCAGTCCGGCTCGCCGGTTTTCGGGATAGGCACGGAAATTTTCAGTTCGTGCTCTTCAATACCCTTGGCCGTGCCGGTCGCTCGCCCCGTGCGGTTCATGGTCTTTACAACTGTGCGCCCGGTCTTGAGGCTTGGCTCGACGCTGGAGACCTCATAGTCGGTGCCGTTGATCTCCAGGACGATCAGTCCCACATAGTTATCAGCCATATAAAGTCACCTCTTATTAAAGGAGCAGGTCGATACGACCGGCGAACACATGCAGGCCGTTGACTACGTCAGTGGGAATGGCGGCGTTGAGGCGGTTTACGCCCTGGAGCGAACGCTCGACCACCAGGCTGGCCGCGTTGGCTTCGACTTCTTCGACGATCTCCAGCTCTTCCAGCTTGAGCAGTACGTCCAGCAGCTCACCCCGCACAGCCTCTGGGGTTTTCTTGGAGAGCTTGGCGCGCGGGAAGCGCAAGCGGATACGGTCACGGCAGGCCATACGCACGTAATACAGGGTGCGGATGGTGGTCAGGTCCAACAGCGACACATCCGTGGCACCGGCCGCAGACTTGGTGTAGGTGGTCACGGCGCGGACAATCTGAATCACATCACCGGCCGCAACCTCCAGCGGTGTGACGCCGTTGGCCAGGGCGGTTTCCTGCTCGGTACGGCCAAGGCGCTGAGTGACTGGCGGCACCTTGATGCCTGTCAGTACGAGGGTGTTCAGTGGCCGGGCTGGGTCTTCTTCCGATGCGATCATCGCGGCGTAGGCAGCGGCAACCTGGCGCGCAGTCGATGGCGTACCAGGCAGCACGGCCAGGCTGATAGCGCCAGAGTTCAACGAAGTGGCCAAGGTAGTGGCCGCAGACAAGGTGCTGGTCAGCGCCGCAACGCCGATGATGCCTTGCTGTTCCATTGAGTTGGTATAGAGCTGGATGTGGGTACGCAGTGCAGTAAGCGCGGTCTGGCTGTACCAGGCAGGCACCAAGATAGTGAAGCCGCCCAGGGCAGTTGCATCCAGGGCAGCCTTGATGTCAGGTTCACCCTCGCCCTCGACGGCAGCCACACCCACGGCCGAAAGGCTGGCATAACGATAAGCCGTGATAAACGCCTCGGCCATTTCCTCGGCAACCGTTCCACCGAACAGAGCTTTGGCCTCGGCCGCGCTATAGATCGGTGTCGGCACGTTGGCCCCGACTGTCGCTCCGGCGCCCAGGGGAACGATCAGGCAGGCGCTTTGCTTGTTGGTCGGCAGTGTCCGTACCGCCAGGCTGGTGTTGAACTCCATGTACACACCGGGTTTGCGAATCGATGCGGGGATGGTGTCAAAGGAAATGCTCATTCAGCGGCTTCCTGTGCGGGTTGTTTGGCACTGCGCGGTTTCTTCGCAGCCAGCAGTTCACCCGCCGCCAAGCGACGGCGGTAATAGGAGGTATCCGGTACATCGACAGCCTCGTCGAGCTTGTCGCCGATGTACTGATATGGATCTCCTTCCATTGGCACCTGTTGACCAGGTGCGGCGATAACGTGCATTACACGTCCCTCAATTCGATTAAGTCGGTGGCCACCGGGTTGGGGTTTTCCGACGGGGAGTGGTAGTTCAAGTCAATACCCAAAAATTCCGGCAGCGCCTCTTTCGGTTTCTCCCAGTCCAGCTCGATAACGAACGACTGCCCCAGGACGGAAAGGTGAGCGCTTTCAAACTTGCCGTTGACCAGGTTTGAAAGTTCGGTCGGTTTGATGGCAGCGCGATCTGTCCAAGGCTGCCAGTCAACCAGTTGGTGCATGCAGGCTTCCCACAGCGCATAACTGCCGATGTCCTTATCTGTCGTGCCGCGCCGGGTTTCCCTTTCGCCCCGAGGGTGACGGGTAGCAATGATCAAGCGGAAGGTGATCGGCACCGAATAGCGGGTGTTGGTTTTACGGGTGAATGTCACCTTGGGCACCGTCAGCAAGATGGCTGGGCAACGCTTGAGCAAACCGGACAACAGATTAGGATCGCTCAATTCGCCGCCGTAGCTGCCCACCACCAGGCTCGGCAGCTTGCTGTTCAGCTCCTTGAGCCGCGCCTCGATCAAGTCCTCCAGTTCGCCCAGCATCACAAGTTCCTCAAGGTGTTGCGGCTCATGAGCCGGGGCTGCTGGGATATCTGGAAACCGGACTGTCCACCGTCCGAGGCACCACGCTCCTTGTCCTCCCTGGCCAGGGTTTCCAGGCGCTTGATGACGTCCTTGTAAAGCACGCGCACGGTCGACTCTTCCTTGCCCGCATCGTCGTACAGGTGATAACGAGCAATCTCGGCCAGATCATCGGCCACCCACTCGGGGGCGTCTTCTCCGGCCGGGCGGAACCGCAGGTAAAACGAAACCTCACTGCGCGCCCGAGTGACGGCGTCGGCGATCCTGGCCAGCGCTGCCACGGCGATAGCCACATCTTCTTCAGGCCAACCGTCCAAGGGCTGACCACTTGCAGCCGCCGCCAGCAGTTCCGAGTCGATTACGCGCTCATGGTCTGGGACCGCGACTTCTGTAATGTCGCGGGCACCGAAGCGCACAAGGAGCTGGGTGGCGGATGGCAGCGAGAGATTCATTTGCCTTCGTCCTCGGTCTTTTCGGACTTGGTCTTTCTGGGTTTCGTGGGAGGCTTCAACGCTTCCGCCTTGGCCGCTTCACGCGCCTGATCTTCCTGGAGTGCGTCCTCCCAGAGAGCATCGAAGTCGATGCCGAACCCGCTCGATTGGTCATGGGACGGTTCAATCACAGGTGGGTTTGGCCCAGATCCCGAACCGTCAGGTCCAGGCTCTCCGCTGCCAGTGACCGGGGTAATGGGCAGAGCCACTCCATTACCCAGAGCCGTAGCGATTGCTTCGAGCGTCTGCGACTGGGCGTTTTGTGCGGCGCCGGACGCTTTCGATACATCGACTTCCTGGAGAATTTCATTGTGTCCGTCCTTCACCTGGTCGAATTCATCCTCCACATAGGCGAGGATCAACTGCGGCTCTTTCAACAGAGCCCGCCACTGTTCTTCCGTGAAGAAGTCGTCCGGGTAGGAGGTCGGCTTGCGGGAGTGTGCAATGCCGCAACGGCGGAAGCCGTCGCGCTTTGCAGTGATGACGATAGCCATAACGCCCCCCTTATCCGAGCCAGCTCGGCGCGAGAACTTCGGCCGTGCCTGCCCATTCATTACCGGCGTTCGCGTCTTTGACGACGATTTTCCGGGCCGCGCCTTCCAGTTGAGATGGCACAACCAGCAGGCCAGGATTAACACCGAGCGGGCGACCGCCATCTGCCTTGAAGTTCTTCATGGCAGCACGGGCCAGCGCGTAGTTGTCCGGTGTAAGCGGCGCTTTCGAACAGTAGGCGAACTGCCAGAAGCCGAAGCCGACGTTCACGCGAGCATCAACGCCGTAGCGATATTCGTCGCGCATGAAGACGGTTTCGTCGTTCATGTCGGTCATGGCTTTCAGTGCGTAGTTGCGGCGGTTCTGAAAGATGATGGGTTTGATCGCTCGACTGACATCGAGCAGATACCATGCAGGACCTTCACCGTCCTGGTAGTTGCTCACGGACACCGCAGTGCCGGTGCCATCGGTCGAAGGGAACACCGGGTGATCGATGTCGAAGAAATACTGGCCGTCGTAGCAAGTGGTGGTGAGGCCCGCTTTCAACAGGGCGAACACCAACTCGTCAGGATGCGCCGATGAGGCCCGGCCCATTTCAGCAAACAGTGGTTTGTAAACACCGACTTCGTCATCTTCGATAGCGTCGCGAGGAACCGCGACAGAGGATTCAAACTTTTTGTTGGTGATCGAATAGCTATGGGCTGCCATGTTCTTGAGGACACGGTCGCCGATCCACTCGCGAAAGGTCGGGAACTGCCCCAACCAGCCATAGGTATTACTGGTCGACGACGATGGAACCACCGTTGCCACACGCTGCCAATCGGTAGGCGTTGCGGCCTGGGCGTTCTGGAATTCGGCTCTGAATGCGGTGAACAACGCAGTCAAGGCGCCTGGAGTAATGATCATGAATCGCTTCCTTTATATAGGGAGGGAGTTACGCCTTGCCCTTGATGAACTCGGCCTCGCTCATGCCCAGCAGCTTGGCGACCTGTTGCTCTTCGGAGTTGAGCGCGGTGCTGGTGTTGTCGGGCTTGCGCTCGCCCAGATCGGTGGCAGCCGCAACAACTGGCGCGGCCTCGACAAACACCTTGAAGCGCGCCAGACCGGCTTCGTCCTGGCACATAGCACGGTGATAGTCCACGGTCGCCGGAGTGATCTTTCCGGCCTGGGTGGCCGAAGTGATGACTGCGTCGACGGCCTTGGTGTGCTCTGCCTTTTTATGTTCGGTGAGCGCCTGTTCCGCGTTGGCGGCGCGTTGCTCCAGGGCGTTGTAATCAGCCCGTGGCACGAATCGCTCCAGGTTCGCTTGCTCGGTGTTCAAAGCTTGGCCGGTGGCCTGAAGCTTGGCGGTGGTAGCGGTGAAGACTTGTTCCGCAGTTGCCGTATCGGGCAAACCGAGAAGTTTCAAAAGTTCTGGCGAAGGTTTCACGAGGTTGTGCTCCTGTTGCTCTTGGTTGAGGGCTGTCATCAGAAAGTTGGGGATGTTGGTCAACGCGGCGCTGACCATTCGCACGATGCGTGTGCTGTCGACTTCGTAATCGAAGACGGGAGATAGAAAGCGGTACTCGCGGGCCTCCACCTGTGAGGCACCACGAGGCGTCCACTCGACCTGTCCCCAGAGAGCGCCGTTACGGATTTCGAACTGCTTGATCCAGGCGCCCGCTGGAGCTTCCTTGCCCACGGATGCCCGCTTCTGCGTTGCATGTTCCCAGTCGATAGGGAGATCAATGGCCCGACTGGCAAAGCTGGACTGCACCAAGCCAGCAGCCATGTCGTCGAACAACCAGGAGCGACCATCGCGACCAGTGACTGTCGGACCTGCGGGGATGAGTTGAACCCAGTCGGGCGCCTTCCCTTCGGAAAGCTCGACTGAGCTGTAGATTTCTGAATTGAGAGCGAGTTGGGTTTTCATGCCGCCAGTGTCAGGCGGCAAGCAAAAGATAGTAATTTCAGGACGACTTAAGGTTTTGGCGAGGTGTTGCGGGCGAGGGGCAACCCGGAACCCGCTCCATATTTGAAGAATGGCGGTGGGCGGGTCTCGCGAACGCGGAGTAAATAGCGCTCTGGCCGAATCTAACGCATGTCTAACGCTGTTAAAGCGATAGTCTGGCAACGTGTGTACCGCCAATCCCAATACGCGCCGCCTAGGCGATCCTGCGCAGTCAGCCCGCCACCGGTTCCATTAGGTAGTCGTGGATGATCAATAGGACTTCCGTTTCATCCTCGGCAGACAACCCCAGATAGGGGCGCGCCGGTATGTCTCCCCATGGGATGGGGCTGCCTTTACCCGTACTGCCCGAGGCGCCTTTACGCTGCCCGAACTGATGCACTGCGCCATAGGGACGATCTGTACCAAAAGCTAGCTCGGTGCTGCTGGCCTGATGACGCATCGTGTCCTGGAGCGTCCCTTTCTCGCGCAGGATACCAGGGCCTTTCTTCCTGGCCAGGGTGACAGCCGACAGCGGCGCCCAGGGCGAACCATCCGGCGCTACCTTCTGCCGAAAGCGATCATCGGTCGACTGGTGAAGGTACTCGGCTATGTCGTTGAAGGGCGTCGTCAAGTCGCCGATGCGTTCGGCCAGTTCTTCTAGGGCCTTGCTCACCAGGTCTAGGTCGATGTTGACATCAAGCATTGCACCAGCCATGAGGGCTCCTATTCCGGTCGACGGTAAAGCAGAACACCAAGGCGCAAAGCCTCCAGGTACTGCTCGCTGTCTTCGACAAAGCCTGTGACGGCATCCCAGCCATCGGCGCCCAGATCGAACACGGCAACGGCTGGCATCGCCTGACCCTTCACTTCAAAGTGCGCCAGGTAGCGACGGCGCAGGACGGCCTTGCCCTGGTCCGGCTGCCACACCAGGTGCGCCCATATTTCGTCCGGCGTCTTGATGGCGGTAGCCAGGAGGGGCAACTCACGGGCCTTGATCTGCGTGGCCAGCTGTATTGCGCTGGTTTTGGCATCGCTGAACATCTCGCGCCCAATGACCATGGCATCACCCGTCACATCACGAAACACCGCAGGTGCAGCATCACTGGCCCCAAACTCACCCAAGAGCTTAGCCACAGCTTGCGGCGCAGGTACTTTGGCTGGGAGCAAAGCCTTTGCCGGAATCGCCCTGGGCGCAGGCAGTGGCCCTGTCGGTCTGCTCTTGGGAAGCATGGCCGCAGGTTCCGGCTTCGCTGGTGTGCCTGGTGCAGTGATGGGGTCACGGGTACGCAGCTGCGGTACAGCGTCAGACAGGCGGGAGCGACCTGGTGCATGCTCGAAGCCTGGGTCGATCCCTTTCGGCACGCGGACCGTGCGTGGGCCGTTGGGGCTGTTTTTGCCGATAACCCGATCTTCCCACTCAGTGACCGGCGCCGGACCGATGGTCAATCCTTGGCGCTCAACGTCCCTTGCTGACAACATGAACTTCTTGCACTTGCAGCCCCAACCATTTTGCGGGGTGTGAGTTGCCCACCACGGATCATCGAGCGGCAATGTGATGCCGTTCCAAGACAGGTGCATTGGCCGTGGATGGGCGCTATCGCCATGACGATAGACTGCATAGGGGCGGCGCTTGCGTAGCTCCGGGTCGGCCATTTGCTCTTCGCGCCCGGCGTTGTACGACTGGCGTAGGTTGGTTTCCCAAATGACATTGGTACGCCAGCCACGCTCGCCGTTGTACTGCCAGCCATGTTTCCCCACGACCTGGTCAAAGTCCTTGCGGAACTGTTCCAGGGTGGTGCCCTGGGCAATAGACTTCTCGACAGCACCGCGCAGGTCGGCCAGCAGATCCCGCTTTACAGCACCTGCCACAACAAAGGCATAGTCATGCTCGGCACCATAAACGTCGGACCAGGTGTTGGTCGGCAGGTTGACCTTGCTACGGAAGTAGTCGATCTGCTCATTGAACGGGAGCGAGCCATGGGAGACAGCCATTAACGCGCAACTCCAGCCAGGATGAATCGCGCCAGCTCTTCAGCTTCGGCCTTATTCAACATTACAGCGACTTCGCCCTCTTCATGACCGACAAGCAGCCTAACTGATGCGTCACGCTCACTATCGACCATCAGGTACATTCCGTCGCTGCTGGTGTATGACAGCCGCTTCCTGGTGGTGAATGAGTCCTCAGTTGTGCCTTTCATGTTTAAAGCCCCCTCAAAATATCATCGCGCCCCGCCAGGCTGGCAGCCGTCAAGCCATCGGCAATCGCATCCGCCAACTGAGTGGAGTTCATCGCCGGATAGGCTTCAATCAAGCGATCCCGGAACTCTTCCAGGCTACTGACTGAGTCGAGCAATTCCTTGATCTGATCGACCATGTCGTCGATGGGCGCCCCTGTTGCCGCTTCCAATGTCATTACCTGGTTATCAACAATGTCCCGAGTAACAGTCGGGCGGGCCGGTGCCTGCTCGCTGTTGGTGGCCTGCGCCATGACTGGAGTAGGAACCGGCGCCGGAACGCCCAGCAGCTCGGCGCCCTCGGCGGGTGCTGGCAGATTCAGCTTATCCCGGATAACTGACTGCTCGACACGCAGCCCCAGTGGCACCAGCTCCTTTAGTGCCTCGATCAACAGCTTGGTGTTTTCCGGCTGCGGTACGTCGATTATCAATCGCGGGTAACGTCGACCAGGTGCAAAGTTCAAATCACACCAGGGCCGTACAAAACACCGGTTCAGAGTATTGGACTCTGCCTTAGCATCGGCGCCCAGCAGATCCAGGCGAACTTCGTTGTGAATGACCGCCTGGGCCATGCTTGAGCCGTCATCGGCAGACATGGTTTGACCGACTACAGCCTTGCTGACCTGCTTATCCCACCACTCGGCCAGGCCTTTAAAGAAGTCCCCTGCACCCGTCACATTGGCCGCCTGGGTGAAGTCGATACGCATGCTGTCCGGGATCACCGCCGCCGCATCGCTGCCCAGGTTGGCCACCGCCGACATCAAGGTGGCAATGTCTTCCTTACTGGCACCAGGCCCGTACCGCCCCACGCGCATAGGCATACCGAAGATGTCGGCAAAGCCCATCCAGTCTTTCCAGGTCCAGGCTTTGCACATGTAGCCCACGGCAGCGAGTCGCGCCAAGCCGCCACGGATCGGCAGCCCGGAGCGAATACGCGGCAGGTGGACGATGAACTTATAGGGCGCCAATGCAACGCCGTTGATTGGGTCGGCCTCATCGAGCAGGCGCAGTTCCCGGCCGGTGTCTCGATCAAACTGGAAGAAGCGCTGGTCGCGGGGTTCGAAGCGCGACGGGTTCCAGGTCTTGCCGCTACGGTCCCACATGATTTCGCTGACGGCATAACCCTTGCCCATGGCGTCTGTCAGGTCGGCTTGCAGCTCGCCGAACTCCGGCGAATCGACAACCTCCTTGAGCTGGTCCGCTCGGCGCACGTCCTCGGCATCATCGCTGGCAGCCTCGATCCGCACCGACAAACCAGACACAGCCAGCTTGCGGGTGCCTAGCACTGAAGCGTAATGCAGGTCGCGCTCTTCCATTTCTTCGGCAAGGGTCAAGTAGGCATGGGCCGAGCCTTCGGTAGCGGCTTGCAGGATGCTCGCAAGCCGACCAGGTGTGAGGCCGCTGGCCACCGACGGGTGCCAGACCTGGCGAATGCCGGTGGTGCGCGCAGCGGCCAGCTCTTCGGTGAGCTTGTCGTATTGAATGGGGCGACCGTACTGGTCGACGATTTTGGACTGAGCCATTACCAAATGCCTTTCTGAGAACGCCAGCCAGCGCCTAGCTTGATTTCGCGGTCATGCTGTGCGGCGGGCCGGACGCGGTGATATTCGATGATCTCGATTTCTTGTCGAGAGGCGTAGTCGGCCAGCACAGCGGCAATACCAGCGTCGCCATGGCGCTTGGGGCCGGACTTCTCGCCCTTTTCGTTGGTGCGCTTTTCCGGGATGCGGGCCACGCCCTTAACCATCCGAAAGGCGCGCACGTCGCTGACCACGTCCTTATCGGCCGGGATGTCACAGAAGGTGTCGTCTTCCAGGGCGGCCTTGAACGGCGGCATGTTGTCGCGATACCAGCCCTCCGTCAGCATCACCCGTTCGATACGGTTAAAACCGAACTCGACGGCCGTGTCTTCCGACAGTTGCGAACCGTTGCCCCTGGCATCATCGGCCCCCTTGAGGAAGTTGGGCAGGCGCCGAAGGATGTAGAACTTGATCTGCGCCTGTTGCTTAAACGGGACGTTGCGCAGCTCGACCACAAAGGGTGTGCGCTTGCGTAAGTTTTGCTCCTTGATCAGCGGCCAAATGACCGAAAGGTCGCCGGTTCGCCCGAAGTCCATGCCATAGAAGCTCTGGACGTCCAATGGAATAGCCGACAGCAGCGGGAGCAAGTGTTCTTCGCACCACTCCAGGGACTCGGCCAGGCGCAGGTGTTCAGCGATGGTCTCGTAGCCCTGCGGATAGGCCAGGCGCAGCACCGGCACCTCGCGGTTGCTGCGCTGCTCAACCAGGGCCAAGCTCAGAAAGGCTCCGCCGCCCTGGGACGGCACGCAATCAAGCTCTTCCTCGGCAGCATCACCGTAGAAGTCGTACACGTCCTGGACCCAGGCCGCTTCTTCCTCGGCCTTGTACTCGATGCCCTTTCTCAGACAGACCCGCTGGTAAAGGCCATCCGCCACGGCATCTCGGAACTCACAACGGAACAGCTCACCCTTGCGCTTACCGGCACGAATATCATTGATCAGCTCATTGAAGGCGTTTTCCGTACCGTCATGGGTGCTGATGACATGCACTTCACCGCCCCAGATCAGCAGCGCCAGAGCAGCTTTCAGCAGCTCGGCCAAGTCCTGGTGGAACGCCGCTTCATCGATCACGACGACACCTTGTCGGCCCCGCAGGTTGGACGGTCGGCTGGTCAGCGCCACGATGCGGTGCCCGCTGGGAAAGACAATGGTGTAAGTCTTGATGTTCTTGTCAGGGTCGCTGTCCGGCCAGATACCTTCCTCGATCTCCCCAGCCGCGTAGTTGAATGCACGCGACCACATGGCGCAGGCCTGGATGTACTCGACCGTCATGTCCTGGTTGTAGCCCAGGTAATACACAGTCTGGCCACCGGCTGGCTTTTCCGCTGCGGCAACCAAGACGTTGTCTGCCGCTTCCGCCCAGGTCAGGCCAATACGGCGAGACTTCTCGCCGACCTTGAGCGGGGCGCGGATGCCAATCCATTCTTTCTGATAGTCGAGCAGGACTGGCGGCGCACTGTTGCTCGCCGTGTTGTCCAGTACCAAAGGGGGGCGGCGGCTGCTCATGGGTGCCTCGGTGCAGGTTTCAGAGCCTGACGAATCTCTGCACGCAGGCCGTCCGGCGTATCTGGATGACGGCATACTTCACGCAGCAGCTGTTCAGCATGATCACATTGCACTTCAATGACATTGACGTACTGCTGAAGGCCCTTGCTACGGCGCTTCTTGTAGAGGTCAAGAAACCACGCCAGTGCCAAATAAAGTGCCACATTGAGATCGCATATCAGCAGCCAACGAGCGTTCTCTTCATTGGCTGATAACCCGGTCATGGCGAAGCAAATCATCAGGGCAAAGAAGTAGTTCATGAGGCCATCCCCAAGATCTCGCGGCGGATCTCGTCAACAGTTTCTGCCGTCAGGCCACCTTTCTTAGCGATCTTCTCGACACGCGCTGCGGCTGCCTCTGTTTTTTCTCGCCACTCGGCTTGCCACTTCTTCTGAACCACCGATGCTTTGCCCAGCTCAGCTACAGCCTTGGCCACCTTTGGCAGGTCAAACTTGTTTTTCCCTTCGGGGTCTGCACCGGCCATCAGTACCTTGAACAGGTGTTCCTGGACCAAACGCATAAGGGCCTCGTTGACCGCTCCTTCTTCGTCCGGTGCAGCAGCAACCACGGCGCGCGCCTGCTCGCTCGCCATCTTCAAGGCCGAGAGTTTGGACTCAAAGTCCTGGCCGTACCGCTGGAGCGATGACCGACTGATCGAAAAGCCGCGTGCCAATAGCTCAGCGGCGAGGGTTTCGTACTCGCTGAAACCGTTATCGGCCAGGGCCTTATCGAGCCAGGTCTTGACCTCCTTGGGCAGACTGGCGACTTTGCTGCGTGGTGGCATGGGTCAGCTCCAGTATTTTTCTGGGCGGGCAATGCCGGGGTCGCATGGGATGGTGTACTCGGCGAGGTCGACGCCGTAGTAGGTCAAGCCGCAGATCCACACGCCGTTAGGTTGCTTGTTCAACGTCACCAGGCTGCGGTCAGCCAGGTAGTCGAGTTCGCGCCGAAGTTCAATGGTGGTGGAGTCTGGATAGATACCCTGAATGGTCGCCAGCACCACCGCTTCATGCGGATCAATCGGGCGTGAGGTGTCCAGGGTCTTGATGATGTACCAGCGCAGGGACTCCCGGCGCGTCTTTGCAGCGTCAATGTTCATTGATTCAATCCTTTAAGTTGGACGGTTTCCAGCTTGAGCGCCAAGGCATCGAGCTTGGCCTCAATCACGGTTTGGCCGCGCACGTAGTCCTCCCGGCGCACGTAGTGCACTGGCATGTCTCCCCGCAGCCGTTCAAAGGAAATCTCCAATGTCCTCAGGCGCTCGCTGTCCTTGTCCGTGATTGCAAAGCGCTGATCGAGACGGCGCTCCATCTGCATGACCATGACCTTAACTAGTCCGGCGAAGGCGCCCAGGATGGTGACCGCGATGCTCACCAACTGCCACGCAGGCATTTCAATCGTCGTCATCAGCGTCTCCGTTTTTCGCGATGTGTTTGGCATTGAGCGCAAAGCTGCACACCAGGTAAGGCCAAGCGGCGCTCTTCAGGGATTGGCATGTCGCAATCCTCGCCTGTGCAAAACTCGGCCGAAGGGCCGGTCAATACTTCACGTTGTGCAAAATGTGCCACCAGAGACGTTTCGTTGTGCTTCGCCTCCAGGAGGCTGGCAAAGTCAGTTGCTTGCATTAAGGGTCCAGTCAATTAGGCGGTTGAGTTGAGCCCGGCAGGTGCTGTGCAACTCGCCATTGCGGACCTGGTTGCCCAGGACAAGTGCCTGGGTGACGCCCGAGTCGAGGCTGTCAGCGGCTCCGGCTCCGTCGGTCGGCGCAGCAGCTCCGCTGGCGGCTTGCTGGGAAGGCACTGAGGCGCTGATGCCGTTGGCTGTGTTCCACACGCGGACAAAACCAGCAGTGAACACAGCAGCAGGCAACGGCTCAGGTGCTGACTTGAGCGTGCGGCGGTATAGGGTCGTAACACGAGCAATCTCTCCGTTTAGCGTGTCGGTGTTTTTACGAAAGGCCTCTTTGGCGTCGGCCAACTGAGTGACAAGCAAGCTGCCTCGCTCTTGTTCGGCCCTCAGTTTTTCGTTCGCCTGTTTCAGCGTCTCGCTGGTCGCGTCTGCAATGCGCCGCTGTTCTTCGGAATACTCCAGGCGCAGGTTGGTAATAGCGGTCTGACCTTCAGCTTGTGCTTTCGCAAGGCCTTCGCTGTAACCGTCCTGCCAGTTGAGGTGCAGACCCAATACAACAGCCGCGATGACGGCCACATACCAAGTCGCTGGAGTGATGAAGCCGAGTAGGCTTTTCATCGGCAAAGCCCCTTGCCCCAGCCTGCATCGACATACAGGGGCTCCCAATGCCAGAGAATGAAGCGCGGGTAATTGCGGTTTTCCCGGAAGTTGGCAGCCGAGCGACCAGCGTTGTGGTGCTCGACTGAATCGAACCAGGTCAGCGGATCGGCGCCCTTTGCCGATGCCAACTTGCGGTCACGGATGACCCAGCCCAGCCCGCCGTTGTACGACGACAGAATCATCGCAGCCTGTTCACAGGTGCTGCTGGCCTGAATGCGGTTTGCCAGCCAACGGTCATAGCTGACAAGTGCCTGCATCGACCAAACCGGGTTGTAAGGCTCGACCTTGCCAAGGGCCTTGGGGAAGGTCTGGGCGAGCCAGGTCGCGGTCGAGGGCATCACTTGGCCCAAGCCTTGCGCACCGACCGGAGATTTCGCATCGAAGCGCCAGCGGCTTTCCTGGTGGATCTGAGCGGCGAAGGTTGCCACCGGAGCATCCAGGCCCCACTCGGCCTGGGCGATACGGGTCAGGTCACGGCGGTAGCGTTCGGCCTGAGCTGGAATCTCGGCATGCGCAGGAGCGCAGGCGGTGAGCCCAGCCAGCGATGCAGCACCTATATATAGAAGGATTTTCCGCATCGTCAGAGCCCCAGCGTCAGGCCGAGCACACAAGCCAGCACGACCAGGGCACGACGGACACCGGCCATGGAGCGTTCATAGCGGCGGACCTGGTTCGGCCGAGCGTAGGGAAACAATGCTCGGTCAATCCAGTAGCCCAGGACGCCGCCCAGGGTGACCAGGCCGCATTTGTAGAGGACAACCGGCAGCTTGGTCGGGGCGACGATGGCCAGGCAGAACAGCAAGGCGATGGTGATCAACGTCCAGTCGGTCATACGTGGCGCACGCGGGCGCCGCTTCGGCAGTGGAAGAGTCATTGGGTTACTCGCGGTGGGTGATGGATGGATGCCCGTAAAGCGGCCAGATGTTGCGCGGCGACAACGGGATTACCGATCACGCGAGCAGGCTCGCGGTAGTCGGCAAAGGTCTGTGCAGAGTGTGTTCTTACAGCGGGGCGTAACTTCTCTCGCTGGCTGACTGCTTGTCGGATGCGCTCTTCGCCCTGCTCTACATGCGCCTGGACCATGGGTAGCCAGTCGGCTGGCACCTTGGCCCACAACACCGCACGGGCGTTGTTACTCCCAGCCGCAAGAATGAGCTGCGCATGTTGGCGCGGCCATTGAGGCCGTGAGACTTTGGGTGGAGCGGGATTTGAACGCATGGTGCGAACCTGCCGTCGGGGATAACGGGGTCAGGTTCGCGCAAGAAGCGGAAAGTTGTAATTTCAGGGCGGCTTAAGGTTTTTAAGCTTGCTCAGTGAGAGGTGTGTAACTAGATACAATCAAGTTGATTCAATGGTGAAGACAAAGCTGTTAGTGGTAATGCTGCGTCGGACAGTAAGTCGTTTTTCTCCTAAATTCATCGTTACTGTCTTGTCAGGAACGGCGGCCTCCATGGCCTGCACGATCAAGTCTTTACGGTTCGGTACTTCCGGCAAGAGCAGGTCAACAAAAGCTTTGATTAACTTCGCTCTCTTCCTTTGCTGCTTCTCCACGTCAGTGACAGAAACGTCCAAGGTTACCTTTTCAACAGCTCGATTCAGATTTACCCCGATTACTTCAAGCATTGATGGGGGCTTCTCATCCTTGGTCATCCCCATCATCCTTTGCTTTCCCACCAGACCAGGGGTTCTACCAGGTGCTGCCGGACGCATATCAAATTGATAATCAGATAGACCATCTATCAAATGATCATAATTCCCAAGATCAGCGGCAAAAGACTGAGTACTGAAAATCACAAATAGCCAAAGCAGAATTGAACGCATGTATATTCCTTTTGCTAATGCAAAGTATCTTCGCCAAATCCAAACAGGTCGGGCTCGTTTTTGCGGTGCAGCGCCCGTTGCCTGGTGATAATGTCATAAACAGTTGGGCTGGATAGCTTGTATTTTCCAACCAGATCGGCAGGTTTAATGCCGTGGTCACGCCAATCCCTGTACAAGTCAGCATCACGCATGGCACGTTTTAGTCGAGCACCGCTAGGCAAGTACATCACGCCGCCGCCCAGGTGTTCGCATACGGTATAGATGACCAACTGTGCTAACTCTGTCGAGCGCGGGTCATTATTTAACGCCTTACGCAATTCAGCTTCGGCCACTCTAACCATGTCGCCGAGTACTCCCTCCCATCTGGCCAGGACCGTCGGGTCCTTCATGTGCGCCAGGACTTTGGCGGAGTCGAGTTCGTCGCTGTCGTCTGGAAATAGTTCTCCGCTCATTGTGCTGCTCTCCCGTGGCGCTTGGCGTCATAAGCCAATGCTGCAACCATCTTGCGAAGTTGTTCAGGGTCCAACCATTCCACACGCTCGACCTTGAACATACGCTGGGCCATGCCATCGGCATATGCCCAGGAACGATTCGCCTCGCTGAGAAACGCCTCAATCTTACCGATTAATTTTGCTCTGCCCGCTGCTGCTACCGGAGCCTTACGACCAGTCTTGACGGGGGAAGGCTTCCAGCCAAGCCGCTCAAACTCGGCCAGCACCTTGCCTGCTTGACGCGGGCTTAGGTCCTTTGCCGATCTGACCCCGGCCACGCGAACCAGCAGCGCGCGATAGGTTTCGTCATCAAGCCCTAGGTCCTTCTTTGCTATGTGAATCTTGCTCAGATCCAGGTTTCGTCTGCTCACTTTGTTCTCCCTTGAATCAATGCCCTGAATGCCGCCGGATCTCGGCGAGACAACTCGGCTGCTCCGTGAATGACCATCGTCAGCGCGTGCGCCGCTTCGTCGAACTCCCCGGCGATACGGATACGTTCAAGCTCGGCCAGTGTGCCTTTGTACGCTTCCATCTTGAACGTGCTGGAACCCATGGCCAGTTTCTTGGCCTTGTCCCGCAGGCGCTGGGCACGTTTGCGCTCACGGGCCAAACGGGCTTTACGCTGCCGGGGTGTTTCGTCTGTCATCTGTGGCTGCTCATCAGTACCAGGCAACCATGCCTGGCAGACCGCCCCAGTTCATCGGGGAGGTTTCGCTCAGTGGAGGCGTTGCTGCTCTTGTCCTTTCACACCGTGGTTCAGCTGTACGTCAGCCGCTGCGAGAATCCCGTGCATGGCATCGCTCACGGACCGATTGCTCATCCGCTTTGCGGTGTTCCGGTCCTTCGGGTCTGCCTTTGTTGTATCCGGGTGATGCTTGAGCATGTAGGCCGAAGCGGCGCTGGATGGTGTGTCATTGCCAGCGAAAGCCATCACCTGCTTGCGCACCTGATAGACCCAGGCATCACAGAATACGTCCGCCCGTTTGGTCTTGGTTGCGGCCTTGCAGCGCTTGAGTTTGTCGGCGATGAAGTCACGCCGAGCCTGGCGGATCTGACGGAGAAGCAGCGTCATGGTGTAGCTGGCCACCTCGGCAAACTCACCAATGAACCGCCATTCACCTAAGCCCGCCATGAACAGCAACTCGCAGGCATACGCACGTTTTACGCTGCCAGCCAGATTGGCCTCCCAGCGAACAGGATTCACCTTAGAGCCGCTGCGTGAGGCCGATTCAAAGATGTCCGAAAGCGCTACATCAGCTTCTTCAATACGGAATTTTTCCATCATGGCCCGCGCCTGGCGCATAGCCGCTGCGGCTTCGTGGGGGTTGTCGCTTGCTGCCAGGCGCAGAAGCTTCTTGATTTTGTCTATAGCTTTGCTGTGATCCATTTCGTCAGGTCTCGGAGTCTTACGTTTTGGGTTAGACAACAATCGCGTTTGGCACTGCTTCGCGAAAACGCGAAGGGCTCCAGTCGCAAGCTTCATCAGCTGGGATGTGTCCGAACATCATCGTGCAGCGGCGGCAGTGCACGCAGTCGCCGCAGGTCTTACCCTCGGGCAGATTCATCTTGTCGGCGTTGTCCGCAGACCGTGGATATGGTTTTCGTTGCTTGCTCATAAAATTCCCCACTTACTGTTCGGCTGCTCATCAGTACCAGGTAGCCACGCCTGATAGACCCTCCCGGAGACCGGGAGGGTTTCGCTCAGTGGATGGTTGAGTTACTTGGCTGACGACGGTACGCAGGCAGCTCGCCCAGGAGCTGCTCGCAAGAGGCCATCCCCCAAAGCATTTGGGAGATGGAGCAGGCTGCGGATCGGTGAGCTGCACCAGTGGGCACACCAGACAGGTCAAGAGTGACTGTCGGAGCGCCGCTTTCGTCGCGGCGGTCTTCCAGGGTAAGGACAATTTTGGCCATCATAGTTTCCTGTAAATAATGTGTGCGGAGCTGTCTGGTCTATTGCGGCTTTGTGCTGGAGTAAGAGGCTGTAATCTGTGGAGCCAGACGCTCATCAAGCCTTACCGTCTGGTCTGCACAACCCTCCGGGTCTGACTTACCGATAGCTCCATAAATGATGGTCAGATGGGTTCGCATACGCTCCTTCCACCATTCACCGAACTTTTCAAGCTCCACCAACTGGCTACGCAGATCGTCACGCTCTTGCTCAACCGCTTTGCAGTGAACCCTGATTCCGCGAACGGTCCAGCCGCCTTCAATGTGATCTTGGGTTAGCCCCTCACAAACGCGCTCAAGAGTGCCGAGGCGTTCCAACTGATCCAGGATCAGGCTGTTATCTTCTTGCATAGTCATACCCCCGCAATATCAAGGCTGATGGGTTCGTATTGGTCGGTATCACCGACACGCTGATACACACGAATGTAGGACTTTGAACCCACCACCTGGCATGCATCGCCAATGGCTTGCATGGCGCGCTGCCAGCGCTCATCGGTGATTTCCAGTCGCCGCAGTGCAAGCACTCGGGCCGTGCGGATATCGCCTTTCTGGTCGGTGCGAAAGGCGTCATTCACCAGGGTGACGACCTCCGGCCGAGCCCCTTCTGTCCAGTCGCGCAAACATTCGTCAATCAGTGCCCTGGCTGCCTGCAAGCGTTCGTCAAAGGCGATGCTTTCCTGGACTGCCCGCAGGATCTTGAAGCGCCCATCAAAACTGATCAGGCTGACATTGCCTTTCTTGCCGCCAATCTGAGCGCCGTACTGTTCGGCGCTCAGTTCGATAAAGGCTTCGATATCGCCGAACGCGGAAGCCTTGAACTTCGACAAAACGTCATGGGCCGCACGCGCTTTTTCGACCAGGGCGAGCACCAAGGCGTCACGCTCCAGGTCGATGGGTTTGATCATGCTTTCAGGGATAAGGCGCTTTTGAGCGTCGGCCCGGTAGCCTTCAGGGATGGTCTGTTGTTGAACGGTCATTGCTAGATTCCTCAGTGGACAGTCGGGCGCTGCCAGCCTTCTGGACGGGCGGCGCTGATGGGTTCGCGCCACTCCAGGGTCACGCCCTGGAACTGCACGCTGTAATGGGTGCTACCGGCCGTGGGGCGGCGCTTAAAGCCTTCGCGATGGCCAAGAGCGACCAAGCGCTGGCCCGCATCGGGATCGATAACCAGGAAGTTTTGAGCTGGGCAGAAGCCGAGTATGCGAATGCCATTCGCCTGCAACTGGCGGGCGGCGGCGTTGAAGATGCGCAGGCGATCAGCGAGCGATGGGGTCAACACTTTCAAGGCTGTACGGCTAGTGGAGGCGAGCATGGGCGTTCTCCTGGGTGCAGCAGTTGGGGTTGATCGGGCAATGTTGGCAAGCACGCCATCGCTGCATGGCAGGTGGGTTGTGTGTGGGGGCTGGTTTTTCGCGATAGCTTTGGCACTGCTCCGCGTTCACTTCATCATCCAGAGCCACACACTGAATGCGGCCGAGGGTTTCCATGACACGGCGTTCAACACCGGCAGTGCTACGCGATGCATAGCGATTGGCCAGGGTCAGGCTGACTGCTGTTCGGCTCATGCCGATACGCTTGCTGGCCTGGGTTTGGCTTGTGGCTGCGACTTCGGCTGCCAGCAAACGTACAAACAGTGGAGGCTCAGCGCCCCAGGCCGATAGATTCACGTTCATAGTTCGGCCTCAGCTGGTTCGGGCTGGCGAAACACCACCTCGCCGAGATTCGGGTCGAACACCTGACCGATGCGCTGAATCATCGGTGGGCGCGGGCCGGTGTATTTGCCTGGAGCTAGGCGGTATCGGGCTTTCTTGCCCGGTGTACTGGCCTGCACTTCGACTACATAACCCGCACGTTTTAGCCACTTGAGGTAGGAACGCGCTGTCCAGGTCGTGGTCGGCACTGCGATAGAGGCTTGTTCAGCCAGCTCGTCGGCGTCCATTTCGCCCAGGATGCGCAGGGTTCGCCACATGGCTTCGGTGCCTTTGCCCGTCTTGCTGGGTTTTCCTTCGCGAGTGATTGCTGGAGCTTCGGCGCCCACGTCCCTGACCAGGTGTAATGTCTGTTCTTCAAACTTGGCCCCAGAGATAACCTCGACAAATCCGCCTTTGATCAGCGATTGCAGGTAGCTACGAACCGCCGTGTCATCGACCAGGGAGCGGCGGGAGATTTCATAGGCTGTAAAGCCATCTCGAATGACACGCATAGCCTCCCAGACACGCTGGCGATTGCCCTTCTTACCGTGCATTTCCAGATCAATTGGTTTACGACCACGACCGCCAGCCATTACGAAACCCTCCGCACAGGAGCGTCGCCGGTGAACCACTCCCGATGGCCCCAGGTCGCAAGGTCAACCTTGTCCCAGCATTGGGTTTGGGCTTCGTTGTAAACGCGGTACAGGTTGACCGCGACACGGCGCAGACAGCCTTTAACCTTCTTGCGCAGGTCTTCTAGCAGATCGTCGGCGAAGTGCAGGCCGGGGTAACTGGCCTGGGCCAAGGCGTGTATGTCGTGAAGCGTGGCAGGCTGGGCAGGCACCCACTCCAGCACACGGTTATGCAGGCGCTCCAGCCTGGCCAGGCTGCTAGGCACTCGTTCTTCACCGATCAACACGATGGTGCCTTGGCTGGCGTTGTAGATATCGGTCAGAACGTTGGCTATGGATTTCTCAAGCAGGTACTGCACGTCATCGATCAGCAGCGGGCGCCCGCTGCGCGACAGTTGTTCGGCGATCTGGTCCACCATCAGCGACAGGGTGCGTTCAGGTGTGATGCTCATTTCGTGCAGGATGGCTTGCAGGAAAGCCTTTTTGCTCCAGGTGTCGCGGCACTCGACGTAATAGGCGCGATGCTGGTTTGCGGCGAAGGCAGCGCCAACGCTTTTGCCCAAGCCGGTGGGGCCATGCATCACGACAACACCGGGCAGCCCCTGTGGGCGTTTGAGGGCGCGTTCGATAGCGGCAGACAACAGGCCAACGTTGGTCAGTGGAACAATCTTGGGAAAACTCATGTGAAAACTCCTTAGGGGTTAGGCTCTGGCTTGTTCTGCGTGGGCAAACATCCGCTGCATCGCGCTGTAGTCGGAATGTTTGGGCCAGCGTTCGTGCCACTGGGCTTGCTCGGGTGGTAGCGCTTCGCCGCCCTTCACGCGGCCATCGAGCTGCTGCCAAAGGCGGTACTTGGAAATAGGGTCGTTGGGGATTTCA
Source organism: Pseudomonas saponiphila (assembly GCF_900105185.1). NCBI lineage: Bacteria > Pseudomonadati > Pseudomonadota > Gammaproteobacteria > Pseudomonadales > Pseudomonadaceae > Pseudomonas > Pseudomonas saponiphila. The sequence continues at coordinate 4,151,404 of NZ_FNTJ01000001.1, read as the reverse complement.
AAGGCTGGAGCCTGTGGCGCGACCAGCTGGGCGAAACGTTGTGCTTCGGCTAGCTGTGCCGGGGACAGCTCATAGCTGCTCGATGCCGTGGGAATGACGCGCATTTCAACGTCTTGCCCGGTGATGGTTTTGGCCTTTTTAACCAGGCGCGACAGCTGTCCGCGTTCGCGCTTCTCACTGGCTTTTTCAAGCATCGTTACCGGCATTGCTGGGCTGGCATTGCCATCCAGAATGGCTTCACCGATCAGCTCGCCATCAAGGGTATGCACCCATACACGGCTGGAGTCGCGGAAGTCATAGGCCACGCGGACTTCCTCGCCATGGAAACCTTCCAGTTCTTTCAGGAAGTAGGTGCCGCTATTCCATTGCACCTGGGCGCGCCGAGCAGTGCGCAGGACCTGCGGACGGGTCAGGCTTTCAACGATACTTGCGTCAGCCAGCAATGGCTCCCAGCCTTCGGCCTCGGCCTGTTTCCAGGCTTCCATGGGGCTTTGGTGACGCATGCGCAGCGTCTGTGGGTCGCGGAACTTCGGTAGGCCACGGTGTGGGCGCCGGTTGTAGTCGTCGAGTGCGCATTGCAGGTCGGCGAAGAACACCGAGAACTCCGGCACAACTGTTGGTGCCAAACCCAGCGCCAACTGCTTACGGGATAGCTTGTGGGCCTTGGTTCCGGCCTCCTTGTCCATATCGGCGCCGATGTAGCTGTCGAAGGTTTTAGCGAGCCTGACCAGGATGGTTTTGTGTGGGCGTTCAATCACGCCACGGGCTTGGGAGTTGTAAGGCAGCGAATGCGTGACGGTGCCGCCAAGACGGTCATTGGCTTCATAGACCACGGCGTTATCAAAGCCGCTGCCGTTGTCTACATAGAAAATCTTGTACATGCCGCAGCGGGTAACACCGTCGCGCAATGTGTCCAAGGTGGCCAATGTCGACTCAGCCAGGTTGACCGAAAAACCGGTGATTCGGCGTGTGCCCCAATCAATGATCATGGTGATTTCCGGCCGGAAGATCTGGCCGGTAAGAGGGTTGATAACCTCGGCGTCAAAGGTATGACCATCGGCAACCCAGACATCATTTGGCCAGAGCATGTCCGCCTTGCGGCGGTTGTACGCCTGTAGGGTTTTCAGCTCATGCGGCCCCATACGACCACGCTCGCGGGCCTCTGGAGACAGCTTTTTCAGCCAGCGGCGGACGGCGTGAATGCTCGGGCAGACGCTGGAGTGGACCTCTGAATGGATCTGTTTGAACTGCTCGTATGCCGCTTCAACGCTGGGCTTCTGCGGGCGCTGATAATGCTTCAGGAACTCGGCAGCCCAAGACGGGACGCTCATGTCCTGTTTGCGGCGTGCTGGTGCCAGTCCCATTTCCCCATGGGCGCGATAGTCCGCCAGCCACCGTTTCAGGGTGCGCTCCGAAAGTGTTCGGTCTTCTGTTTTGCGGTCGTTGGCCCGGACCACTTGCTCGGCAAGGTAGGGGCTCAGGTCGCCGGTTCGTGCCAGGGAGACCAGTGTGAGAATGGCGCGGTTCTGGCTGACCACCTTGCTCATGCGCTCTATTTCGCGCACGAATGACAGGCGTGCCGTCATGACCGAGATCTGCGAATCATTCAAGCGTGACGCTTTTTTAGCGTCACACCCTGAAAGAATCACATGTGTTTCAGCCGGTGCTTCTGGTGCACTGGCGGGAATTGAGGCAGCAATGAGAGCAGCCTGGGTTTTCTCCGGCAGCATCGCAAAGGAGTACTCGACAGCTTTGCTACCAAGTCGTTGCTGGCCCTCCCAGTTCTCCCGAGCAGCCATTGCCTTAACGTTGCGAGAAGTACTCGGCAAGCCGGGCAGGCCTGCGAGTTCCTGGGCGGAATACCAATTACGCATGGCTGCCCCCTAACATACGCTTCAGTTCGCGGGCTTTTCGAGTAGCGTCTGCGGCGACTCTTTCCAGGCGACCAAGCTCAGCATCAAGTGCTTCGCGACCGTAAGAAACTCGTCCGCCACGCAGATGCACCAACCAGTCGGTCATCGCGTGAGTTGCACAAACCTCTTCAAGCAATGGCGCCCTATATAAAGGAAGGTTGTGCTCGGTACGGGCGGGACTCGACCATGCATCGAGCATGTTCTTGCTTACGTCGTCACCTGAAAGTCGCGACATACGAGCTGCAATCTCGTAACGGTCCAGCTCGGAGCCTTTGAGGATTTCGCTCACCAGCTCACTCACCGTCGCGGCGTAGTTGCCATGGCCAGGTATAGAAAGCACCGGCTGTGGAACAGAGAAGATGTCTAGTGTCCTGTCGTCTTTTACGCGGCGCATGTTCACACCCCCGCCACGGCTTTACAGTGTCGAAGGACATAGAGTGAGTTATGATCTTGATTACTGGCTGCTCTGCGTTCTGCACGGTTCGGGCAGATTCGATGAGGCTTACCATCGGTGTTCCAGCGCTCGGGCCAGATGTCGATTGGCATTAAACCCAAAGCTTTTGCAATAGCTCTCTCCATACGTGGATAGGCGATGCGCTTTGTGTTCTTGAGGGCTTGGCCTGAAACATCCAGCTCGCGAGATAGCTTGGCCAGTGATGTACCGCGAGCACGTAATTGGTATTTGATCCATTCCCAACGCTGGGTCGGATCAGACGGTATTTCGGCTTTGTTCATGTCGGCGTCCATTTACAACCACCTGGCAGGGTGGTTTTTTTGGGGTGTCTAACGTTTCCTAGGACATAAACATAGCGCGGATAAATGTGCATATCAATCGGAAAAAAGAGCATCCGATTCTTTTTTATGCACCAAATGCACGAAAAAATATATAACGTAGAGAAATCAATGGCTTACAAGGAATCGGATAAAACGGATGCTCCAAATACGCAGCATCCGATTCCAGCTGGTGCAATCGGATGCTTCCGCGAGCGGCTTAAAGAGGCTATGGGAGGAAGGGCTGCACGCGCATTTGCGCGTGACGTGGGTCTTTCAGAGGGAGCTATACGCAGTTATCTGAGCGGCGATACATACCCGACATTGGATAGGCTTGAGCAGATCGCCCAAGCAACCGGTGTATCGCCCATATGGCTAGCATTTGGCGAAAGCGAGCGCCCACAGCTAGTCATAGAGGACGCTACGTATAGCTACATACCGCTCTATGACGCGAAGTGCAGCGCGGGGCATGGGGCCTGGACCGACGATGCTCGAATCCTGACTCGCCTCGCCTTCACTACTTACTCTTTGCGCAAGCAGGGGCTCAGTCCGTCCAATCTTTCAGCTATCCGCGTTGACGGTGATTCTATGGAGGGTCTGCTGAGCGACGGCGATACAGTGCTGATTGACCATAGTCGTACGTCATTGGAGGGGGAGGCTGTCTATGTTGTTAGGCTTGACGACCACCTTTATGCCAAGCGCTTGCAGCGTCAGATAGGTGGAGGTATCGCTGTCATCAGCGCCAATACGGCCTATCAAGTGATGACTGTAACGAAGGAACACCTTGATGATCTGGAAATCATCGGCCGTGTTGTGTGGGCTGGGGGCTGGCTATAGTCATGCCCCTAGTGCCAAAGAGCCCGCAATAAGCGGGCTCTTTGTTTATTTTTCATCGTTTTTTGATTCGCGCCAGTTTCGGCACTGTCTGACTCATCACTGAGTGCCCCAACTGGTCGGCAGCCCCCGTCCTGCCTGGCCCGACTCAGCTCAAACCATTTAGACCCGCTTTAACCCACCGACCTCCCCACTGGTGCCAAAGCTCCCACCTCCCCACACATACCTCCCTCCTTTTCAGAATCGTCAGCGGTGGTGCGCGCGAGTCGCTTGCCTCGCTGGCTTGAGCCCCGGAAGCCGCACCAAGGCGTCAGGTGGTTGAAAAAGCTCATGAAGCAGTTTCAGTCACTTCCGGGCAGTGATGAAAAGATTCTGAAAATGCTTTGCACGGTTGCCGGTTCAGGAGAGCTGGCAGATCGGCACAAGGCGCTGCTGACGCGCTGATAACCCAGCTAAATGACTCGCTCCGCCTCTGCATCCAAGTGGATATAATCCGTTCCTTTTTCCAGGGAACGGTCGATGAAAAGCTTGGAAGATCTGATAGACAGCGGCGATTCTGCGTTGCCCTTGCTCAAGGCCATGCTCGAAGAAGCCAGTCTGAACCATCAGTTACTGCCTCCATCCAGCGACAACGCCAGGGTGCTGTCTGCGCTGCAAGTCACGACTCGATCAACCTTGGGAGCGATGGCCTACGAAACCGGCGGGTTGCTCATCGACCACGGCTGGCTGCGGGTGCTGGGCTCGGGGCATCGGCACTTGTCGCGCAATCTTGTCGATTGGAATGACGACCGCGTACAGGCGGCCTTGCTGGTGGCTGACGACGCTGCAGGAGGGTTCTTTGCCATCAATGGTGGCGGTCTGGGCTCCGATGTGGGGGCGATGTACTACTGGGCGCCCGATACGCTGCAGTGGGAACCGTTGGAGGTGGGCTACAGCGACTTTCTCGCCTGGGCCCTGAGCGACCAGTTGGCCGTGTTCTACCAGGGCCTGCGTTGGGATGACTGGCAGCGTGATGTGCAGGCACTGAGTGCCAATCAGTGCTTTTCCTTCTACCCGTTTCTCTGGACCCGTGAAGGCTCGGTCCAGCACAGCCACCGCACTGTGGTCAATGTCGACGAACTCTTCGCCATGCACCTGGACCTGGCTCGCACACTCGACAGTAGCGTTTCGCCGTCCGGCTGATACCACGCCAAAGCGCTTGTCAAATCAATGGACGGGAATGCCGCAATGAAACGCAACATGATGTTGTTGATCTGGGCCTGGGTATTGGCGTTGGCCGCACCGGCCTGGGCCGATGGCAAGCGGCTGATACCGCGCAGTGAGCAGGCCACTGGCGGTTACCTCTCGTCGCAGTTGTTGCTCAAGCCTTGTGCGGATATCGACGCGCTGGGGTTCGCGGGCGACGAGACAGCCCAGCGCAGCGCCGCGGATGCGCGCCAGGCGCTGCCAGCGGGCACTTGCGAGAATGGGGCGCTGGTGGAAAAGCTGTTCAAGGCACGCTTTCTCCAGCACGCCACTCTCGCGATGGTCTACACCCCCTGGCAGCTCGACGAGCAGATCGCCCGGCAGCAGCGGGCGATCGGTCGCTGTCGTGACACCCAGTGCCTGGCGCGGGAGCTGGATCGGGTGATTGCCGTTCTGGCGCCGGTGTACCTCGGTGCCCGGCGCCAATGGCCCCGCGGCAAGGGGCTGTGCAGCGCCGACCCGCGGCAGACTCCTGTCAGCCAGGCGCTGGCGCTGCTGGGGCCCGATGCCGCCAACGCCATCAGCGCGACCTGTGCCGAGAGCGAGGTCAATGCCCAGACCTGCCGCGGCCCCCAGGGCCCTTTGCTGCTGGTCAGCTGTGGCCTGAGCGGCAATCAGGTCAATTCGGATCAATGGCTGTTCCTGGCGCGCAAGACGCCCCCCGAACCCTTGCTGGCAGTCGAGGATGGCCCGGTGGCGGTGCTGGCAACCACCTGCAACGGCCTGCCGGACCTGATGACCCAGGCCCGAGTCAGTGCCGGGGAGCAGTACGTGAGTTACTACCGTTACGACGGCCGGGCCTATCGGCAGCTGTATGCCCAGAGCCACGAGTTTGTCGGCAACGACGCCCATGGCAACGATCTGATGATTGCCCAGGGCAGGGCAGAGGCCCGGGTAGTCTGCCGCTAGCGGGTGCGGATAGCGGCCCGCTGGCCTGTGGCGTGTTCGCCGGCACCGAGCGCCAGTCATTCGGCCGATGTGCTTCAGGGCCGCCCGGGGCTCGGCGCGCTCGGATCAGCGTCCGGCCGTCTCCGGCTGCGCCTGCAGCAGTTCATCGAGCACCCCCATGAAGGCTTCCACCAGTTGGCTGCGCCCCTGCCTGCGGGTCAGTACCAGCAGTTGCGCGGTGGCGCCGGGGTCCGTCAGCGGGCGGTAGGTCACGCCCTTTTTCGCCAGGGTCTGGGTGCAGCGTGGCACCAGGGCAATGCCCTGGCCGGCCGCCACCAGGGCGATGATTGAGGTGATCTGTCGGCCGCTGGGGCCGGGGCGTAGAGGCAGGCTGTTGCGCCGGTAGAGTTGTTCGATCGCTTCGTTGAGCCCCGAGCCGTAGTCGGCGGGAAACAGGATCAACGGATGTTCGCTGAGCTCGGCCAGGGTCACCTGATCCTGGGCGGCCAGGGGGCTGTCGCTGGAGATGGCCGCCACCAGGGGTTCGTCTCCCAGGGACAGGGCCTGGATTTCGCTCTGTTCGCAGGGCGGCCGCATCCGGCCCATGCCGATATCGATCCGTCCGTCGACAATCTGCGACCACTGGCTGACCGACGCACCTTCGACTAGGGTCAGTTGCACGTCCGGGAAACGCTGGGCGAACGCCTGGATCGCCTGGCTGAACAGGTCCGAGAGGGCAATGGAGCTGGCGTAGCCCAGGGCCAGTTGTCCGGCGCAACCCTTGGCCAGCTTGCCGGCCATGACCTGGGTCAGGTCCACCTGCTCCAGCACTGCCCGGGCATAAGGCAGGAAGTGCCGGCCCTGGGCGGTGAGGCTAACGGTGCGGCTGGTGCGATCGAACAGGCGAAACCCGAGCTCGGCTTCCAGTGCCGAGATCTGCCGCGTCAGTGGTGGTTGCGCAAGGTGCAGGCGCAGGGCGGCGCGGCCGAAGTGCAGCTCTTCGGCAACGGTCAGAAAGTAACGCAATCTGCGTAGATCGAGCATCCGGTTCCCTGGGTATTGATCGGTCGTAAATCGGTATTGGTCTTGGATCGGCGGCGTATTTTATAAAGGCCTTTCGTCAGAAAACGAGAGGTTTCATGAACCCGCGCCAGCATTGTGCTCGCATTGCCCTGTTTTTGTGTGGCTGTGCGGCTTTTCTCAACCTGTATGCAACCCAGGGCATTCTCCAGGAGTTCTCCCAGAGCTTTGCGGTGAGCATCAGGGAGGCCGGCTGGAGCATTACCGTGACCACCCTCGCGGTGGCCATCACCGCGCCCTTCGTCAGTCGTTTCACCGGCCGCTTCCCGCAGCGTTCGGTGATGGTCCTGGCGTCCCTGTTGCTGGCGCTGCCGGCGTTGCTCGCAGCCTGTGCCGGCAGCTTTGCCCAGTTGCTGTTCTGGCGCTTCGTCGAAGGCATGCTGATCCCGGTGGTGTTCGCCACCAGCGTGGCCTACATCGGTGATCGCTTCAGTGGCGGCACCGTCACCGAAGTCACCAGCCTGTATGTGGCCGGCACCGTGCTGGGCGGCTTCGCCGGACGTTTTGTCACCGGCTTCATGACCGAATACGTCGGCTGGCGCGAGGCCTTTGCCTTGTTAGCGGGCCTGAGCCTGCTGATCGGCGTGGCCATTCACTACCTGCTGCCGGCCAATCCGGCGCCGGTTGCCAGAAGCCGGCCGAGCCGCCTGGGCGCCCTGCGCGAACTGTGCCGCCGGCCGTTGCTGGCGGCCTACGGCGTGGGCTTCTGCGTACTGTTCTCGCAAGTGGCCACCTTCACCTATGCCGGGCTTTACCTCAGCCTGCCACCGTTCGACCTGGGCGCCGCGGCCCTGGGGGCGATCTACAGCGTGTTCCTCCTGGCGCTGGTGGTGATTCCGATTGCCGGGCGCCTGAGCAAGTCCCGACCCCAGGCCGAGCTGCTGGTCGCCGCGGCCCTGCTCGGGGTCAGCGGTTCGGCCCTGACCCTGTTGCCCTCGCTGTGGCTGATCGTGCTGGGCCTGGCCCTGAGTTCCACCGGGGTGTTCCTGGCCCAGGCCGCGGCTAACGCCTTCACCACCGCCACCGCTGGCCACAACAAGGCCGGCGCGGTGGGCCTGTACCTGACGTTCTATTACCTGGGAGGCAGTTTCGGCGCCGTGATCCCGGCCTTGCTCTGGAGTCGCTGGGGCTGGCAGGGCTGCGTGGCGTTGATCGTGGTCTTCCAGTTGCTGTCGCTGTTGATCGCGTGGGGCGGCTGGAAGCCCCTCAAACCCGAAACGCCAGCCGCCATTGGGCCGCTGAACCCGCTTGATTCATCATCCAACAAGGAATACGTGAGGTGACCATGAATAACGTACTGACCCGGCAGAGCGAATTGCTGAAGATCGTCGAACCTGTGTTGAACGACATGCCGGCCAGTGTCTTGAAGCATGCGCTGTTCGAAGCCTTCTGGAGCGAGGAAAACGCTCTGCTGGACATCGAGAATGCTTTCGAGAAGCTCACCTCGCGCCGCCACGAACCGGCGGTGCTGCGCAAGTTCTTCGCCAGCTGGTCGAAGACCAACAACTCCGCCACCAGCGTCTCCGGCCTGGCCAATCGCATCACCTTGCTGGCCCGTTCCGAGCAGGGTTCGCAAGCCGCCGAGGGCCTCTATCGGGCCTGCGGCAGCCTGCAGCGGATCACCGACGAAGACCTGGGCGCGCTGGGCAACACCCTGCACTCGGACCTGTTCTACAACATGGCCACGCCCATCTGTGGCGACGATCGGTGGCTGCTCAAGGAAAACTGCCTGCCTTCGGCCCAGGCGTTCAAGGACTGGACCGACTTCCGCCGCCTGCGCGACCGGGACCTGCTGCAAGGCCTGCTGACCACTCTGGTCCACGAGGTCTATACCCACGGCGAGGTGGAGTACATCCATCCGCTGTACAAGCAGTGGTTCGTCCGCGACATGGGCGTGCCGGCGGAAAAGGCCCGCACCACTGTGGCCTGGGTCACCGTCCACACTGGCGGCACCGAGAGCAACCACTTCGCCCATGCGGTGGCAGCGGTCAACGAGTTCGTCGAGGCCATGCAGGTGCAGGTCGACCCGCAGGCCGCGCGGGAAATCTTCGCCGAATACCTGCAGCGCAAGGCGCGGGTGATGCGCGACTGCGCCCAGGCACTGCGCTGAGGGGGCGCCGGCCCGGCCCCGCAAGCGGGGTTGTGGCCGGCTCCGGCTTGCCTATCCTGTGACTGACCCGCTTCCTTTCCCACCTCGCAACCTGGCCGACAATGAATGATCTGAAACACAGCGCCTCCCTGGAGGCCGCGCCAATGAGCGATGCCAGCGTGCGTCGTCGCTCCCTGTTCGCCGGTTGCAGCGCCCATGCGGTGCATGACGGCCTGACCGACGTGATCTATGTGCTGCTGCCGATCTGGCAGGCGCAGTTCGCCATGAGCTATGCCCAGATCGGCCTGCTGCGTGGGGTCTATTCCGGAATGATGGCCGGCTTCCAGTTGCTGGCCAGTCGCGCCGCCCGGCGCTGGGGGCGCGAGCGCCTGCTGGTGGGTGGCACCGCTCTGGCCGGGCTAGCCTACCTGCTGGCGGGGCAGGCCGCAGGCCTGGGCATGCTGCTGCTGGCACTGCTGCTCGGTGGCCTGGGGGCCAGTACCCAGCACCCGCTGGCCTCCTCGCTGATCACCGATACCCATGAAGCCGGTGGCGGGGTCAAGGAGGCCCTGTCCCAGTACAACTTCGCCGGGGATATCGGCAAGACCCTGGTCCCGGGCCTGGTGGGCCTGTTGCTGACCCTGATCAGCTGGCGCGCCAGCGTCACCCTGATCGGTCTTCTGGGGCTGGCCGCCGCGCTGCTGCTGTGGTGGCTGATTCCCTCCCGGGCCAGCACCCTGGCCATCAGCGAGAAAGCGCCCAAGACGGTCAAGGGCCAGGGCTCGGCCAGCGGGATGCGCGCGCTGATCCTCACCGGCACCCTGGACAGCGCGGTGCGCATGGGCTTTCTGACCTTCCTGCCGTTCCTGCTCAAGGCCAAGGGCGCCGGCACCGCCGGTATCGGCCTGGCCTTGACCCTGCTGTTCGTCGGCGGTGCCTTCGGCAAGTTGCTGTGCGGTTACCTCGGCGCGCGCATCGGCATGATGAAAACCGTGTGGATCACCGAGTTCACCACCGCCAGCCTGATCGTGCTGGCGGTGTTCCTGCCCTATGGCGGGCTGATGCTGATGTTGCCGCTGCTGGGCCTGGCCCTGAACGGCACGTCCTCGGTGCTGTATGGCGCGGTGCCGGACCTGGCCGGCGCCGGCAAGCGCGAACAGGCGTTCTCGCTGTTCTACACCGGCACCATCGGCGGTGGGGCCCTGGCTCCGGTGCTGTTCGGCGGCCTGGGGGATGTCACCGGGATACCCCTGGCGGTGATGGCCCTGTCCGCCACGCTGCTGCTGACGCTGCCCCTGTCCTGGTACGTGCAACGGGGCATGGACGCCGACGCGAGATCCGTTTCCAGCGCCTCCTGAACCCGCTGTCGCGCCAGAAAACATCAGGCCCGGGGCTGTTCTGCCCGGGCCTGATGCGTTCTGCGTAAGGGCGCGTGGCAGGGGCCTCGCAGCCATCAGATATTTCTTACTTTTGCAGTATCAATCACGACGCAATCGGTATTGGCCGGTGTTTGCGACTGTCATCAGAATGTAAGAAGACCTGGCTGGGGGCCTTGGCCGGGTTGGCTGCGCAAGGTGTTTTCCCGACTCCGGGGCGCCTTGCTTCCAGATCGTTTTCGCAGGTAACAACATGAATAAAAGCGAAGCCACTGCAAGCCGCTTGTCTTTGTCCAACCGTGCCCTGGGCCTCAGCGCGCCGGGCACATCCAGCATGCGCAGCAAAGCCAACGCCCTGAAGGAAAGCGGGGTCAAGGTGATCAATTTCGCCGCCGGTGAACTGTCCTTCGATGCCTGCCAGGACATGCGTACCGGGGCCATCGAAGCCATTGAGAACGCACGCAATCGCTACACCCCGCCCATCGGCCTGCCGGCCCTGCGGGAGAAGCTCGCCCAGCGGGTCAGCCAGCGCACCGGCGTGACCTTCGCCGCCAATGAAGTGGCGGTCACCGCCGGGGCCAAGCAGGCCCTGTACAACGCCTGCATGGTGCTGCTCAACCCCGGTGACGAGGTGATAGTGCCGAGCCCGTACTGGGAAACCTTTCCCACCCAGATCCGTCTGGCGGGCGCCACCCCGGTACTGGTGCCGACCCGCGACGACGACTACCGGCTGACCCTGGAAGCGGTGCAGGGGGCGCTGAGCGAACGCACGCGGATGATCGTCATCAACACCCCGAACAACCCCACCGGCACCGTCTATCAGCGGCAGCAACTGCTGGCGATCGCCCAGCTGGCCTTCGAGCGCGGGCTGTGGGTGATGTTCGACGAGTGCTATCGCGGCCTGGTGCGCGAACCCCACGAACACCACAACATCCTGGCGCTGTTCCCGGCGCTCAAGGCCCAGACCGTGCTGATCGACTCGTTCTCCAAGAGCCAGGCGGTGACTGGCTGGCGGGTCGGCTACGCCTGCGCCCCGGCGCCGGTGATCGCGGCCATGCACAACCTTCAGGGCCACACCACCTCCAACCCCAGCAGCCTGTCGCAATACGCCGCGCTCAATACCTTGAATGCCGACTCGACGCAGTTCGCCGACCAGGTCAATCCGTTCCTGCAGCGCCAACTGCACGCCGCGCGCACCTACCTGGATCGTCTGGAAGGCATCCGCTATGCGCCGCCGGAGGGAGCGTTCTACCTGTACATCGACATCGCTTCGCGCCTGGGCGGCTACTACCGCGGCCAGCCGATCCGCGACGTCGACCACCTCGCCGACCTGCTGCTGACCGAGGCACACATTGCCGTGGTCCCCGGCTCCGGTTGTGGCGACCCTCACTGCATCCGCATTTCCTACGCCGTCGAGTACCAGGAACTGATCGAAGGCCTGAGCCGCTTCGCCCAGTTCATGTCGGCGATCGTCATGGATTAGCGCCGCCGTCACCCGCATCTGCCACCGCGTTATCGCGCTTCCCGAGCCCGTCCAGAGGCCCGGGGCGGCGACGCCTGGCTTGTTGTCCGTGAACCCAAGAGTCAATACAGGAGAGAAACATGGAGAGTTCCCGCGAGGCGTTCATCGGCTATGTGCATCAGGCACTGGTGGATGTCGAGGACCGCAATCTGGTGGAAGCCCTGCTTACCGGCTTTGAAAACAACCCCGGCCTGTTGGACGGTTATTGCCTGACCTACCAGCGCATGACCTCCCGCCCGTGGTCCGAGGATTCGCTGTGCACCTTCTTCTGCGGCTGGCGCAGCCCCGACGGCGCCGCCCATGCGGTGTCGAGCATCATCGTGCGGTTGCTGCAGGAATCCGCGGAGCTGCCCGGCGACGACAACCAGCTCAAGCTGCTGGCGGCGGCCCGGCATTGCGGCGAGATCATCGTCGAGGACGTCGGCCTCGGTGAAATGCACGGCCATCCCCACCATTCCAAGCTCTACCAGCGCATGGCCTCGGCCATCTGCGGCTCGGACAACTGGCGCCTGCAGGACAAGTACCTGAACCCCATCACCAAGGAGTTCTCCACCTGGGTCGGGGCGAAGCGCCCGCTGGCGCCGAACCTGGTGGAAGCCCTGGAGATGATGGCCCTGACCGAGCTGTTCAATACCGGCGAATACAACCTGATGACCCCGCTGTGGAAGAACTGGCTGCGCGAGTCCTGCGGGTATCCGGCGGGGGAGGCCAACCGCATCGCCGGCTTCCTCAGCGTTCACTGCGGCGCCGTCGAGGCCCGGCACTTCCGCCACGCCACCGAGGCCCTGCGGCTCTATACCCAGGCCACCGGCCAGCAGATCGACTACCGGCGCATCGCCGCGCTGTCCGACGAGTACGTGGTGCGGGCCTGCGCGCACCTGGAAAAAATGGCTTCCGTACTCAAGGAGTAGGGCGCCCGTGCACCCCGCCGGGCAGGGCGCCTGCCCGGCAACCCTGAACTGATCGCGCTTTGCGCCAACCACTGGAGCACCTTGAACATGCGTCATGAATCCGACTCGATGGGGACCATCGCTGTACCGTCCAACCGCTACTGGGGCGCTCAGACCGAGCGCTCCATCCACAACTTCCCCATCGGCCGTGCGCGCTTCCAGTGGGGCGCGCCGATGATCCGCTCCCTGGGCATCCTGAAGAAGGCCGCGGCCCTGGCCAACCTCAAGCTTGGCGAGCTGCCGCAAGCCATCGCCCAGCCCATCGTCAAGGCCGCGGACGAAGTCATCAGCGGGCAACTGGACGAACACTTCCCGCTGGTGGTGTTCCAGACCGGCTCCGGCACCCAGTCCAACATGAACGCCAACGAAGTGATCGCCAACCGGGCGATCGAGATGCTCGGCGGCGAGCTGGGCAGCAAGCAACCCATCCACCCCAATGACCATGTCAACCGCGGGCAGTCGTCCAACGACACCTTTCCCACGGCCATGTACATGGTGGTGGTCAGCGAGATCCACGAAACCCTGCTGCCGGGCGTGTCGCTCCTGCGCGACACCCTGGCCGACAAGGCCGAGCAGTTTGCCGACGTGGTCAAGGTCGGCCGCACCCACCTGCAGGACGCCACCCCGATCACCCTCGGCCAGGAGATCGGCGGCTGGGTCGAGCAGATCGACTACGCCCTGGGCGCTATCCAGCTCAACCTCGACGGCCTCTACGACCTGGCCATCGGCGGCACGGCGGTGGGCACCGGACTCAATTCCCATCCGCAGTTCGGCGACGAATGCGCCAGGGTCATCGCCGAGCTCACCGGCTACCCGTTCAGGTCGTGCAGCAACAAGTTCTTCGCCCTCTCGGCCCATGACGCGCTGGTCAACACCTCGGCGGCGATCCGCACCCTGGCCATGGCCCTGATGAAGATCGCCAACGATGTGCGCTGGCTGGCCAGCGGCCCGCGCTGCGGCATCGGCGAGATCGATATTCCCGAGAACGAGCCGGGCTCCTCGATCATGCCGGGCAAGGTCAACCCGACCCAGTGCGAGGCGCTGACCATGGTCTGCACCCAGGTCTTCGGCAACGACGCCTGCGTGGCCTTCGCCGGCAGCCAGGGCAACTTCCAGCTCAACGTCTACAAGCCGGTGATGGTGCACAACGTGCTGGAAAGCATCACCTTGCTGGCCGAATCCTGCCGCGCCTTCAACGACCACTGCGCGCTGGGCATCGAGCCGAACCGGGCGCGGATCGAGGCCAACATCGAGAAGAACCTGATGCTGGTGACCGCCCTCAACCGCCACATCGGCTACGACAAGGCGGCCATCATCGCCAAGACCGCCCACCAGCAGGGCAAGTCCCTGCGGGAAGTGGCGCAACAGCTGGGCTACGTCTCGGCCGCGGATTTCGACCGGTACGTGGTGGCCCTGGACATGACCCACCCCTGAGGCGGCCCGGCCGCCGCGACCCCGGAGTTCCCCAACCACAAGAGGCGTGTGAATCCCATGCAGGACGCTGATATTCGCCGAACCAACCTCAGCCAGTTGCTGCGCCGCAAGCGCTGTCTGCGGGTGCTTGAAGCCCACAGCCCGATCTCCGCGCTGCTGGCCGAACAATCCCGGCTGGAGCGCGGGGCCGGGCCCAGCCTGAGCTACGACGCCATCTGGTCCAGCTCCCTGACCGACTCGACCCACAAGGGCCTGCCGGACATCGAGATCCTCTCGCCGAGCAACCGCTTGCACGGCATTCGCGAGATCTTCGATGTCTGCTCGCTGCCGATGATTTTCGACGGCGACACCGGCGGCAAGGCCGAGCATTTCGCGATCCACGTGAAGATGCTCGATCGGGCCGGGGTGTCGGCCGTGGTCATCGAGGACAAGTGCGGGCTGAAGAAGAACTCGCTGTTCGGCAACGCGGTGAGCCAGCTTCAGGACTCCATCGAGGAGTTCTGCGACAAGATCCGCGTCGGCTGCAGCAGCCGCAGCCACGAGGACCTGCTGATCATCGCCCGCTGTGAAAGCCTGATCCTCGACAAGGGCATGGACGACGCCATCGAGCGCTGCCTGGCCTATGTCGCCGCCGGCGCCGACGGGATCATGATTCACAGCCGGAAAAAGGACGGTCTGGAAATCCTCGAATTCGCCCGGCTGTTCCGCCGCCACTGCCCGCGGGTGCCGCTGATCTGCGTGCCGACCAGCTATGCCCACTTGAGTTTCGACGAGCTGGAAGGGGCCGGCTTCAACGCGGTGATCTACGCCAACCACATGTTGCGCAGTGCCTACATGGCCATGCGCGATGTGGCGGTGGGCATCCTCGAACACGGCCGGACCCTGGAGGTGGAACCCCGTTGCCTGGGCATCGACGAGATTCTCGATCTGGTGCCGGGCACCCGTTGACTGCGCAGTTCTTGGAAATGGCCTGTTTCGTCTTGGTGGGGCAGAGGATTCAGGCGGTTTAGGAATAAGAATTTTCTTACATACGCTGTCTGGACGGATGCCTAGAATGGGCCCCGTTCGCCCGGCCAGGTATCACAGTGAACCGCAACATGGCGGTGCCTGGTCAGGGCGGGCTGCAACACGCGGTACCCGCCCGCCCGGCCTTCGTTGTACTGCCTACTGCCCTTGGCTGGCCGGGTTGGCCCTATCTCCTCATCACGCATTCCCTCCTCAAGCATCTCCCCTCAAGCATTGCTCCCGGCATCCGCCAGGCTTGCGCCTAACCCTGTTCGTTTCCCCTATGCATTCCTGCACTATTTTTCACACAGATTTACAGCTCTCGGAAAACCCTCGCGCTAGCCTGTGATCGCGGCATGTACCGGCACCCGAGCGCGATTACAGCGTCGGCCAGTGAGCGGACTGCGGCCCAATACTAGATCGATCAGTCAGTCTATGAATCGCGCCGGCAAGGCCGGTGGCGCCAGGGTGGGCAATGAGAACGGTAGATCCCTACAAGGTGGAAGCACGGCGCCAGCAGATACTCGGCGCGGCGCTGACCTGCTTCGCCCAGAACGGCTTTCACGCCACCCGTACCGCGCAGATCTGCGCGGCCGCCGGCATGAGTCCGGGCAACCTGTTCCATTACTTTCCCAGCAAGGCGGCGATCATCGCGGCGATTGCCGAGGAAGACTGCAAGGCCATGACGCGCCTGTTCTCCCAGTGGGACACCGCCGAGAACGTCCTGGACGCCGTCGAGCACATCGCCCTGGCGATGATGCAGGCGTCCAGTGATCCGCAGCAGGCGCGAATCAGTATCGAGGTGGCGGCCGAGGCCTCCCGCAACCCGCAGATGAGGGCGTTGTTCGCCGCCAACGATGCGCAGGTCAAGGCAGACCTGGCGGCCTTGCTCCGGCGCGGCATGGCCGCCGGCCAGATCGACCCGCACCTGGACCCGGCGATGGCCGCGGTGTGGCTGGTGGCGCTGACCGAAGGCGCCATCGCCCGGGTGGTGCTGGAGGCGGATTTCCAGGCCCGGGCCCACCAGCCGATGCTGCGCTTGATCATTCGCCGCTTCCTGTGTCCACCGCAGCCCGAGTCTGGTTGAGCGCCACCTTGCAACGGCTCTGTCGGCCGTTGCCCCGCTTGCGTCATGGCGTCTCGGACCGCTTTCAGGTCACGGGGCAGGGTGCCCGCGTTCCGGGCGCAGATGAATCCTTGAGTAGCCGACACATGAACCCGACCGACCCCACTGCCGAGCAATGTCGCAGCCAGCGCTTGCGGCGCCTGGCCAAACATACCCCCAGGTTGTTGCTGGTGACGTTGCTGACCCTGGCGGGCACGCTGCTGGCCCTGTGGTTACCGCAGACCCAACTGCCGGCCAGCCACAGCCAGGAACCACCGCCCGGGCTGAAAGTCAGCAGCGTGCAGGTCCGTACCGGCAGCGTCGGGCAGCGCATCTTCATCAGCGGCACCCTGGTGCCCCAGGAAGAGATTGCCGTCGGCACCGCCCTGCAGGATCAGCGCCTGGCCTCGATCCGGGTGGAGGAGGGCGACCGGGTCAGTGCCGGGCAGGTTCTCGCCGAGCTGGAAACCACCACCCTGGATGCCCAGGTGCAGCAGGCCGAGGCCGCGCTGGAGCGGGCGACGGCGTTGATTCGTCAGCAGCAGGCGTTGAGCGTCGAGGCCCGGACCAGTCACCAGCGTCTGGAACAACTGGGCGGCATCGGCGCCGCCAGCGCCCAGCAAGTGGATCAGCAACGGGCCCAGGCGCATACCACCCAGGCCGCCCTGGCGGCGGCCCGGGCCGAACAGGCCCAGGCCCGGGCGCAACTGGCGGACGTCCGGGCGCAACGCCAGAAGGCCACGCTGCGAGCGCCGGTGGCCGGCGTGGTGTCGGAACGGCATGCCCGGGTTGGCGCCCTCGCCGGCGCCGAGCCGCTGTTCCGGCTGATCCGCGACAACCGTCTGGAGCTGGATGGCGAGGTGACCGAAAGTGCCTTGCGCGCCCTGCAGGTCGGCACCCGGGTGGTGGTCCAGGTGACGGGACTGCCGACCCCGGTGGCAGGCCAGGTGCGCCTGCTGGCGGCGAAAGTCGACCCCGTCAGCCGTCGCGGTCGGGTGCGCATCACCCTGGCGGCCGACCCCGAGCTGCGCGCCGGCAGTTTTGCCAGCAGCAGCCTGGAGCTGCCGGCCCAGAGCCTTGAATTGCCGGCCCAGAGCCTGGTGCTGCCGCAACGGGCGCTGACGTTTGCCAGTGACGAGCAGGCCACGGTGGTGGTGCTGGACCCGGAGGGCAGGGCCAGCCTGCGGCAGATTCGCGTCGGCCGGCGTGATGGCATCCAGGTGCAGGTGCTGTCCGGGCTGGTGGAGGGCGAGCGGGTGGTGGCCCGGGCCTCGGCCTTCGTGCGTGACGGCGACCAGGTCCGGCCAGCCGACGACGAGGAGCTGGAACCATGAGCCTGCGCCTTTCCTCCTGGGCGATCCGCCGGCCGATTCCGACCCTGGTGCTGTTCCTGGTGCTCAGCGTGGGCGGCTGGTTGTCCTTCCTGCAGTTGCCGATCAACGCCAACCCGCGGGTCGAGTTCCCGGTGATCACTGTGCTGATATCCCAGGTCGGCGCCGCGCCCACCGAGCTCGAACACTCGGTGACCCTGCGGGTGGAACGCGCGGTGTCGGGCCTGGCCGGCATCCGTCATATCACCTCGACGGTGGCCGACGGCATTTCGGTGACCACCGTGGAGTTCCAGCTCGGAACCGATCCCGGGCGCGCCGCCAACGACATTCGCGATGCCATCGCGCTGATCCGCGCCGACCTGCCGCAGACCATCGAGGAGCCGATGATCACCCGCATCGACGTCGAGGGCGGGGCCATCCTCAACTACGCCGTGAAGGGCAGCGCGCGAAGCCTGGTGGAGCTGTCCTGGTTCGTCGACGACCAGCTCGGCCGCGAACTGCTGGCGGTACCCGGGGTGCAGAAAGTGCAGCGCCTGGGCGGGGTCGAGCGCGAGGTCAAGGTCGAGCTCATGGCCGAGCGCCTGCAAGCCCTGGGCATTACCGCCGAGCAGGTCAACGGACAACTGGTGCAGAGCAACATCAATGTGCCCGGCGGGCGGACTCAGCTGGCCAGCCGCGAACAGTCGATCCGCACCCTGGGCAGCGCGCTCACGGTGCAGGCCCTGAGCGATACCCCGATAGCCCTGGGCGAGGGGCGCTGGGCGCGCCTGGGGGAGTTGGCCAGGGTCCACGACGGCGCCAGCCAGGCCCGTTCCCTGGCGCGCCTGGACGGCGAGGAAGTGGTGGGCTTCGCGGTGTTCCGCGCCAAGGGCTCCAGCGACACCCGGGTCGCGGCCGGGGTCGAAACGGTCATCCAGCGCCTGCAGCAACAGCACCCGGAGCTGGAGATCCGCCAGATCTCGTCCTCGGTGGACTACACCCTGGCCAGCTACGACGCGGCGCTCATGACCCTGGTCGAAGGTGCGCTGCTGACCGTCCTGGTGGTCCTGGTGTTCCTCAGGAGCTGGCGTGCCACCCTGGTGGCCGCCATTGCCCTGCCGCTGTCGATCCTGCCGACCTTCGCCGTCATGGCCGGATTCGGTTATTCGCTGAACAGCATCACCCTGCTGGCCCTGACCCTGGTGATCGGCATCCTGGTGGACGATGCCATCGTCGAGATCGAGAACATCGAACGGCATCTGGACCAGGGCAAGCGTCCCTACCAGGCGGCCATCGATGCCAGCGACGCCATCGGCTTTGCCGTGGTGGCGATCACCGCGACCCTGGTCGCGGTGTTCCTGCCGGTGAGTTTCATCGGTGGCTTCATCGGCCAGTACTTCACCCCGTTTGGCATCACCGTCTCGGCAGCGGTACTGGCGTCGCTGCTGGTGGCGCGCCTGGTCACCCCGTTGCTCGCCGCCTACCTGCTCAAGCCCAAGACCTCGGGCCATGGCCCGCGGCCGGTGGCGCCCGGTGGCCTGCTGGGGCGCTACCTGAAACTGCTGGAGTGGGCGCTGCAACACCGGCGCCAGAGCCTGGGGCTGGCCGGGCTGTTCCTCGTCGGCTCGTTCGCCCTGGTGCCGCTCCTGCCCTCGGGATTCATGCCGGTGAATGATCTGAGCCTGTCGCGCATCGACGTCTCGCTGCCGCCCGGCACGCCCCTGGCGCAGACCGACAAGGCGCTGGCCGACATGGCCCGGCAGATTCGCCAGCGCCCCGAGGTGCTCTCGGTGTTCGTCACCGCCGGCGGCGAGGACGCCTCCGGAGCCACGGACGTGGCCAGCGGCCAGTTGCTCGTGCGCTTGCTCCCGGCGGACCAGCGCGAGCTCGGCCAGAAGGCCTTCGAACAGTCCCTGCGGCCGCTGCTCAACGGCTTTGCCGACCTGCGCTACGCCTTCCGTGGCGAAACCGCGGCGCGGGATCTCTCGATCATCCTGGTGGGCCCCGACGGGGCGGCGCTGAGCCAGGCGGCCCATGCCGTGCAGCGCGACATGCGGGCGATTCAAGGCATCGCCAACGTCCAGGTCAACGAGCCGCTGCCGCGTCCGGAACTGCTGATCCAGCCGCGGGCGGACGAAGCGGCGCGGGCCGGGGTCAGTGCCCAGGCCATCGGCAGCGTGGCGCGGATCGCCACCGTGGGCGAGATCAACGCCGGTTCCGCGCGCTTCAATTTCCCTGACCGCCAGGTGCCGATCCGGGTGCTGCTGCCGGCCATCGAGCAGGGCGACCTGAATGCCCTGGGCAACCTCGGCGTCAGCACGGACCGGGGCACGGTGCTGCCCCTCAGCGCGGTGGCGGATATCGGCTATGGCAGCGGGCCGGCGCGGATCGAGCGCTTCGCGAGGCTGCGCCGGGTGTCGGTGGATGCCGATCTGGCCGGGCTGACCCTGGGCGCGGCCCTGGACGCCGTCGGCCAGCTGCCGGCGCTGCAGCAGCTGCCCGACGGCGTGCGCAACGTCGAGTACGGCGATGCCGAATACATGAATGAGATGTTCGACAAATTCAGCATGGTCATGGGGCTGGGCATCATGATGGTGTTCGCCGTGCTGGTGCTGCTGTTTCGCGATTTCCTGCAACCCTTGACCATCCTCACCGCGCTGCCGCTGTCGGTCGGTGGGGCGCTTGGCGGGTTGTTGCTGTATGGCGCCGCGATCGACTTGCCGGTGGTCATCGGCTTGCTGATGCTGATGGGCATCGTCACCAAGAACTCGATCCTGATGGTGGAGTTCACCCTTGAGAAGCGCCGCCTCGGCGTACCCCGGCAGCAGGCCCTGATCCAGTCGGGGGCCGAGCGCGCGCGGCCGATCGTGATGACCACCATCGCCATGGTCGCCGGCATGCTCCCGGCGGCACTCGGCAGCGGCGCCGATGCCGGGTTCCGCGCGCCGATGGCGGTGGCGGTGATCGGCGGGCTGATCACCTCGACCCTGCTGAGCCTGGTGCTGGTGCCGGTGGTCTTCAGTTGCATGGACGACCTCAGGCAATGGCTGGCGCCGCGCCTGGCGCGGCTGACCTCGGTCACCGCGCAGGACCGCGCGCAAGCGCAGCCACAAAAGCCATGAGGCGCGCTCTGCGGCAATCGGCCCGACGGCAACCCGGTGGGCAGCGACGCGCCCACCGGCAGGTCAGGTTGTTCGGATCCTGGGCATCTGGCGCTGGTGCGGGCCTGGGCCACGTCCAGCGCCGACACTTTGCCGGCGCTGCCGTTGCGCATGCTCTGTTCGTCCGCCGCCAGGGTCCGTGGGGAGCTACGCATTGATCAGCTTCGTGACAGCAGATCCTGATGCGGACGGGGCGACTTCAGGCGCCGACCATCCACTTGGCCAATCCGTGACGACCGCTAACCCCGAGCTTGGCGGCGGCGCGCTTGAGATAGGTTTCCACGGAGCTGTTCTTGACGCTCAGGCGCTGGGCCATTTCCGGCACGGTGCCGCCAGTGAGCAGCCCCAGGCACACCTCTTTTTCCCGAGCCGAGAGGCTGATGTCGCCCAGCGACAGACGCTCGTCGAACTCCCGTTGCAACGGATTCTGCTGCGTCGCAGCGACGGGCCTGGCACTCCAGCTGCACAGGTTCTTCAGGGCCTGTTGCCGGTGCAGTTGAGCGTGGCGCTCCAGCAGCGGCAGCAGGGTTTGCGACAGGCTCTTGAGGAACGACAGCTCGGAGAGGGAAAAGCCGCCCTGCTCGGCGTCGCGGTAGAGGCCGATGACACAGCGGCGATTGGCTTTGCGCGAGACCAAGTGGCATTGATGTGCGGTGGTGCGGGAGTGGCCACTGCGGGCCTGGGCATTCATTTGAATCAGCAGCGAGTCGTCCATTTCCAGCATCTTGTGCAGCAGCGGGTCATGACGTCGCGGCGGCTCCGGCAGCGGCAGATCCTTCTGCAGCCCGGCACGCCCCAACAGGGTAATGGACAGGGAACTGGCCTGGCGCTCGTCCAGGGTCCATTCACTGAGCACCAGATGGCCCGCCGGCACTCGCTTGTCCACCAGTTGCAGCATCTCGCTGGCGAACTGTGGGTGGCCGGTGTGGGAAATCAATTGTCCCAGTTCGAAGTAGAAGTGCGGCATTTCCATGTTCGCAATACTGCTGGTCAGACTCATATCCTTAATCATCCTTGATTGAGACAAATCGCTGATCTAAGCGCGCTTGCCACGCTGTGCGTGGCAGATTCCCGATGAACCTGAACCGCTCTTCGGAGCTGAATTTAAGCCTATGGCTTTGCCCGGCGTCTGTAGGGGGAAACGGGGACAGGCAAGCCATGCCAGAGCCTTGTCCAGGTATTGCGCCAAGCCTCTGCAACAACCCTTTGGCGCCAGCCGGCGGGGTTTTCGGCGGGTTCGCGCGGGCCCGGGTGGCTCGTCCGGGGCAAGGGGGCGAAGACCCACGCCAGGCCATGAGCGTCGTCGACGGATAGCCAATTTCCTACAGCTGAATCAGCCGATCCGCAAGGCGTGCCAGGGTGACTCGCCGCTGTACACCATCGGTGGCTATGCGGTGCTCAAGGGGCCGTTCCGGCCCGGGCTGATGCAGCGCGCCTGCAGTCGATCGACGCGTTGGCCCGGGACTGATCCGCGCCCGGACAACCCCGCCGGCGCTGGGGCCGGCAGGGTCGGGTCAGCGGGTCAGGACCGGTGGCGGATCAGGCCGGTGCACCATCGTTGCTGCCCGGCGCGTCTTCCTGGGGCGAGTACATCCAGCGCAGCAGCGAGTGGCGGCCACTGATCCCGAGCTTGATGGCGGCGCGCTTCAGGTAGCTCTCCACGGTATTGACCTTGAGCTTGAGCTGCTCGGCCAGCTGCGGCGCGGTACGCCCGGCCAGCAGCCCGACACAGACCTCCAGCTCGCGGTTGGACAGGTGCAGCCCGGACTGCTCCAGGCGCTCGGCAAAACGCAGGCGCAGGGTCGTCAGGCCCTCGATGGCGGCACCGTTCTGCTCGGCGCTGTCGCCGTGGGGCTGCAGGGCGCTGATGTGCTTTTCCACCATGGGCAGCAGCAGCGGCGAGATGTCTTCCAGCAACAGCCGCTCCTGGGGGGAGAAGCTCTGGGCCTGGCTGCTGCGGTACACCGAGAGCACGTAGTGGTACGAGTCCTTGCGGCCGGTCAGGTGCAGTTGCGCCGGATTCAGGTTGCCGCGTTGGCGATGCAGCAGCGGGCCCTGGACCGGCTGCTCGGGCTGCTCGGGAAAAGCGGCGCACAGCAGCGGATCGTTACTGGCATGAAGCGGATGGCGGGTCTGCATGAGGGGCTTGCCGGGTCTGTCGGCGCCCGCCTGCGGGTCGGCCCGCAGTTGGGTGATATGGGTGGCGTCTACAGCCAGTTGGGTGAGTATCAGGTCGTGCAGCATGCGCGGAAAACTGCGGCTTCCGGTGCTGGCGATGACCTTGCCAATGTGTGGAAACAGTATTTGTGAGTTCATCATTTCATCCATGAATGAGGAGGTGTGGAAGGGCTGCCTTATAGCAACGAGTTTGGATAGCGGTTGATTTAGCTCCTGTTTACGCTGAGCGACGAAGGGTCGCCTCGTATCCTAGTACAGGGTGCTGATGGCTGTTTGATGAAGTGCGCAAAATCTTTCACAGCAGGCGTGGCGGTGGGTGCCGCAGGGCACGGCACCCGAGGAGTGGGACGCAGTGGGCCGGGCTATTGGCGCTTCTCGCAGTTGACCATCCATGGCACGCCAAAACGGTCTACCAGCATGCCGAAGCGCTCGGCCCAGAAGGTGGCTTCCAGTGGCATCTGCACCTTGCCTTCCTCGGCGAGGGCGGCGAACACCCGTTCGGCTTCGGCAGGATTGTCGATGTTCAACGAGATCGAACAGCCGTGGATGCCCAGGTAGGGCCGTTCCGGGGTAGTGTCCGAGCCCATCAGCCACTGGTCACCGACGCTCAGGCGGGTGTGCATGATGCGTTCGTGGCAGTCGGCGCTGATGTGCTCGCGAGCCGGGCTTTCGCCGAAGGTCATCATCATTTCCAGGGTGCCGTTCAGGCATTTTGCATAGAAGGTGAAGGCGGCCTTGCAGTCGCCGTTGAACACCAGGTAGGGATTTACTTTCATGCTGTGCTCCAGTCGCAGGGGGCGCGCGGGCCTGTGGACGAACTTCTTTAGCAAAGCCCTTATCCGCCTGGTTCGGAGGTTTTTTATAGATGGTTTTTCGATGCTTGCCCGGGCTGCTATAACCGCCGCCGCGCCAGGATCGGGCGCGGCGGCGGGACTGGCGGCGATTACAGGCGCGGCTGCTCCGGGGGCAGGCCCAGCAACTGGTGCAGGGTGTTGATCAGGGCCTGCTGGCGCAGCCGGTCCTCCTGGTGCCGGGCTTCGGCGGCGGCGACATCGGCGTGGCAGTGCGGGCAGGTGCTCTCGACGGCGTGGATGTACTCCAGGCAATTGCGACACAGGGCCAGGCGCGGCGGGATGCGGCCTTCGGCGGGGGAGGCCAGGCCCTGATTGACCCAGGCCAGCTTGATCACCTGACCGCTGTCGCTGACGCTGGCCACGGCTTCGCCGGTGTCGATGCGCTCGGTGATCAGGTCGAAGCGGCCCACGGAGAAGGGCGCCGGGCCCGCATCTTCGAGCTTGACGATGCGCTCGCGCAGGCCCTTTTTCTGCAGGTCCAGGGCCCGGTAGTGGCAATAGGGGTTGTTCCCCGGCTTGCCCAGCAGCGAGTGCGAAGTCCAGGTGCAGCCGCCGCGACAGACGTCGTTGTAGTAGCAGCTGCGGCAATAGCCCCATAGGTCGTCCACCGAGCGCAGGCGGCCGAAATGAATGCCTTCGCTGTAGTGCCAGATGTCGTGCAGGCTCATGTTGCGTACGTTGCCGCCGGAGAAGCCCACGGTGGCCAGGGACGGGCAGCCCTTGACCGTGCCGTCGGCCTCCAGGGCCAGCACCGTCTGCCCGGCGGCGCAGCCGGTCCAGTGCACCCGGTCGTCGCCGAAGCCGCGCCACATGTGTTCGTAGGGGCCGTAGTAGCCGATGTTGTTGCCGATGTTCATCAGCAGGCCGCGCTCGTTGCCTTCGCGGTACAGGCGTGCCAGCAGCGGCATGACTTCCAGCAGCTGGTAGGGCTGCATCAAGAGTTCGGGGTGATCCACGGCGTTGCCCATGGCCACCGTCAGCTGGATCTGCCAGTGCTTGGCGCCGGCGTCGATGATCAGGTCCATCAGGGCCGGCAGATCGGGCAGGGTGGCGGCGCCGATCTGCGTGTTGACGCTGATCTTCAGCCCGGCCTGCCTGGCCCGGCGCAGCGTGTCCAGGGCCTTGTCGAAGGAGCCCGGCACATTGCGCACCGCGTCGTGCAGCGGCGCCAGACCGTCCAGGGACACGCCGACGCCATCGAGCCCGGCGTCCACCGCGGCCTGCATCTTGGCCGGCGTCAGGTTGCGTCCGCCGGTCTGGATCGCCACGTACATGCCGTGGTCGTGGATGGCCTGGATCAGTCGCGTCCAGTCCTTGCGCAAATAGGCTTCGCCCCCGATCAGGGTGATTTCCCGGGTGCCCAGGGCGGCCAGTGAATCGATCACCGCCAGGCATTCCTCGGTGCTCAGTTCACCGGGGCGCCGGTGCCCGGCGCGGGAACCGCAGTGCAGGCACTTGAGGTCGCAGGCGAGGGTGATTTCCCAGACCACATGCACCGGCACATAGCGCTTGAGGTCGTTTTCGCTGAGGTAGCGGGCGGGGAGACGGTCTGACATGAGAGATCCTTGCGCACCCAGCGGTGCGCGGCAGCAACCCATCGAAACAGGCGCACCTTCCGTGGGTGGCGAGGGCGCGATCGGTTTGGCGCAAGTCGGGGCCGGCCGATGACGGCCGGCCCCGCTGGCCTGGACTCAGCGGCGCTCCAGGCGGCTGATTTCCGCCTGCAGCTGCTGCACCGCCTGGCTCAGGTTTTCACTGTTGGCCAGTTGCTGCTCGCCCTGGGCCACCAGCGCCTTGAGCCGCGCCAGGTCGCCGCTGGTCTGGGCCTCCTGCAGCGCCACCGCGTACAGCGGGTGGGGATGCATATGCGGCAGGCCGATCTGGGCCGTGCGTTCGCTTTGTTTCTGCTCCACCGGTGCCTGGCTCACGGCGGCGTGTTGCACCACATGCCAATGACCCTGGTACTGGTACTTGTAGCTGGCAAAGCCGCTGGCCCAGTCGAGGCCGAGGATGCCCTGCAGATGGAACGTCTCGGCGATCTGGCTGTTGGGACCGCTGGGGTTGCCGGCCAGGCTGAGGATGATATGGCCCTCGCTGGACGGATCGAGCTTGACCTGGGAGTAGTCGCCCCAGACGTCCGCCCGGAACTGCAGCGGTGGCGAGGTGCTCTGGGTGATCCGGGCCACGCCGCTGACTCTTTTCTGCGGGGTGTTGACCAGCAGGTCGAGGGTCAGCACCGGCGCTCCGATCACAGGATTGGCGACGATGATGCGGGTATGGAACAGTCCGATTGTCATGCTGCAACTCCTTATCTGGATAGAAAGCATCAGGTGTGATGGATGGCCTTGATCAGCGGCGTTCCTGCTTCTTGATCTCGGCCTTGGCTGCATCCAGCGCGGTGCGGATCAGCGGTAGCTGCTCCAGTTGCTGGGTGGCCACCCGATGCAGGCTCTTCATCTGGGCCAGATCGCCGCTGGCGATGGCGCCGTGGATCGGTCCGCCGTACAACGCGGCGCTGGTGCTGTTCACGGCGCTGTACTGGCCCGAGAGCTCTGGCGTCGACAGGGAGCTGGACTGCACCGACTCCTGCAGGCGGGCCGGCACCTGATTGACCGAAACCCAGTCGTGGCCGTTGAAGTACTGGTAGTTGGCGATGCCTTCCTTCCAGTTTTCGCCGACTACCAGGTGCAGCTTGAAGGTGATGATGGAATTGGAGCCGGGGCCGCCCTGATTGCCCTGGGCGGTGATGAGGATCTTGCTGGCGCTGGGGGGCATGACCGTGAGGTAGGTGTACTGACCCCAGACATCGCTGTGCAGGTTCAGGGGCGGGTTGACCGCCTGGGTGATGGTCGAACCGCCGCGCACACTTTGGTCGGGGGTGTAGACCAGCAGGTTGAGGATCAGACTGGGCGCCCCGTCCTGAGCAGTACCGATGCGATAGCTCAGGGGGAACAGACCTTCGGCTTGGGAATTGGAACCGGACATATGCTTTGCCTCCATTCAATGACGGGGAAACAGCGATCAGTGCTGCTCCAGCCGGGCGACTTCCCTGGCCAGTTGTTCGTAGGCGTTTTTCAGATCTTTGGGTTCGTCGCCCTTCTGATTGCGCTTGGCCAGCAGGGCTTTCATCTGGGGTAGCTTGCCTTCGGCGATTGCCGACTGGATCGCTACCCCATAGGGAACAACCGTGTGTTGCGAGGTGGGGCTCATGGTGTGTGCCTTCCGTGGGGTTTAGGGGGGCTGCGGTACTTGGCAGCCTTTGCAGTTAAGCAGCGCGGATGGAAATAGCCGGGTAATGGCACATTGATTTTGTGGGTTTCCGACAGGTGGATTCACAGGGGTAAGGGATTGATTTTGTGGAAATTCCAAAGGGCGATATGCAGGGGGCAGGTGATTGCGGATGGCGATAGTAGGGGGGATTTGGAGGGAGGGTTGGGGGCCTATCCGGCCCGGCAAAAAGGAACTCAAAACGCTTGCCCCTCCATAGGGCCTGCTGGAAAGGGGCCGGAAGATCAAGATCAGAAGCCAAGCGTTACGCGCTGTTCGTAGGAGCCGGCTTGCCGGCGAAGAGGCCCGCGAGGCATGCAGCGCTTGGGTGGACGCCTTCGCTGGCAAGCCAGCTCCTACCGGGGAGGCGTTCGCTCAATGCATCCTCAGGCCGGCATGTCGCTGTCAGAGCGAAACCCTAAGTGGCCATGACCGCAGCAATGGATATGTACCCCATCTCCCCAGCCCCTCAAACCACCCCCAACTCCCCCAACTGCCTCCGCGTCTCCCCCGCGGCCACATGATGAATCGCCCGCCAGCCCAGCGCCCTGGCCGCGACGATATTCGGCGCATGGTCATCGATGAACACCAGCTCCTCAGGCGCCACTCCCGGCAAATGCGCGCGAATCCGTCCCAGGGTGGTGTGGTAGATCTCGGCATCCGGCTTGATCTGCCGTTCCTGCCC
Organism: Pseudomonas saponiphila; assembly: GCF_900105185.1. Lineage (NCBI taxonomy): Bacteria > Pseudomonadati > Pseudomonadota > Gammaproteobacteria > Pseudomonadales > Pseudomonadaceae > Pseudomonas > Pseudomonas saponiphila. The sequence goes on along the minus strand of NZ_FNTJ01000001.1, from coordinate 4,123,737 downwards.
CGACACCACGATGTCGCGAAATTTCTGCAAGAACGGGTAGTGCTCCCAGGCATAGGGAAAGGTTTCCTGGGACCAGTTGGTCAAGCCGAACAGCGGCACCTGCGCCTGGTGCAGTTCCTCCAGCAGGGCCACGCCTTCGTCCAGTGGCCCCTTGAGCATCTCCGGCCAGCGCCCGTAATAGGCCTCGATCAACGGCGCATGCTCGGGATACTCTGCCACCAGGCTGCGGGTGGCTTCGGCCAGGGGCCGGCCGGCGTCTTGCAGGGTGTTCCAGGCCTGGGTACAGACGGTGTCGAGGAACCACTGGCGACGCTCATCGTCGGTGATCAGTTGGCGGTACAGGTGATGCGGGCTCCAGTCGAACAGCACGCCACCAAAATCGAAAACCACGGCACGAATCGTCATCAGCACTTCCTTTTGAGCGGTTGTGGGCCAGGGCGTCATCCTGCGACGCTGCTCGCTGCAATGCAATTTGCCGGTGGCCATTGGTCCGCTGGCCGGCACCCTGGGAACGGATCGCGATCCAACGGCTGTCCCCGCCTTTTTGCGGGCTAGCACAGGAGCTGACCATGGCTGCCAAGACCCCCACGGGGCCGCGCTCGTCCGAGCACGCCTCGAATCACCACGACCCGGGCTTCGACCCTGATTCGCCAGACCTCGCCGATCCCCAGGTCGATCCGGTGGGCCCGGCCAGGGCGCCCCTGGATCAGCCGGAACCTGAGCACCAGCGCAAGCGCTCGCGCGCCTACGACCCTCTGGCGAACCTGAGGAAATGACCGCGTCGCGCCGACATGCGGCCGTCGCCGGAGGGTGCTGCGGGTGTAAGGTAAAGCGCCCAAGCCCCAGCCACGCTGACAAAAGGGAGGTGTCCATGAGTACGCCGCTGCTGAACAAGTTGCAGATCAACGGTTATCAGGTATTGAGCGTCAACCACGGGCCCTGGAAGGTCTGTACGGCGGGTGATCGGCTCGCTAGTTTCGGCACCCGGGAAGAGGCCATGGCTTTCGCCGCCGCCTTGCCGGTGCGCAGAGCGTCACCGGCCACCAGGCATCGATAGTACCGCACAGAAAAAAGCCCCGATCGCTCCGGGGCTTTTTTCTGTGCGGGCTGCTGCCAGCGTCGGTTCAGTCGACAATGACCGGCTCGTTCGGATCATCGCTCAGGCATACGGTCAATTGCTCCCCGGCCTTGTTGAACGCACAGCGGGGCAGGGATTGCTGCTTGATGAAGCTCAGCGGTGGCAGGATGAACGCCGCCGCCAGGACCAGCGCCCACACGGTTTGCAGAAACAGCACATCGGCGCTGGTGGCGGCGGGCCGTGAGACGAGGCGTCGGCGCCAGTAGAAGTACAGGCCGCTGATAACGAACAGGCACAGGATGCCCAGCATGTAGTCCAGCTCCCAGTCCTGGGGGCTGAACGCGCGGCTGCCATCTTCATCATCCGGGTAGGTGAGCCGCCACCAGGCTCCGAGCAGCAATGGCACCAGCCCGGCCAGCAGCCATGCCATGCGCGCGCCGGGCATCCGAGTCAGCAGGGCCAGGACCAGGCCGATCAGGCACAGCACCCAGGCAAACAGGTACAACTGAAAACCCATGGCCCCGCCGAACAAGGTGCCGCTGACATCCCGCGGTTGCATCATCTGCACGTCGCACAACAGCATCACCGACAGCGGGATGGCGACGACGATCCAGCACAGGGGGCGGTACAGCCACAACCACAGGGTAAACAGGCGAGACATGGGCACACTCATCAAGGTCGAGAAAAGGAGGAACGAAGTCGGGGGGACGCTCAGTCGACAATTACCCGGCTGCCAGGGCCCAGGCATACGCTCAACTGATTGCCGGCCCGGTCGAAGGCGCAGTAGGGCAGGGGCTTGCGGGTGATGGCCAGCAGCGGCGGGAGGATGAAGGTCGCCGCCAGCACCAGGGCCCACAGGGTGCGCAGCAACAGCCCATTGCGAGTGGCGGGTGGGCGCGGCTTGAGCCGCTGCTGACGCAACAGGTGGACGCCGCCGTAGACCAGGGTAAAGCCGAAGACCATCACATAGTCCAGCTCCCGGGGCTGGATGCTGAAGATCAGGTTGCCGTCGAAATCATCCGGGTAGTTGATCCGCCACCACAGGCCCAGCAGCCCTTGCACCAGCCCGGCGACGATCAGGGCCAGACGTGCACTGGGCATCCGGGTCAGCAGCGCCAGCACCAGGCCCAGCACGCTGAGGGCCCAGCCGCCCAGGTACATCAGAAACCCCATGGAACCGCCGAACAGCGTGCCGCCGACCTCCCGGGGCACGATCAGGTGCAGGTTGCAATGGATCATGCTGGCCGCCGGCGCGGCCACGGCGATCCAGCACAGCGGGTAGTAGAGCCGGGACCAGAAGGTGTACAGGGGCGACATGCAGGGACTCGAAAATGACAGGGCCGATGATGGTTGGATTCAGATGAACAGCAAACCGCAGGCAACCGCGAACAGCATCAGGGCGAGGCTGATGCCCGCCAGGGGAATGCGAAACCAGTAACGGATCGCCAGCAGCCACAGGCCGGCGAGAAAGCCCAGGCCGATCAGCAGCAGGCCGCGGGCTTCCAGCAGCAGGGCCGGGTGCAGCCAGGCCAGGTAGCCGTAGACCAGGCCGAACAGCATCGTCCCCAGGCTATGGCTGGCATTGAAGCCGACCCAGGCGCGCCACAGGCTGGTCTGGCGGGTGATCAGCGGCGACACCTGGCGCATGCGTTCGGCCAGGGCCGGATCACGGGGCTGGAATTTGTCGGTGGCGAAGGTGTAGATCAGGTGCAGGCTGCCAAGCAGCAGCATGATGGCTGAGCTGGCGATGATCAGGGCGGGGGCCAACACGTTTCTTCCTTGGGCGGTGTCCGGGTGCGAAGTATGCCGGGCCGGTTGAGGTTTTGCATCCGTGGGGTGTGCTGTTGCCTGAGCTTGGAGCTTGGAGCTTGGAGCTTGGAGCTTGGAGCTTGGAGCTTGGCGCTTGGCGCTTGGCGCTGAAGCTGGGGCAGGGCGGCGGGCGCCCTGCCCAGGCACTCAGAACTGCTCGGCCTCCAGGCCGAACAGCGGGGAACTGCCGGCGCGGATGCTCTGCTCCAGGCTGAGGATGCGCGGCAACAGGCGGCTGAAGTAGAAGCGCGCGGTGGCCAGCTTGGCGCCATAGAAGCCGTCGTCCTCGGCGCGCCGGTGCTCGGCCACCTGGGCCATGCGCGCCCACAGGTAGGCGTAGGCCACGTAGCCGAACAGCTGCAGGTATTCGACGCAGGCGCTGCCCACCGCGTTGGGGTTCTGCGCGGCCTGCTCGCGCAGCCAGTCGCTGAGGTCTTCCAGGCGCTGCACTGCGTCCAGCAGCTCGGCGGCGTAGGCGGCGCCGGGCAGGTAGGCATAGTCGCGGATCTCGCCGGTGAACAGGCGCAGGGCCACGCCGCCGTTGCCCACCACCTTGCGCCCCAAGAGGTCCAGGGCCTGGATGCCATTGGTGCCTTCGTAGATTTGGGCGATGCGCACGTCGCGCACCAGTTGCTCCTGGCCCCATTCGCGAATGTAGCCGTGGCCGCCGAAGATCTGCTGGCCGAGCACGCAGCTGTCCAGCCCGGTGTCGGTGAAGAAGGCCTTGGCCACCGGGGTCAGCAGCGCCACCAGGGCTTCGGCGTTGTGCCGCTCGTGGGGCTGGTCGGCGAACTTGGCCAGGTCCAGTTGCTGGCCGACGTAGCTGGCAAACGCCCGGCCGCCCTCGGTCATGGCCTTCATGCTTAGCAGCATGCGCCGCACATCGGGGTGGACGATGATCGGGTCGGCGATCTGGTCCTTGGCCACCGGACCTGCCGGGGAGCGGCTCTGGATGCGCTGGCGGGCATAGGTACGGGCGTTCTGGTAGGAGTTCTCGGCGCAGCCGATGCCCTGGATGCCGATCGACAGGCGCTCGTAGTTCATCATGGTGAACATCGCCGCCAGGCCCTTGTTGGCCTCGCCGATCAGCCAGCCGCTGGCGCCGTCGAAGTTCAGCACGCAGGTGGCCGAGGCCTTGATGCCCATCTTGTGTTCGATGGAGCCGCAGCTCACCGCGTTGGCCGCACCGAGATTGCCATTGGCGTCGACATGGATCTTCGGCACCAGGAACAGCGAGATCCCCTTGGGCCCGGCCGGGGCGTCCGGCAGCTTGGCCAGCACCAGGTGGACGATGTTCTCGGTCAGGTCCTGTTCGCCGCCGGTGATGAAGATCTTGCTGCCGCTGATGCGGTAGCTGCCGTCGGCCTGGGGTTCGGCGCGGGTGCGGATGATCCCCAGGTCGGTGCCGGCATGGGCTTCGGTCAGGCACATGGAGCCGGCCCAGCGGCCTTCGTACATCGGCGGCAGGTAGCGCTGCTTGAGTTCCTCGCTGGCGTGGGCGTCGATGGCCAGGCAGGCCCCGGAACTCAGGGCCGAATACAGGGCGAAACTGGAATTGGCGGCGTAGAGCATCTCTTCGAACTGCACCGCGAGCATCTTCGGCATGCCCATGCCGCCGTAGGCCGGGTTGCCGCTCAGGCCGACCCAGCCGCCCTCGATGTAGGTGCGGTAGGCCTCCTTGAAACCGGCCGGGGTGCGCACCTGCCCGGCGTGCCAGCTGGCGCCTTCCTCGTCGCCGCTGCGGTTGAGCGGGGCGATCAGGTTGGCGGTGACCTTGGCCGCTTCTTCGAGAATCGCGTCGGCGGTGTCGGCGTCCACGGTGTCGGCCAGGGCCGGCAGGCGCGCCCAGAGCTTTGGCGCGTTGAACACTTCATGCAGGACAAAGCGCATGTCGCGCAGCGGAGCATTGAATTCGGGCATTGCAGGAACCTCGGGCAAAAGGGGAGGTTGAACGGCCGTGGCCGCATGAATCGAAAACCCAGACCCCGCCACCTGGTAGGAGCCGGCTTGCCGGCGAACAGGCCCGCGAGCCAGGCATCGCCCTGGCCAAGGCCTTCGCTGGCAAGCGGAGCGCCGCCCGGCCAGCTCCTGCGAGGGATGGGCCGGTGAGAGCGCCTTCGCTGGCAAGCCAGCTCCTACAAGGGCTGGGTCGGTGTATTCAGGCTAGAGGTTTTTCGCCAGGTCGCGCAGGACGAACTTCTGGATCTTGCCGGTGGAGGTCTTGGGCAAGGTGCTGAAGACCACGGTGCGCGGCACCTTGAAGCCCGCCAGGTGTTCGCGGCAGAAGGCGATGATCTCGGCTTCGCTCACGTCCTGGTGGTCGGCCTTGAGGGTGACGAAGGCGCAGGGCGTTTCCCCCCATTTTTCGTCGGGCCGGGCCACCACCGCCGCTTCCAGCACCGCCGGGTGGCGATAGAGCACGCCTTCCAGCTCAATGGTGGAGATGTTCTCGCCGCCGGAAATGATGATGTCCTTGAGCCGGTCGCGGATCTCGATATAGCCGTCCGGGTGGGTCACCCCCAGGTCGCCGGTGTGGAACCAGCCGCCCTCGAAGGCCTCGGCGGTGGCGCTGGGGTTCTTCAGGTAGCCCTTCATCACGGTGTTGCCGCGCATGAAGATCTCGCCGATGGTCTGGCCGTCTCGGGGCGTGGGTTCGAGGCTTTTCGGGTCGGCCACCATCAGCCCTTCCAGGGTCGGATAGCGCACCCCCTGGCGTGACTTGATCTGCGCCCGCTGTTCCAGGGGCAGCTCATCCCAGGCGGCGTGCCATGCACACAGCGTCACCGGGCCATAGACCTCGGTCAGGCCGTAGACGTGAGTGACCTTGATGCCCATTTCCTCCACCGCGCCGATCACCTTGGCCGGTGGCGCGGCCCCGGCGACCATGGCGTTGACCGGGTGGTCGATGGCCGCCTTGGCCGATTCCGGCATGTTCACCAGGGCATTGAGCACAATCGGCGCGCCGCACAGGTGAGTGACCTGATGCTCGCGGATCAGGTTGAGGATCTTCTGCGGATCGACCCGGCGCAGGAACACATGCACGCCGCCCAGGGCGGTGACGATCCACGGGTAGCACCAGCCGTTGCAGTGGAACATCGGCAGGGTCCAGAGGTACACCGGGTGGTTGCCCATGGCCCAGATCATCTGGTTGCCCAGGGAATTGAGGTAGGCGCCGCGGTGGTGATAGACCACGCCCTTGGGGTTGCCGGTGGTGCCCGAGGTGTAGTTCAGGGCGATGGCTTGCCATTCGTCCTGCGGCCACTGCCAGGGATACACCGGGTCGCCCTCGGCGAGAAAGGCCTCGTAGTCCAGATCGCTGACCGCCTGGCCTTCGCCATATTCCGGGTCGTCGACATCGATCACCAGCGGTGGGTGATCGAGCATCGCCACCGCGGCGTGGATCACCCCGTGGAATTCGCGATCGGCGATCAGCACCTTGGCTTCGCCGTGGGCCAGCATGAAGGCGATGGCCTCGGCATCCAGGCGCACGTTGAGGGCATTGAGCACGGCGCCGATCATCGGCACGCCAAAATGCGCCTCGAGCATCGCCGGGATGTTCGGCAGCATCACCGCCACCGTGTCGTTCTGGCCGATGCCACGGCCGGCCAGGGCCGAAGCCAGGCGCCGGCAGCGGCTGTAGGTCTGGGCCCAGGTGCGGCGGATCGAACCGTGGATCACCGCCGGATATTCGGGGTAAACCGCAGCGGTGCGCTCGATGAAGCTCAAGGGGGAGAGGGCGATATGGTTGACGGCAGACGGCGCGAGGCCTTGCTCGTAGATGGACATGGTTCGGGTACCCGGTGGCTGATTATTAGCTCTATTGGCCGATGCTTGCGGTGCGCGTGCTGTGTACCCGGAGCCCTGATCTCACCGACACCTTCACCTGCAGGAGCCGGCTTGCCGGCGAAGGCGATCTCAAGAACACCACCACTCGTAGGAGCCGGCTTGCCGGCGAAGGCGATCTCAAGAACACCTTCACTCGTAGGAGCCGGCTTGCCGGCGAAAGCGATCTCACGGGCCCCTTCGCTGGCAAGCCAGCTCCTACGATCAGGCGATTCCTATCAGGCGTTCCTTGCAGGTACGCAACACACCCAGCGAAAGCTCGGTGACTTATCCGGGGTCTTTTATATACTGTTTGTCGATTGATATGGAAGTACTACCTGGGTTGTATAGTAATTGTACTATATTAAAAAGCCGCTATTGCCTCCCACAGGTTGATCGACGATGCCCACCTCCACCCACCTGAGCCGCTGGTTGCAGCTACAGCGCGAAGGCCAGCTGCCGGACTCGCCCTGGCTGGGCCACGACCCGCAGCCCAGCCTGCTGCTGGACGCCCAGGCGCAGCCGCTGGACCTCAACCCGGCGTTGCGCCAGTGGCTGGACGATGCGGCCACTGGCGATCTCGCGGCCCTGCTGCCGATCAACCACCCGGCCCTGGTGCGCGCCTGCCTGGAGCAGCAGCGCGCCATCGAACAGGTGGAAGCCCAGTGCGGCGAACGCATCCTGCTCTGGAGCTTCATCCCCGACCCCCTGCGCCAGCGGGTGCTGGCGCGCTGTCAGGAGGCCACCGCCCAGGTCCAGGCCGAGCGCGACTCGGCCCGGGCCCGGCGCCTGTACCGGTTGATCACCGAGAACACCACCGACCTGATTTCCCGGCACACCCCGGACGGCACCTTCCTCGACGCTTCGCCGGCGTCCTGGACCCTGCTCGGCTACTGGCCCGAACAACTGCGCGGCCTGCTGGCCCGCAGCCTGTTCCACAGCAAGGGCCTGGCCGGGCTGATGCAGCGTACCCGCGACGCCCTGGAGCAGGACGGCTACCACACCATGACCTACCGCATCCGCCACCGCGACGGCCATTACCTGTGGTTCGAAACCGCCTGCAGGGGCATCCGCGATACCTACACCGGCACCGTGGTGGAAGTGGTGGCGGTGTCCCGGGACATCACTGCCCGGGTCCAGGCCGAAGAGAACAAGCGGCGCCTGGCGGAAGTGGTGGAAGCCAACCCCGACCCGGTGCTGTTCATCCAGCCCGGTGGCGCCGTGACCTACCTCAACCCGGCGGCGCGGCGCACCCTGGGGCTCGCGGCTGATCAGGCGATGCCCGGTCTGGCCTCGATACTCAGCGCTCAAGTGCTGGACAGCCTGCAGCGCGAGGGCTGGGAGCGCGCCGAGCGCAGCGGCCGCTGGAGCATCGAGGCGCGCCTGCAACCGCCGGCCGGCGGCGCCTCGGTGCCGGTGTCGCTGATGCTCCTGGCCCACCGCGCGGCCAGTGGCGAGCGCTTCTATTCCCTGGTGGCCCACGACCAGAGCGAGCGCGAACTGCGCGAGGCCCAGCAGCGCCATCACCAGGACGAGCTGGCCCACAGCGCGCGGCTGGTGACCCTGGGCGAACTGGCCTCGGGCATCGCCCACGAGATCAACCAGCCACTGGCGGCGGTGGTCAACTACGCCAATGCCAGCCAACGCTATTTGCAGGCCCTGGACACTCAGCCCGAGGCCGCCGGCAAGGTCGCCCAGGGCCTGGAGCGGATCGCCGAACAGGCGACCCACGCCGCCGAAGTGATCAAGCGCCTGCGGGCCTTTTTGCGCAAGGGCGGGCGCCGGGTGCAGGCCCTGGATATCGCCGAGGTGGCCCGGGAAACCGTGCGCCTGTGTGCCTGGGAAGCCCAGTCCTGTGAGGTGGCGATCGAGTTGCGCCTGGCGGATAATCTGCCGCCGGTGTACGCCGACCGGGTGCTGCTGGAGCAGGTGCTGCTGAACCTGTTGCGCAACGCCATCGAGGCCAACCGCGAAGTGCATCCACAGCAAGGCTCGAACATTGTGCTGGGCGCCGAAGCAGCGGCCGAGGGCGGGGTGCGGATCAGCGTCAGCGACCAGGGGCCGGGCGTCTCGGCCGAGCAACTGCCGCAACTGTTCACCCCGTTCTACACCAGCAAGGCCAACGGCCTGGGGCTCGGATTGTCCATGAGCCGCAGCATCGTCGAAGGCTTTGGCGGCGACTTGCAGGCCAAGCCCCAGGACCGTGGCTTGACGATGTGCTGCTACCTGCCGGCCACGGCCCCGGCCGATCCCGGTGCAACTTCCCACCCAACCACAGGAGCAAGGCAATGACCCGTGAGGCGCAGCAGTTGGTGTATGTGGTCGACGACGACCCGGGCATGCTCGACTCCACCGTCTGGCTCCTGGAGTCGGTGGGCCTCAAGGCCGTGCCCTTCACCAGCGGCCGCGAGTTTCTCGAACACTGCGACCCCAGCCTCAATGCCTGCGTGCTGCTGGATGTGCGCATGCCCGGCATGGGCGGGCTGAATGTCCAGGAAGAACTGCGCCAGCGCGATATCCACCTGCCGCTGATCTTTGTCAGCGGCCACGCCGACGTGCCCATCGTGGTGCGCGCGTTCAAGGCCGGAGCGGTGGATTTCATCGAAAAGCCCTACAACCAACAGCTGCTGCTGGACAGCGTGCAGCAGGCCCTGAGCCGCGCCGACCGCCATCAGAGCCAGAGCGCCGGGCAGGCCCGGGTGCAGGCGTTGCTGCAGAGCCTGACGCCACGGGAGCAGGACGTGTTGCTGCCCCTGGTGCAGGGCTACACCAACCGCGAGATCGCCGAACAGCTGGGGGTCAGCATCAAGACCATCGACCTGTATCGCTCACGGGTGATGAAGCGCATGCAGGCCGAGCACCTGCCCGCGCTGGTGGGCATGGCGATTGCCGCTGGCCTGGTGGACCCGCTGCAGCTGCGCTGAGGCTCAGGCCACGTTGCTGTGCAGCGGTGCGCCCCCCATTAGCCGCTCGATGGCGCCGCTGAGCAGGTTTTCCAGCAGGACCTCGCGTTCACGCTCGGGCAGCGGTTGCTCACTCAACCAGCCGGGGGCGCTGTTGAGCAGGTTGGCCAGGGCATGGGCAGCGGCGCGCTGGGCCGCCGCACCGAGGCCGGGCGGGGTACCCAGCAGTTGCAGCAACTGCTGCTCGTAACGCTCGCGCAATTGCCCGACCCGCACCTGCTGGTCGGGATTGAGGCAGCCGCTGTCACGCTCCACCAGGCGAAAATGCCGTGGCAATTCCCGGTGCAGCTTCAGGTGGGCGCGGATCAGCGCTGGCAGGCAGTCACCCTGCAGCTTGCGTCGCTGCAGGCGCTTGAGGGTGCTGTGCAGCTCATCGAAGAACTCCTCGATCAGGTCCAGCAGCAGGTGCTGCTTGCTCGGGTAATGGTGGTACAGCGAGCCCGGGGTCAGCCCCAGGTGGCTCGCCAGCTCACGCATGCCGACCTGGCCGAAGCCCTTGCTGGCGAACAGCTCCAGGGCCTTGTCGCGGCTTTCGGCAAAGCGTGAGCAGCGCTCAGCCATAGTGATGGAAACCCCGACCGGTCTTGCGCCCCAGGTAACCGGCGGCAACCATTTCCTTGAGCAGCGGCGCGGGGCGGTACTTGCTGTCGTTGAAGCCATCGTAGAAGGCCTCAAGGATCGCCAGCAGGGTGTCCAGGCCGATCAGGTCGGCCAGGGCCAGCGGGCCGATCGGCTGGTTGCAGCCCAGGCGCATGCCGGCGTCGATGTCCTCGGCGCTGGCCAGGCCTTCCTGGAACACCAGGATCGCCTCGTTGATCATCGGCACCAGGATGCGGTTGACCACAAAACCCGGGCGGTTGCCGGCGGTGATCGCGGTCTTGCCCAGGCGCTGGGCCATGTCCATGGCCAGGGCATGGGTCGCGTCGCTGGTCTGCAGGCCGCGGATCACCTCGATCAGGCCCATCACCGGCACCGGGTTGAAAAAATGCAGGCCGATAAAGCGCTCCGGCGCGCCGACGCTGGCCGCCAGTTGGGTGATCGACAGCGACGAGGTGTTGGAGGCGATCACGCACTCGGCGCCGACCTGGGCTGCGATCTGCTGCAGCACCTTGAGCTTGAGGTCCAGGTTCTCGGTGGCGGCTTCGATCACCAGTTGCGCGTCCTTGAGCACGCTGTAGTCGGTGCTGATGCGGATCCGGCCGAGGGCGGCGCGCTTGTCGTCTTCGCCGAGGGTGCCCTTGCTCACCTGGCGGTCGAGGTTCTTGCCGATGGTGGCCAGGGCCTTGTCCAGGGCGCCCTGGGCGATGTCCAGCAGGGTCACGTCAAAGCCCGCCTGGGCGCAGACCTGGGCGATGCCGTTGCCCATGGTGCCGGCGCCGATCACCCCGATAGTCGCAAGATTCATCTTCAGCTCTTCCTTTGTTCATGGCCTTCGCGGAGCATGGCGCGGTTGCCTTGCCCTGCGGGTTATCCAGCGCGAGTCTAGAGCCGCACACGGTGGCCGGCCTATGCCGAAAGCGGTCAAGGGTGCTGGCGTTTTTTGCCATAGGTCCTGCTACGGGAGTACAGCCTCTACATGCGTGAAACGGATTCGGTCGCGGTCTACTTTGTCCGGGTGATGACCCACGCCCTGCGCCAGCAGCCGGCGCGGCTGGCGGCGGTATTGAGCGAGGCCGGCATCGACCCGGCGTTGCTCGACCAGCCCCGGGCGCGGGTGTCCGGCAGTGCCTTCGCGGCCTTGTGGCTGATCCAGATCCGCGAGTTGCAGGACGAATTCTTCCAGCTCGACTCCCGCGGCATGCCGCCGGGGGCCTTTGCCCTGATCTGCCGCGGGCTGATCCAGGAGCCCAACCTGGAGAAGGCCCTGCGCCAGTGCCTGAACAACTTTGGCCTGTTTTTGCGGGACGTCGGCGCCAGCCTCGGCGTGCGCGGCAAGCGCGCGGTGATCAGCGTTGAAAGCCGCTGCACCGACCCGCTGCGCAGCCACTACGCCGAAGAAACCCTGCTGGTGCTGATCATCAGCCTGCTTTGCTGGCTGGGCGGGCGGCGGATCCCCATCGATCGCGCCGATTTTCGCCATTCGCGCCTGAGCCTCAGCGACGATGCGCTGCTGTGGGGCAGCAACCTGAGCTGGAGTGCCGGGCGCACCGAGATCGAATTCGCCAGCCGCTTCCTGCGCCTGCCGGTGGTCCAGGACCTGGCCTCGCTCAAGGTGTTCCTGCGCAGCGCCCCGCAATGGCTGGTGATCCGTTTTCGCAACCAGCACGGTCTGACCCGCCAGGTGCATCAGCGCCTGCGGGGCAGCCACTACAGCCAGTGGCCGACCCTGGAAGCCTTCGCCCGCGAGGTGCAGATGAGCGCCAGCACCCTGCGCCGGCGCCTGGAGCGCGAGGGCGGCTCCTATCAAGAGATCAAGGACGAAGTGCGCCGCGGCGTTGCGGTCGAACTGCTGCGCCGCACCGGCGTCAGCATCAGCGAGATTGCCGAACTGACCGGCTTCCAGGAACCCAGCGCCTTCCACCGCGCGTTCAAGAAATGGACCGGCGAAAGCCCCGGACGCTACCGCGCCCGTTTCCAGCCCGCCCTGCCTGATTCCACGACATCACGGCAACCGTAGGAGCTGGCTTGCCAGCGAAGGCGCCCGCAAGATCGGCGCGCAATCGGAGGGCCTGTTCGCCGGCAAGCCGGCTCCTACAGAAACGCCGCAACACTCCGAAGCACCGTGTAGGAGCTGGCTTGCCAGCGAAGGCGCCCGCAAGATCGGCGCTCAATCGGAGGGCCTGTTCGCCGGCAAGCCGGCTCCTACAGAAACGCCGCAACGCTCCGGAGCACCGTGTAGGAGCTGGCTTGCCAGCGAAGGCGTCCGCAAGATCGGCGCGCAATTCGAGGGCCTGTTCGCCGGCAAGCCGGCGCTCGCGGCTGGTGTGGTTCAGACCGGGCTTCTGCCGGGCATCTGGATGCCGTGCTGCTGCACGCGGCGGTACAGGGTGGCGCGGGAAATGCCCAGGGCCTTGGCCGCCGCCAGCGGTTTCCAGCGGTGGCGCACCAGGGCGTCGAGCAGGACCTGGCGCTCGGGGCTGGTGGCGCTTTCCTGGGCGGGCAGGGCGCCTTCGGCTGTGGTGCCGCGCAGTTGCTCGGGCAAATCCTGCAACTGGATCAGCGGCCCTTCGCACACCGCGCAGGCGTAGCGCAGTACATGCCGCAGTTGCCGCACGTTGCCCGGCCAGCGGTAGCCCAGCAGGCACTCCAGCGCCGCATTGCCCAGTTGCACCGGCGCGCCGCAGCGCTGGGATTCCTCTTCGACTATCTGTGTGATCAATGCCAGCCGGTCGCTGCGTTCGCGCAGCGGCGGCAGTTGAAAGCGCGCGCCACCGAGGCGGAAATACAGGTCCTCGCGAAAACTGCCCGCGGCCACCAGGGCTTCCAGGTCGCGGTGGGTGGCGCAGATCACCTGGATATCCACCGCCTTGCGTTGCGCGGCCCCCAGCGGCGCCACTTCACCCTCGGCCAGCACCCGCAGCAGGCGGGTCTGCAAGGCCAGGGGCATGTCGCCGATCTCGTCGAGGAACAGGGTGCCGCCATCGGCCTGTTGCAGCAGGCCCTGCATGCCCTTGTTCGAGGCCCCGGTAAAGGCCCCGGCGACATAGCCGAACAGCTCGCTCTCGATCAGGTTCTCGGGAATCGCCGCGCAGTTCAGCGCAACGAAGGGCCGCTCCCGACGCTGGCTGGCCTGGTGCAACTGGCGGGCGAAGACTTCCTTGCCGGAGCCGGTTTCGCCCTGGATCAACACCGGCAGATGCCGGTCCTTGACTCGCACCGCCAGGCGCAGGCTCTGTTCCACTCGCGGGTCCAGCTGTTCACCGGCCAGGCTCCGGCGCGGGCGGCTCTGGGGCCGGCGCGGCGCCTGCAAGCGGCCATGCAGCTCGGCGGACAGCGGGCACAGGATCTCGTCCCGGGCGCGCTGCAACAGCTGCGGATCGAACACCTGGGCGATGTGTTGCGGCAGCCGCCCGAAGCGTTGCAACAGGTAGTGACGCGCCGCCGGGTTCAGGGCCCGCAGGCAGCCGTCGTCATCCCAGGCCAGTAGGTAGTCCGGCTGGCTATCGACATAACCCGGGCTGGCATGGGCCCGCAGCACCCAGTAGCCCTGGGCGCTGTTCATGAAGAACGCCTGTTCGATCTCCCGGGCGCTCTGCACCACCATCTGGCGGATCAGGTGCTGGGAGCGGCGGTCGTCCGGGGAGCGCACCGCCGACACGTCCAGCACCCCCAGCAGCTCGCCCTGGGGATCGAACACCGGAGCGGCGGAGCAGGTCAGGCCGATGAACGCGGCGCGAAAATGGTCGCGCTTGTGCACGGTGATCGGGGTGCGCGCGGTGAGCACCGCAGCCACGCCGCAGGTGCCTTCTTCACCTTCCGACCAGCAGGTGCCCAGGTACAGCCCGGCCTTGCGGCAATCGTTGCGCAGGGTGGATTCCACTTTGTAGTCGATGGTCTGGCCCTGGGCGTCGGTGAGCAGCACGCAGTAGTCGGCGTCGCGCACCCGGCCATGCAGGCGGGCCACTTCTTCGCTGGCGATGCGCAGGAACAGCTCGGAGCGCTCGCGGCATTCCTTGAGCAGGTTTTCCGAGAGGATGCGCGGCCCCTGCAGCGAGCCGGGGTCCAGCCGGTGCTGCTCCATGGAGCGCCGCCAGGAATCGAGAATCAGGCTCGGCACCGGCGCCTGGGGCAGGTGCGCGGCGTTTTTCAGGACCCGGCTGACACAGTCCACATGGGCTTTGGAATGTGCGGAAAGCATGAAGGCCTCCGGTTGCAGCTTCTTATCGTTGTCGGCGCATTAAGCGCCGATCCACGGCCCTCGACAAGCACCGGACGGCGCCATGGGGGCGGTGAGACGCAACGTCTCAGGATCTCGCCAAGGCCCCGTGCAGCCTGACATGCGACGTCTCAGGGACGGCGTTCCCCAATGCGATGGGGCAAGCACGCCAGCCGCTCTGGAACGGCCTTCTGCAGAGTTTTTCCGACAACTGGCACCGGCCTTGCTCTAGCCCTTGGCAACTAGTCCTTGGCTACCGGCTCCTGACCACCGGCGCCGACTGGCCCATCGAAGAATAAGAACGAGGTGCCCGATGTTTTCTCCTGCCTGTGATCCATCCGCGGTGCGCTCATGAGCCGCCGTCCCCTGAGCGTCGGCATCATCGCCAACCCGGCCTCGGGCCGTGATGTGCGCCGCCTCACTGCCAACGCCGGGCTGTTCTCCAGCACCGACAAGGTGTCGGTGATCCAGCGTCTGCTAGCGGCCTTTGGCGCCACCGGCATCGAGCAGGTGCTGATGCCCACCGACATGACCGGCATCGCCGCCGCAGTGCACAAGAACAGCCGCAGCCGCCAGGCCCGGGAGCAGCACTGGCCGGCCCTGGAGTTCCTCGACCTGGCCCTGCGCCAGAGCGTCGAGGACACCCGCCAGGCGGCGCGCTGGATGGCCGAGCGCGGGGTGGCGCTTATCGCCGTGCTCGGTGGCGACGGCACCCACAAGGCGGTGGCCGCCGAGGTGGGCGACATTCCGCTGCTGACCCTGTCCACCGGCACCAACAACGCTTTTCCGGAACTGCGCGAAGCCACCAGCGCCGGGCTGGCCGGTGGGCTCTACGCCAGCGGCCGGGTGCCCGCCGAGATCGCCCTGCGGCGCAACAAGCGCCTGCTGGTGCGCGAACCGGCCCGGGGCCTGTGCGAAGTGGCCCTGGTGGACGTGGCGGTGTCGCCCCTGGCCTTTATCGGGGCCCGGGCCATCAGTCGCGCCAGTGATCTGGCCGAGGTCTTCGTGACCTTCGCCGAGCCCCAGTCCATCGGCATTTCCGCGCTCTGCGGGTTGTGGCTGCCGGTCACTCGCCAGGAACCCCACGGCGCCTGGATGCGCCTGGACCGGCAATCCCCCGAAGCGCTGCTGGTGCCCCTGGCCCCCGGCCTGCTGCAGGGCTGCGGCGTGCGGGAGGCCGGCTACCTGCAACCCGACGTCCCCCAGCCCCTGTGCCTGAGCGCCGGCACCCTGGCCCTGGATGGCGAGCGTGAGATCGAATTCAACCCCCACGACCGGCCCACGGTCACCCTGGATGCCGGCGGTCCGCTGAGCATCGACGTCAACGCGGTCCTGGAACACGCGGCGCGCCAGCGCCTGCTGGCCATTGACCGCGATCACCGGCAACACCCCGTGAACCTTCAGTCCCAAGACACCCTGGAGAATAAAAATGTCGACACCCCTGACCACTGATCAACTGCTCCACGCCTACCGGGTGATGCGCACCATCCGCGCATTCGAAGAACGCCTGCACGTGGAATTCGCCACCGGCGAGATCCCCGGTTTCGTCCACCTCTACGCCGGGGAAGAAGCCTCGGCCGCCGGGGTCATGGCCCACCTGCGGGACGATGACTGCATCGCCTCCAACCACCGTGGCCACGGCCATTGCATCGCCAAGGGCGTGGACGTCTACGGGATGATGGCGGAGATCTACGGCAAGAAGACCGGGGTCTGCCAGGGCAAGGGCGGCTCCATGCACATCGCCGATTTCGAAAAGGGCATGCTCGGCGCCAATGGCATCGTCGGTGCCGGCGCGCCGCTGGTGGTGGGCGCGGCCCTGGCCGCCCGGCTGCAGGGCACCGACGGCGTGTCGGTGGTGTTCTTCGGCGATGGTGGCTCCAACGAAGGTGCGGTGTTCGAGGCCATGAACATGGCCTCGGTGTGGAACCTGCCGTGCCTGTTCATCGCCGAGAACAATGGCTACGCCGAGGCCACGGCCTCCAACTGGTCGGTGGCCTGCGACCACATCGCCGACCGCGCCGCCGGTTTCGGCATGCCCGGGGTGACGGTGGACGGTTTCGATTTCTTCGCCGTGCATGAAGCCGCCGGCGCCGCCGTGGAGCGGGCCCGGGCCGGGGAGGGGCCGTCGCTGATCGAGGTCAAGCTGACTCGCTACTACGGCCACTTCGAGGGCGACGCCCAGACCTACCGCGCGCCCGATGAGGTCAAGCATTACCGCGAGCACAACGACTGCCTGATGCAGTTCCGCGAGCGCACCACCCGTTCGGGCCTGGTGCAGGCCAGCCAGCTGGAGCAGATCGATGCCGACGTGGAAGCGCTGATCGAGGACGCGGTGCGCAAGGCCAAGACCGATCCCAAGCCGAGCCCGGCCGACCTGCTCAGCGACGTGTACGTCGCTTATCCCTGAGCGGCCCCTTAATCGCCCCCTACAACAAAAATCGAGAGAACCATCATGGCGAGAAAAATCAGTTACCAGCAGGCCATCAACGAAGCCCTGGCCCAGGAAATGCGTCGCGACCCCAGCGTGTTCATCATGGGTGAAGACGTGGCGGGCGGTGCCGGTGCCCCCGGCGACAACGACGCCTGGGGCGGCGTGCTCGGGGTGACCAAGGGCCTCTACCATCAATTTCCCGGGCGGGTGCTGGACACCCCACTGTCGGAAATCGGCTACGTCGGTGCCGCGGTCGGCGCCGCCACCCGTGGCGTGCGCCCGGTGTGCGAATTGATGTTCGTCGACTTCGCCGGCTGCTGCCTGGACCAGATCCTCAATCAGGCGGCGAAGTTTCGCTACATGTTCGGCGGCAAGGCCCAGACCCCGCTGGTGATCCGCACCATGGTCGGCGCCGGCTTGCGCGCCGCGGCCCAGCACTCGCAAATGTTGACCTCGCTGTGGACCCACATCCCCGGCCTGAAAGTGGTCTGCCCGTCGTCGCCCTACGACGCCAAGGGCCTGCTGATCCAGGCGATTCGCGACAACGACCCGGTGATCTTCTGCGAGCACAAAATGCTCTACAGCCTGCAGGGCGAAGTGCCGGAAGAGTCCTACGCGATTCCCTTCGGCGAGGCCAACTTCCTGCGCGACGGCAAGGACGTGACCCTGGTGTCCTACGGGCGCACGGTGAACACCGCCCTGGATGCGGCGCGCAACCTGGCCGGACGCGGCATCGACTGCGAAGTCATCGACCTGCGCACCACCAGCCCGCTGGACGAAGACAGCATCCTGGAAAGCGTGGAGAAGACCGGGCGTCTTGTGGTCATTGACGAAGCCAACCCACGCTGCTCCATGGCCACCGACATCTCGGCCCTGGTGGCGCAGAAAGCCTTCGCATCGCTCAAGGCGCCGATCGAATTGGTCACCGCGCCCCATACGCCGGTGCCGTTCTCCGACGCCCTGGAAGACCTGTACATCCCCGACGCGGCGAAGATCGAAAACGCCGTGCTCACTGTGATCGAGTGGAGCCGCCGATGAGCCAGATCCATACCCTGACCATGCCCAAGTGGGGCCTGTCGATGACCGAGGGCCGGGTCGATGCCTGGCTCAAGGAAGAAGGGCAGAGCATCAGCAAGGGCGATGAAGTGCTGGACGTGGAGACCGACAAGATCTCCAGCAGCGTCGAGGCGCCGTTCTCCGGCGTCCTGCGCCGGCAGATCGCCCGCCAGGACGAAACCCTGGCGGTGGGCGCGCTGCTGGGCATCGTGGTCGACGGCGAGGCCAGCGACGCCGAGATCGACGCGGTGATCGCGCAGTTCCAGGCCAGCTTCGTGCCCGGCGACAGCGCCGACGAAGACCACGGCCCGGCGCCGCAGAAGGTCGAACTGGGCGGCCGGCTGATCCGCTATTTCGAACGCGGCGAAGGCGGCACGCCGCTGCTGCTGGTGCACGGCTTCGGCGGCGACCTCAACAACTGGCTGTTCAACCACGAAGCCCTGGCCGCCGGGCGCCGGGTGATCGCCCTCGACCTGCCGGGCCACGGCGAATCGGCCAAGGCCCTGCAACGGGGCGACCTGGATGAATTGAGCCAAGTGCTGCTGGCACTGCTGGATCACCTGGAGATTCCCGTGGCCCATCTGGTGGGCCACTCCATGGGCGGCGCGGTGTCCCTCAATACCGCGCGGCTGGCGCCGCAACGGGTGCGCTCGCTGACCCTGATCGGCAGCGCCGGGCTGGGCCGCGAGATCAACGGCGACTACCTGCAAGGCTTCGTCGAGGCCAGCAACCGCAATGCGCTCAAGCCGCAACTGGTGCAGCTGTTCTCCAACGCCGAACTGGTGAACCGGCAGATGCTCGACGACATGCTCAAGTACAAGCGCCTGGAAGGGGTGCAAGCCGCCCTCGGGCAGTTGGCCGGCAACCTGTTCGCCGACGGCCGCCAGCAGGCCGATCTGCGCCCGGTGGTGCAGGACGGCGCGCAGCCGGTGCTGGTGATCTGGGGCAGCGACGACCGGATCATCCCGGCGAGCCACAGCGCCGACCTCAAGGCGCAGATCGAAGTGCTGCCGGGGCAGGGGCACATGCTGCAGATGGAAGCGGCGGAGCAGGTCAACCGCCTGATCCTCGACTTCATTCGCCAGCACTGAGGTTTTTTGCGGCGACGGCCAGGGGGCCGTCGTCGCCCTATGACAACCAGGAGAAGCCAAGATGAGTGTTGCCCTCAAATCCGTTCCGAGCATGCGCGCCGCGGTCTGGCACGGCCGCCACGATATCCGCGTCGAAGACGTGCCGCTGCCCGACGCGCCGCCTGCCGGCTGGGTGCAGATCCGCGTCGACTGGTGCGGCATCTGCGGCTCCGACCTGCACGAATACGTGGCCGGGCCGGTGTTCATTCCGGTGGACGCGCCGCACCCGCTGACCGGGATCAAGGGCCAGTGCATTCTCGGCCACGAGTTCTGCGGCGAGATCGTCGCCCTGGGCGAAGGAGTCCAGGGGTTCAGTGTCGGCCAGCCGGTGGCCGCCGACGCCTGCCAGCACTGCGGCACCTGCTACTACTGCACCCACGGCCTGTACAACATCTGCGAGAACCTGGCCTTTACCGGGCTGATGAACAACGGCGCCTTTGCTGAACTGGTGAACGTGCCGGCCAACCTGCTCTACGCCTTGCCGGACAACTTTCCTGCCGAGGCCGGGGCGCTGATCGAGCCGTTGGCGGTGGGCATGCACGCGGTGAAAAAGGCCGGCAGTTTGCTCGGACAGAACGTGGTGGTGGTCGGTGCCGGCACCATCGGCCTGTGCACCATCATGTGCGCCAAGGCCGCCGGCGCGGCCCAGGTGATCGCCCTGGAAATGTCCGGCGCGCGCAAGGCCAAGGCCCTGGAGGTGGGCGCCACCCATGTGCTCGACCCCAAGGAATGCGACGCCCTGGCCGAGGTCAAGCGCCTGACCGGCGGGCTGGGCGCCGATGTCAGCTTCGAATGCATCGGCAACAAGCACACCGCCAAGCTGGCCATCGACCTGATCCGCAAGGCCGGTAAATGCGTGCTGGTGGGGATCTTCGAGGAGCCCAGCGAGTTCAACTTCTTCGAACTGGTGGCCACCGAGAAACAGGTGCTCGGGGCCCTGGCCTACAACGGTGAGTTCGCCGATGTGATTGCCTTTATCGCCGATGGCCGCCTGGATATTTCGCCCCTGGTGACCGGGCGCATCCAGCTGGAACAGATCGTTGGCCAGGGCTTCGAGGAGCTGGTCAACAACAAGGAACACAACGTCAAGATCATCGTGTCTCCCGGTCAGTTGCGACGCCCTTAAGGGGCGCTCTTTGGCGATGGCCGGCGGCGGCCATCGCACTTTTTTACAGTTTTGCGTTCTATCACCAGGCCTGGCCGCGCCGATCCCCGCCGCAGCCCGTGAATTTTGACCCGGTGCCGATGGCCTACGCTCCCTCTTCTTGCATGATGCAAACCCGCTTTGCGCGCCTGTTTCTGGTGGCGCTGCTGATGTTGGGCGCCACGGCCTGCAGCCAGCAACAAGGCCGCGATCTGGCCAAACAGTTTCGTGAAGGCAAGCCTGACGAATTCTTCCAGACCAGTGTCGACCGCATGGCCACCATCGGCATGCGCGACAACCTGCAGAGCCTGTACCTGCTGATGGGCAAGCTCTATCTGCGCAATCCCAGCCAATGGCGCAAATCGGGGTTCCCCGATGGCACCAGCGCCCAGCGCGAGATCCGCAACGCCATCGAAAAACGCCAGCCACTGCCGGCCCTGGGCGATCGCCGCGACCTGGCGGCCCTGAGTTATTCCCTGAGCCCGGAGTTCCAGGGGGATCGGGTCGGCGCCTTCATCTATGCCATCGGCAGCATGCTGGTGACCGCCCATGGCGGGCGCACCGAGTTCTACATGACCGACAGCATCGACCCGCAGTTCATCAGCAACGCCGCGCGCAATATCGAAAAGGCCACCTGGCTTCTGAGCCAGCGCCAGGATGCCAATGGCGTGTTGTTGCTGTTTTCCAACGAGATTTCCGAGGAGGGCAGTAACCTGAGTTTTGCCGTGGAGTTCGGCAAGATTGTGGCGCGCCTGGATCTGCTGACGCAGATTCTGGATGAGCGTTATCGACGGGTGGGGTTCAACTATGCGCAGAGTTTGCTGCTGATGAATTTTTTGCCGGTGCAGTAGACGACAAGTGCCGATGCCGACGGCTGCTGAAAAGTCCGGCGTCGAAGGGTTGGTGCCGTGCGGCGCGTACCGCGCAAAATATGAAGCCTTGGCCAGGGCGATTACTGGCAGTGTCAGGAGCGCTGCGGATAGGGTCTTGGCGTTACGAAAAATGCGTCGGCACTGTGCTGGCGAAACAATCAACGTGTTGCCAACAAGGAATAGCATCATGGTTGTTTTTGATGCCGCTGAATTTCACCGCCGAGTTGTCGCGGCCTCTCGTCAGGCGATAGCGAAATTCATAATGCAAATGCCCGAGTCTGAAGTATGTGGTTTTGCGTTGTACTCCGACTCGGACGCAACCTCCCTGTCTGCATCGTTCAACTGCAAAACCCACCTGGCGAAGATGCAGGCCGAGTTCCCTGAAGATCCTGTCTATTTCAAGTGGAGTCCCGGCGAATGGAGTCATGAGGGCTTTGGCGAGGAGTTTTTTACGGACATATCCGAGGATATGCGGCGCTCCTGTCAGTCGGTCCCGGAAGGGCCCGACTTCAAACAGTATCGCGATGCTGTTTTTGGCCTCTGCGTCGACGCCCTTAAAGAGTTGCGCCAGACAGAGTTGGCTGGCGCCATTTTCGCCTTCTCGGTGACAGACAGTCTCGACCCTGAGACGGAAATCCATTGGATCAGGGACATCAATTGCCCTTCGCAGGCTGCCGAGTTTGAGCGTTGGATTGTCCAGCAGTAATGTCAGTGATGGTCTTTCAGGGTTTCTCACGGGTCTCTATAAACAAGCTATCGGTAAAGCTGATCGAGAGCCGGTTCAAGGAGATGGGCTGAGATGATGGGGCTAAGTGAAATGCTCTCCAGGATAAATGACGGTGTTTTTCTTGAGCAGGTTTTCCAGAACAACACTGACTGGGATGCCAGGTTGGATTCACGGGATTGCATCGAGTTTGCCAGCGCGTGGAGCGATAGCTACGAAGAAGTGCTTGCGTCATGTCCACCTGAAGATGAATCCATCAGGCAAGTCAAAGAGGCTGCCTTCAAGAGGGTCTATCAGATCACTGGCAATCCGGATCTTGCAGGCTATGTGTCGGATGATTTTGGCCTGATCGCGCAGGCATTCAAGCACCAGGTCGATAGCGGTTTTATACATCGCCTTTGGCAGGCTTACGCTCAAGGCGCATTTCCCCATTGAAGAGCGAACGCACTCTTTCATCCGTCTGCGTGTTGGGCGGCAGCGGCAAGGCGACCGACAATGCCTTGAGCGACGCCGCGTAATGGTCTGGCAGTCATAACCGGCGACGGCCCGTTACCGCCAGCGGGAGCGAGCGCAAGAACGACGAAAGGCGCAACCGTTCCGAGAGAGTGCGCAGCGCGTTGGCTCGCTTGCGGTACGCTTGCCAGGCAGCATGCTTGTCCTTGTCGCGCGTGCCATGGCTGGTAAACAGTGGCACCCAAACTGCGCGCTGGAAATGATCCACAACGAGGCCACTGCTCCATGAACTCTCTGGATCTGACACGTTTCGATCTCAACCTGCTGGTGGTGCTCGAAGCTCTGTGGGCCGAACGGCATGTGGGCCGCGCGGCTGAACGCTTGCATTTGTCCCAGTCGGCAACCAGCCATGCTCTGGCGCGGTTGCGCACGGCTTTTGCCGACCAGCTGTTCATTCGACACCCCCGGGGGATCGCACCCACGCCGCTGGCCACGGAGTTGATGCCGAAAGTGGCGGCGGTGCTCGATTCGGTCCGGCTGATCGCCAGCCCGCGAGGTGCGTTCGACCCGGGTCGCCTGCAGACCACGCTGGCGCTGGCGGCCACCGATCACGCCTTGTTGACGGTTGTCGCCCCCGCTCTGGCCAGAGTGCAGGCCGCGGCGCCCGAACTGGTCCTGAATTTCAGGCCGGCAGATGCCGAATCGGCGCTGCGCATGCTCGATGGCGGTGAGCTCGATCTGGTGCTGGGGTCGGGCTCGTTCGCGCAGATTCCGCAGCGTTTTGCCTGTCAGCTGGCGCATACGGAGCGCTTTGTCGGCATCGCCTGCCAGGGCCACCCGGCGCTGATCAAGCGCGGCAAGAAACTGCACATGGAACTGGATGACTTCGTGCGCCTGCCGCACATCCTGGTGTCGCCACGCGGTGATACCCGGGGCACGGTGGACGATGCTCTGGAGCACCTCGGGCGCAGCCGCAAGGTGAGCCTCACGTGCCCGGGCTTTCTGGCCGTGGCCTTTATGGTGGGTGCTTCACAGTCCATTGCGGTGGTGGCCGAGCGGGTTGCATTGCGCATGCAGGAGGCTGCGCAACTGAGCCTTTTCGAGTTGCCCCTGGCGCTGCCCAGCTGGGAGGTGCTGATCATTCGCGCACGAGGGCGCGCCCACGAGCCGGCCATTGAGTGGTTGACCGGCATGCTGGTTGTCGATTGACCGTTGGCGTGCTGTGCTCAACGCCTCCGGGGATCATCGATCCCGTGCATCGAGATGCTGCGCAAATGCCATTGGATTGCCTGTCTCGGCGCTCCTAGAGTTCGCCCGTAGTTAACCGACTCGCCAGGAGCACCTTATGCAAGCGACACCCACTCTGGTCATGATCCCTTGCTTTGCCGGGGCCCCCTGGCAGCTGGACCAGCTGACCCATTTGCAGCACCGGCGCCTGCGCACCCTGCGCTTGCCGGACGGGGTGTGCGAGCTGGAAACCCTGGCCGATTACATCCTCGATCAGGTGCAGGACCTGCAGAGCTATGTGCTGGTTGGCGATTCCTATGGTGCGGTGGCCTCGATTGCGTTTGCCACGCGCCAGCCCGAGGGCCTTGCAGGCCTGGTACTCTCCGGTGGTTTTGCCCGGAGCCCGATTACCTCACCGCTGCTCAAGAGCCTGGCGGCCCTGGCGCCCTGGTTTCCCGGGCCATTTTATCGACAGCTGACCTTGCGGATTCATGCGGCGCAGTTGGCTTCGTCCTTTGACCGGGAGGGGGAGATTCCCTGGTCGGTGGCCAAGAGCCGCGCCTTCTTCATCAAAGAGACGCCCCACCGGGCTTACGTCAATCGCATGCGTTCGATTGAGAAGGTGGACTACCGTAGTCGGTTGGGGAGGATTGATGTTCCTACGCTGATTTTGACGCCGGGGGAGGATCGGTTGATTGGTGAAGAGGCGGCTGGAATTCTGCTGAAGGGCATCAGGGGTTCGCAGGAGGTCATCATGTCGCGCACTGGGCATATGTTCAGGTTCTCCCACCCTGGTGCCTACTCGCTTGAAATCCAGAAGTTTCTGCAACGGCTGGGTGTTTGAAAAGGAGGGATATCCGGTGTGGTTACTGCCGGTTTCGCCCTTAGGGCGACTCACTTTTTTCAAACGCCGGAGTGCCGGCCCAGCAAAAAAGTAAGCAAAAGCGCTTGCCTCTCCACTCGGTGCCTCGCATGGGGCCGTCGTGGTTAACGGGGCCATTGGGATCAACAGCAAGATCAAAAGCCAGAGCTTGAGCAATCGGCAGCCTTGCGGCCGGACTGATTCTGCTTGGTAGGAGCTGGCTTGCCAGCGAAGGCGTCGGCCAGGGCGATGCATGCCTTGGGGGCCTCTTCGCCAGCAAGCTGGCTCCTACGCCGGGATCTTGCGCCTCCTGCCTCTTGGCATCACTTCTTCAGCGCTTTGCCCTGACCAGGAATATGCAAATACGACATCACGCTTTCTGTCAGCTCAGTGGCCAATTTCACCGCTTTTTCATTGCGCGCCATCACCCCGGCGACCAGCCCTTCGATCAAGGCCAGCACGGCGATGTTGGAGCTGGTCAGCACCGGGTGATCGCAAGGCGCGAACAGGGTGTGCTCGGCTATCGCGGTGAGCGGCGAGGCGGGGGAGTCGGTGATGGCCAGCACCGTTGCCCCGCGTTCACTGGCAAAGCGCGCCAGTTGCAGGGTGTCCTGGGAGTAGCGTGGCAGGGAGATCGCCAGCAGCACGTCCTGATCCGTGATCGCGGCCAGCCGGTAGGCGGCGTTTTCATTGCCGCCTTCCATGCTGATGGCCGTGGCGTCGGCGCAGAACGGCATCAGGGTGGCGGCGGCAAGCCCGGCCAGGTAGACGCTGTTGCCGAACCCCAGGATGTAGACCTTGCGCGCGCTGGTCAGGCGGGTGATGAAGGCGTCGAAGCTGTCGGCATGGTTGCTGGTGGCGGCGGTGGCCAGGTTGCTGCCGGCGCTCTGCAGTTGTTCGTGCAGGCCAAAGGCGCCACCCGGGCGCTGGGCCAGTTCGTTGCGCAGCTTGTCCACCGGCGACACCATCTGCTGCAAGGTGGTGACCAGCTCGGCCTTCATGCCGCTGTAGCCCCCCAGGTCCAGGGCCTTGGCCAGGCGGTTGACGGCGGCGGGCGAGGTCAGGGTGGCTTGAGCCATCTCCTCGATGGTCAGGGTCGCGGCCTTGAGGGGGTGGCGCAGGATGAAGTCCGCCACCTTGCGCAGCGACGGCGGCAGTTCGGCGACGATTTCCGACAGTTTGCGCATCACCGGCGCGGCGTAGACCGAGGTGTCTTTCGATGGGCTTGGCATATCCGGCTCGACAGTGGTTGAAGGGGGAGGAGGGCGCTGCCTGACGCCCTGGCGAGATGGCCCGGAGTGTATCCGAAGCCGGTCGCGCCAGGGCCGCGCCAAGCGCTGGAGTGGCGACTTTACTTCAAACTCCCGGCGAGGAACTGTTGCAGGCGCTCGGACTGCGGGTTGGCCAGCACTTCACGGGGCGCGCCGCGTTCTTCCACCAGGCCCTGGTGGAGGAACACCAGTTGGTTGGACACCTCCCGGGCAAAGCCCATTTCGTGGGTCACCACCACCATGGTGCGGCCTTCCTGCGCCAGGTCCTGCATGACTTTCAGCACCTCGCCCACCAGCTCGGGGTCGAGCGCCGAGGTCGGTTCGTCAAACAGCATCACCTGCGGTTCCATCGCCAGGGCGCGGGCAATCGCCACCCGTTGCTGCTCGCCACCGGACATGTGCCCCGGCCAGGCATGCCGGCGCTGCGCCACGCCGACTTTCTCCAGGTAGTGCTCGGCGCGCTGCCGTGCCTCCTGCCTGCTCAGGCCCAGTACCTGCACCGGGGCTTCCATCACGTTGTCCAGGGCACTCATGTGGGACCAGAGGTTGAAGTGTTGAAACACCATCGACAGCTGCGAACGCATGCGTTGCAGCTGCTTGGGCTCGGCCGCCTGCAACCC
The DNA here is from genome assembly GCF_900105185.1 of Pseudomonas saponiphila. Classification (NCBI taxonomy): domain Bacteria; kingdom Pseudomonadati; phylum Pseudomonadota; class Gammaproteobacteria; order Pseudomonadales; family Pseudomonadaceae; genus Pseudomonas; species Pseudomonas saponiphila. Next base: position 4,097,459 of record NZ_FNTJ01000001.1, on the reverse strand, counting down.
GCCGTGCTTGCCGGCCACCAGCTTGAGGGGGTCGCCATTGAGCAGGATGGTGCCGGCATTGGGTTGCTCCAGAAGGTTGATACAGCGCAGGAAGGTGCTCTTGCCCGAGCCGCTGGAGCCGATCAGGCTGATCACGTCGCCGGCCCGGGCCTGCAGGGACACGCCCTTGAGCACCTGATGCGCGCCGTAGCTTTTGTGCAGTTCCTGAACTTCAAGTTTGTACATGCTGTGAACTCTCCGGAATCAGTCGCTGAGCAAGCGACCCTGGCGAATGGGGGTAGCGCCGGCGACTTTGGCCAGCCACAGCCCGGGTTGGGCGAAGCGCAGGCGTTCGCGGGCATAGACAATGCCGTCGGTGCTGGCACGTACCACGCTGTGCCGGTCGGTGAGCGGGTCGATGACCTCGAACAGCGGATCGCCGACCTTCACTTGTGCGCCCACGGGTTGCAGAAAACTCACCACCCCGGGATGGGGCGCATAGGCGTACTGCGCTCCGGCAAAGGGCAGTGCCTGGCACTGGCTGGGCGGCGCCGCGGGCCAGTCGCCGCTGATCAGGCCCTGCTCGGCGAGGTAGCCGAGAATGGCGTGGGCGCTGGCGAGGCAGGGTTCGCGTTCGGTGTCGGCCATGCCGCGCAATTCGATGGTGGTGGCCGCGCAGGCCAGGGGAATATTGGCTTCGGGAAAGCGTTCCGCCAGGTGCAACCAGGTAATTCCACAGGCTTCGTCGAAGGCGCTGCCGCCCGCATCCTCGGCCAGCAGGGCCACCTCGGCGCCGAGGCGGGCGGCCAGTGGTTGCAGGCGCGGCCAGTGTTGCGGCATGGCGTACAGCAACATGACCGACTCGAAATCGCAGTGCAGGTCCAGCACCAGGTCGGCGTCACAGGCGTGCTGCAGCAGCAGGCGGCGCAGGCCGTCGAGTTCCGAGGCGGGGGCCGGCATGGTCGCGAGCACCTCGGCCATGGCGCGGCGGATCAGCGCGACGTTGGCCTCGGCGTCATCGCCCAGTTGTCCTAGCAGCTCTGCTGCAACTGGCTCGAACAGCTCTGGGAAGTCGCGGTTGAAGTTCTTGCCGCTGGAGAACTCGAAGCGCCCCTGATGGGTGGCCTGGAACATCTGGGCGATACCCAGCGGGTTGGCCATGGGGACCAGTTCGATCACCCCGCTCAGACGGCCCTGGCTTTCCAGTTCCAGGAGCCGGCGCTTGAGCTCGACGGCGACGCGCATCCCCGGCAGTTCATCAGCGTGCAATGACGCCTGGATATAGGCCTTGCGTGTGCCGCTGCCAAAGCGAAACAGCGTCAGCGTGCGTTCGGTGCCGGTGGCGCTCCACGGCAACGGGTATTGAATATGCTCCATGGCAGCTCCTCAGTGCTTGCGCGGTGCCAGGTACGCAAGCCAGCGGCGCTCGGCCAGCTTGAACAGACGCACCAGAATGAAAGTCAGGACCAGGTAGATCAGCCCGGCGGTGATGAATGCCTCGAACGGCAGGTAGAAGCGTGAGCTGACCGTGCGCGCCGCCCCGGTGATATCGACCAGGGTGACGATCGAGGCCAGGCTGGTGGTTTGCAGCATCATCAGCACTTCGTTGCTGTATTGCGGCAAGGCCCGGCGCAGGGCCGACGGCAGCAGGATGCGCCGGTACAGGGTCAGGCGTGACATGCCCATGGCCCTGGCGGCCTCGATCTCGCCGGCAGGCGTGGCGCGCAGGCTGCCGGCCAGCAGCTCGGCGCTGTAGGCACTGGTGTTGATGGCAAAAGCCAGGCAGGCGCAAAAGGTCGCGCTGGACAGGTACGGCCAGAGCAGGCTCTGGCGCACGGCCTCGAACTGCGCCAGGCCGTAGTAGATCAGGAACAGTTGCACCAGCATCGGCGTGCCGCGAATCACATAGGTGTAGAGCCAGGCCGGAGCGTTGAGCAGCGCTGAGCGCGATACCCGCATCAGCGCCAGGGGCAGTGCCAGGAGCAAGCCCAGGGCCAGGGAAATCAGCAGCACCTTGAGGGTCACCAGGGCGCCATTGAGGTACAGCGGCAGGTTGTCCCAGATCAGTTGATAGTCGAGCATCATCGTCGGTTCCTCTCACAGTTCGGCGGCTTTGAGGCCGACCGAGTAGTGTTTTTCCAGGCAGCGCAACAGCACCAGGGACAGGCTGGTGAGCAGCAGGTACAGCGCCGCCACGGCGATGAAAAAAGTAAAGGGCTGGTGGGTGGCGTCCGCGGCGTTCTTGGCCTTGAACATCATGTCCTGCAGGCCGATCACCGAGATCAGCGCGGTGGACTTGGTCAGCACCAGCCAATTGTTGGTGAAGCCGGGAATGGCGAAACGCACCATCTGCGGCACCAGGATTCGCCAGAACACCTTGCCTGCGCTCATGCCGTAAGCCAGGCCGGCCTCGGCCTGCCCCTTGGGGATGGCCATGAAGGCGCCGCGAAAGGTTTCCGAGAGGTAGGCGCCAAAGATGAAGCCCATGGTGCAGACCCCGGCGACAAAGGGGTTGATGTCGATGTAGCGGCTGTAGCCCAGTGCCAGGGCGATGCGGTTTACCAGGTCCTGGCCGCCGTAGAAGATCAGCAGGATCAGTACCAGGTCGGGAATGCCGCGAATCAGGGTGGTGTAGCTTTCCCCGAGCAACGCCAGCCCTTTGAGCGAAGACAAGCGCAGGGCCGCGCCGATCAGCCCCAGGACAATCGCCAGGGACATGGACGTCAGGGCCAGGTTGATGGTCAGCCAGGCGCCATCGAGAATGCTCGATCCGTAGCCGTGGAGCATGATGAAGTTCCTCAAGCGAGCGCCGCAAGGCGCGCAACACAAGCCCCCGGCGACGCCTGTGGGCGGCCGGCGCCGGGGTTCAGGAAAGGCTTACTCGCCGTAGATATCGAACGCGAAGTAGCGGGCCATCACTTGCTGGTACTTGCCGTTGGCGCGGATCGCGTCGAGTGCCGCATTCAGGCGCGTCAGGTTGGCGCTGTCGCCTTTGCGCACGGCGATCCCGGCGCCCCGGCCGAAGTATTTCGGGTCGTTGATATCAGGTCCGGTCAGGGCGAAACCCTGGCCCGCAGCGGTCTTGATAAAGCTCTCGTTGGTGTTGACGATATCGGCCAGGGTGGCGTCCAGGCGGCCCGCGGCCAGATCGAGGAAGGCTTCGTTCTGCGAGCCATAGCGCACCACCATGACGCCGGCCGGCTCCAGTTGCTCGGTGGCAAAACGATCGTAGGTCGAGGAGCGTTGCACGCCGAGTTTCTTGCCCTTGAGGTCCAGCAGCGGGTCATGGATCAGGCTGCCGGCCTTCATCGCGAACTTGCCCGGCGTGTGGTAGTACTTTTTGCTGAAATCCACGGATTTCATCCGGTCTTCGGTGATCGACATCGACGACAGCACGGCATCGATCTTGCGCACCTTGAGCGACGGGATCATGCCGTCGAACTCTTGAATGACCCACTCGCACTTGACCTGCATTTCCTCGCACAGCGCGTTGCCGATGTCGTAGTCGAAGCCACTGACCTTGCCCTCCGGGGTCTTGAAGGAAAAGGGCGGGTAGGCGGCTTCGATGCCGATGCGCAGGCTGTCTTCGTCGGCATGGGCGAGGAAGCTGGACGCGCACAGCAGCAGAGCACCTAGAAGTTCTGTCTTGTTCATTTTGTTGACTCCTGGGAGGGCATTGGGAATACGGGTGCCCGCCATCCGGGTTGGCGCGCTGGATCTGTCCCGTGATCGGCGGAGCTATAAATGACACAATAAAAATCAATGTGCAATCATATTGAAAAAAATCATATCAGATGATGGTGTGGAAAATCGCCCCCATGCCGCTCCGTAGCCGGTAGCCAGGGCTGTTGCGGTCAAGTCGCCGGGCACAAGTGACCCGCGGGCAGGAGTTCGACTCGCCCGAGGCGCATGTGCATTTCATTGTGCTGAACCGGGCGCTGATCCTGCCGGCATAGGGGATTCCTGCGCGCTGCTCGATCGCCAGTCGCGCAGGTGGCGGGCTACATGTTGCGAATTCTCTCGATCACTTTCAGCTCGAACTCGAAGCCAATGCCCACGTCATTCAGGGTTTCGGTCACGCGGGCCATGAAGTACTCGGCCTGCTCGGGAAGTTCATACAAACCCACCACCCGGATGATCGGGTACTTGCCGTAGGCGCCGGGAATCTCGGTGTAGATCTCGCCACTTTCGATAAAGGCGATGTAGGCGTTGATCTTCTCCTGCAGCATGAGCAGGTGTTCGCCCTGGGCCGCCTTGTCGCCCCATTCCAGGTGGTCGGTCATGACCAGCAGCAGGTTGTTGGGCTCTTCCTTGGAGCGAACCCAGAAATCGATGACTTTGGGATTGGTGATGGACATGTCTGATCCTTCAGGAGGTCGGCTTGCAAGCGTTTCATTTACCGGGTCACTGAGCGCCATGTCACCAGTCCATCCAGGCCATGCTCGGACTTCAGGTAGTTGAGGGTGTTTTGTGCCTCGGCCTTTTCTTCGAACGGGCCGGCAAAGAGGTGGGGCGGCTCATCGAGAACGCTGGGTATGTCGATTCGTCCCATCTGTTCGGCCATGCGTGCAAATTCTTCATCGGTTTGAGCGCTAATGCGTGCGACCCAACCGCTGCGATCTCTCAAGGCGATAGGCTCCACGTCGGCTGCGCAGTACTTGCATCGTGAGGCGTTGGCCTGGATGTCCTGGCCGCAGGCAGGACAAGGGCGCAGATCTTCATGCACCAGCGCGTCAACCCCGGTCTTTGCCAGCCGCGGCATCAATAGCACGGCAATCAGGGCCATGCAGGGAAAGAACAGCCCGATTGCAAACCATCTTGGCCCCGAGCGCCCGCGGGTACTTGCAGCGTAAGCGGTCATCGCCGTGAGAATGAGCCAGAGGGGGAGCGAGACGCCCATTGCAATTCCTTGTGTCGAGGTGTGAGTAATGCTCCCGCTGAACGGGGGGTGCAAAATATCCGTTCTTTGGCGGCGACGCCATAGACCATCATGGGTGCTCCTGCTTGAAGAGTCACAAGCTCAAAGACGCCATTGGTTTCGCAGACACCCCTCACGGTGCAGGGTGACTCAAGGCTTTTTTCCGGACGGCGGCCACGAACCACCCGGGTGTACCTTGAGCAAGAGCGGCTAGGCGCGCGCCTGCCGGGATAGCCGATCCTTTGCCTACCGTATTTCCCGGAGCCTTTGCCCAGTGCCTGACTTGCCGATCAACGCCGCCTATGCGAAACGCTTCAACGCGGTACTCGCCTACATCGATGAAAACCTTGAAGGCGATCTGTCGGTGAGGACCTTGAGCCGGATGGCGAACTTCTCGGAGTTTCACTTCCATCGGCAATTCAGCGCATTCGTGGGCGTGCCGGTTGCACGTTATGTGCAATTGATGCGCTTGCGCGGTGCGGCCCATCGCCTGCTGTACCTGGCGGACTACTCGGTGCTGGAAGCCGCGCTTGGCGCCGGTTTCGAAAGCCCCGAGGCCTTTTCCAGGGCGTTCAGGCGGGCGTTCGGCATGAGCCCGAGTGCGTTCAGGAAGCAGCCGAACTGGCAGGTCTGGAATGCGGTATTTGCTATCCCTCATTTTTCCAGGAGCATCATCATGCAGGTACGAATCGTGAACTTTGCCGACACCCGGGTTGCAGCGCTGGAGCACTGCGGGCCTGCCGGGCTGGTCAATGAAAGCGTGCGCAGGTTTATCGATTGGCGGATGCAGAGCGGGCAGTCGCCGGTGGCGTCGAGTCGCAGTTTTGGCATTCCCTTCAACAACCCCGATACCACGGCGCCGCAGGAATTTCGCTTTGCCATCTGCGGCGAGATTCATGAGGCGGTGGCCGCCAATGAGGCGGGCATTCGCGAGATGCAGATTGCCGGTGGCCGCTATGCGGTGGTGCGGCATGTGGGCTCGCCGGATCATATAGGTGAAAGCATCTACCCGATCTACCGCGATTGGCTGCCGGGCAGTGGCGAGGAACTGCGGGATCAGCCGCTGTTCTTTGAATACCTGAGTATTTATCCGCAGACGCCGCAGGAGCAGTGGCTGACGGATATTTATGTGCCCTTGCAGTAGCGTGGGTGGGTCAAACCTTGCACATGACCTCGATTTGCACATCACCTACGGTTGCAGGAGCTCGACCTTTGGAAAAGTTGAAACACTTTAGCGTTCAGGGAACCGCGGTGGGCAGTGATCAGAGCATCCAGCTGGATGAGATCTCGATTCTCGCCGAGCCGGAAACGCTCAGGGCGCTGGGTGTTTTCTTGATCAATGCAGCAAGCGAAATGGCGCTCAATGGACGGGAGCATGTGCATCTGCAAGAGGTGATCGAGGACTTTTCCCATGAGCAGCATGTGGATTTCATTGCGCTTAATCGAGCGCTGATTCTGCCTGCATGAGGTATTGCTGCGCGCTGCTCAACCGGGGGCAGCGCGCAGGTGGCGGGCTACAGGCTGGGAGCCTCTTCGTTCACGTTCAGCTCGAAATCGAAGCCAATGCCGCGCTCGTTGAGAATCTCGGCAATGCGTTTGAAAAACCAATCGACTTGCTCTGGCAACGCGTGCAAACCCAGTACCCGGATAATCAGGTGCTTGCCGCAGGCATCGGGAATTTCGCTGTAGATCTCCTCTCTTTCGATAAAGGCGATGCAGGTGTTGATCTTCTCCTGCAGCAGATGATTGCAGGGCGCGAGCGAAGACACTGAGCGATACGCCAGCCTTCAGCAACTTGAAACACAACAAAAATTTCACCTCGGCGGCATATTTTTATGACATCTCCGAATTTAAGGTGATGACTAAATGCCATTATCTTTTCAGGCTTATTGAGCCTGTGCCTGGCTTGATGCCGTGCTTCAAGCCTCAGGCCAAGAAAAGTCCGGGTGGCAGTGGGGCGGTGTGGATCGAATCGACTGATGCTGTCGCGCCGAGGTGGCTGCAGGTCGATCCACCGGACGTCGGGTTGCTTGCAGCTTTATGACCGGCAGTCGATAGCCTGGGATGACAGCGGCCAAGTACCGAAAACTCTACTCAGAGAGATAAAAAATGAACGTCAGGACAATGAACCTCGCTCCAAGGTCTGCCACCTTTTTCTCACTGATTGTCCTGGTGGTTTTTGCCCTGGGTATTGTTGCCGTGCTGCAAATGGGCAAGCTGCGAGACTCCGAGCAGGATGTCGAAACCAACTGGATGGCCAGCATCCGCGAGATCGGCAAGATGAAGGCCGGTATCTTGCGCCTGCGTCTGGAAAGCATCCGCATCACCGTGACCACCGACGAACAACAGCGCCAGACCCGCATCGCCTCCTTGAGCGACTATCGAAGCACCCTGCAGAACACCATCAGCCAGTACGAGCCCCTGATCAGCGGGCCGGCGGAGCGTGCGCTGTACCAGGCGGTGGCGACCGATGTGCAGGCCTATTTCAAGCTGGTGGACGAGCTGGTGCCGCTGTTGCGCAGCGGTGACAACGCCGCGGCCATCACCTTGATCAACACCCGCATCAGCCCCATGACCAACGCCATGCAAGACAAGATGGACAAGCTCTCGGACTTCAATGACGAGGGTGCCAGGCAGGCGGGTATCACCGCCTCGTCGGTGTACAGCAGCGGCCTGACCCTGGTGCTGGTGTTGATGGGGGTGACGGTGGTGCTCACCGTGGTGCTGGCCACCGTACTGACCCGCAGCATCACCGCGCCCATCGGCGACGCCCTGGCGGTGGCCGAGCGCATCGCCGGCAGCGACCTGTCCCGGGAGATCGCGGTCAGTGGCCGCGATGAAGCCGGCCGCCTGCTGGCCGCCCTGGCGAAGATGCAGAGCAACCTGCGGGAAACCATCGCCCACATCGCCGACTCCTCCACCCAGCTGGCTTCGGCCTCGGAAGAAATGACCGCGGTGACCGAAGACGCCAGCCGTGCCCTGGTGCGCCAGAACGACGAAGTCAGCCAGGCGGCCACCGCCGTGACCGAAATGAGCGCCGCGGTGGACGAGGTGGCCCGCAACGCCGAAGCGGCTGCACAGTCGTCCCGCGAGTCGATGGAGTTCACCCGTTCCGGCATCGACAATGTGGCCCAGACCCTGAACGCCATCGAAGGCCTGGCCGGCAACGTGGCCAGCACCGGTGAGCAGGTCAAGGCGCTGTCAGGCCGGGCCCAGGACATCAGCAAAGTGGTGGAAGTGATTCGCGCGATTGCCGAGCAGACCAACCTGCTGGCCCTCAACGCCGCCATCGAAGCCGCCCGTGCCGGCGAGCAGGGCCGGGGCTTTGCGGTGGTGGCCGATGAAGTGCGGGCCCTGGCCCACCGCACCCAGCAGTCGACCCGGGAAATCGAACAGATGATCAGCGCGATCCAGGCCGATTCGACCCAGGCGGTGAGTGCCATGAACGTCAGCGCGGAGATGGCCAGCAGCTCGATTTCGGTGGCGCAGAACGCCGATGTGTCGCTCAAGCAGATTGCCCAGGCCATCACCCAGATCAACGAACGCAACCTGCTGATTGCCACCGCCTCGGAAGAGCAGGCCCAGGTGGCGCGCGAGGCGGACCAGAACCTGACCAGTATTCGTGAACTGTCGATCCAGAGTTCGGCGGGGGCCAGCCAGACGGCCAGCGCCTGCGGGGAGATGGCCAATCTGGCGATCGAGCTGAATCGGTTGGTGGCGCGGTTCAAGGTTTGAGCGCGGTTTTGTTGCCCGACGGTGCGTAGGAGCTGGCTTGCCAGCGAAGCTCGCCAACGATGCCGAGCTGCCTCCTACGCACTGCCTGCACAAGGCCAAAGCAAAGCCAACACTGTCGACAGTGACCTCGCTCTCAGAGCTTCATGCCCACCGCCAGCCGGTTAAAGGCATTCATCAAGGACACGGCCAAGGTCAGGTCGGAAATCTCGACATCGCTAAAGTGCGCTTTCAGTGGTTCGTAGAGCTCGTCCGGCGCGCCCTTGTCGTGGACGTAGGTGAGGGTTTCGGTCCAGGCCAGGGCCGCGCGCTCGCGTTCGCTGAACAGTTCGCTGACGCGCCAGCCGGCGAGGCAATCCAGCTTGTTTTGGGCGACTCCAGATTCACGCAGGGTCTGCGAGTGTTTGCCCAGGCAGAACGAGCAGCCGTTGATCTGCGACACGCGCAAAAACACCAGCTCCACCAGGGGCAAGCCCAGGGGGCTGGCGACCAGGGCGCTGTTGGTGGCGAGCAGGCCTTGATAGGCGGCCGGCGACAAAGTGGCAAAGGGCAGTCTGAGTTGGCTCATGGTGAAACTCCGATAGGGAAAAAAGTGATCAGGCACAAACAAGAGGGGTGAACAGTGGCTGCAAGGACAGTGCGCTGCGGGCCTCGTCGAGGGTTGCGCGCAGCGCTTCGTCACCGAACACCAGGCCCTGCAGATACGTGAACTGCAGGTCGAACAGGCCGAGGGTGTTCAGCACCTGGCGCAGGTAAGGCGTGAGAAAGTCCGGTTGGCGTGCCCGCGGGCCCTGGTGAAAGCCGCCGGAACTGACCAGCACCTGCACCGGACGGTCTTTCAGCAGGCCGACCTTGCCCTCCGGGCCGGAGCTGAAGGTGCGGTGAATGCGCAGCACGTAGTCGATCCACAGCTTGAGCGCGGCCGGCAGGGTGAAGTTGTGCATGGGCGTGGCAATCAGCAGGGCATCGCAGCGCTCCAGCTCACGGATCAGCCCTTCGGACACCTCGAACAGCGGCGCATCGAAGGGCGTTGGGGTGGTCAGGGCGTGGGCGTAGTCCATGCCCAGTGGCGGCAACGGATTGGCCCCCAGATCGCGCTCGACCAGCTCCAGCTGCGGATGGCGTTGGCGCAGGGCGCTCACCAGCTCCAGTGCCAACTGGTTGCCATGGGAAACCTGCCCACGGGGGCTGGCGTTGATCAGCAGCAGATTGTTCATGCCGGCTCCCCACCCTGAAGTCGCTGAGTGAAATGCATGCCCCGGGCCAGCAGCCCCTGGCGGAAATAGAAGCGCTGGGCCAGGGGCATATGCAGGCCGGTATCCAGCACCAGGTGCTCGCATTGACGCTGCACGGCCTCATCCCGCACCGCGCTCAACAGCCGCGCACCCAAGCCGCTGCGCTGAAGCTCCGGGCTCACCACCAGGTCATCGACATAGATGAAGCGCCCGTAGAGCAGGTTTTCCAGCTCGCGGTAACCCGCCAGGCCGACGATGCGCTCTGTGTCCCACGCGGCGAGCAAGCGGTAGCCCTGCTCGGTTTGCCGGGCCACTTGGGCGACATAGGCCGCCGGGCTGCCGAGGTGCGGGCGCAAGACCCGCATTAAGTCGAAACTGGCCGCCAGGGCCGCTTCGCTGTCGAGGTGTTGAAGGGTGTAGGGCATGTCCGTCATCCGCTAAAAAGAGATGGCCCACTGTAGAAGGCCGATGGCTTAAGCTACAGGGCCAAAAAATGCATAAATGACTAGGCCATGATGTTTCCTTTCGAAGTGGACCGCAGCCAGACGGCGCCGATCTATCGCCAGCTTTACCAGAGGTTTCGCGAGTCCATCGCCGATGGCCGCCTGCGCCCGGGGGATCGCGTGCCGGCGGTGCGCGCCCTGGCGGCGGAACTCAACCTGGCGCGGGGCACCGTGGAAGCGGCCTACCAGCTGCTGATAGGCGAGGGCTACCTGACTGCTCGCGGCGCCGCCGGGACCATTGTCACCCCGCAACTGGCATCGGTTGGCGCACCCACGCAGCGCCCCCCAGCGGCTCCCGCGACCCACCAAGCGACCCATGCCGGCACCTCGCCCCTGGCCCTGCAAATGGGCCTGCCAGCGCTGGACGCCTTTCCGCGCAAACTCTGGACCCGCCTGGCGGGCCGGCAACTGCGCCAGGCGGGCGTCGAAGGCCTGGTCTACCCGGACGTGCGGATTTCGGAGCACCGTGACCGGCCGTTTCGGTTGATCGTGACCGGTCATTTCGCTAACGCGTGACCGCTCATTTCGGTAGCAACGTGACCGATTTTCCGCCTGTTCCGAAACAGGTGGTCACGGCTTACCGAAATCGCCGGTCACGACTTAGCGAAAGCCTTCCCCTTCGTTGCGCATGACCTGATGCGCCGCCATCCTCGACCGATTTCGGGAGAGGAAGATGGCGGCGCCGCGAGTAGCCATGCGAAACATCAAAGAATGTCTGCGCCTCAAGTTTGAGGCCGGCTTGTCCCACGAGAAGATTGCCCGTGCCTTGCAGCTGTCCAAGGGCGTGGTTAGCAAGTACATCGCGGCGGCGCGGGTGGCCGGGCTGGACTGGCCGGCGCTGGTGGCCATGGACGAGGCCGCGCTGGCGGCCGCCTTGTTTGCACCGACGTCGACGAACAAGCCGCGCGGTGAGCGAGTGCTGCCCGATGTGCTGAGCATCCACCGCGAGTTGCGACGCAAGGGCGTGACCTTGCAGCTGCTGTGGGAGGAATATCTCGCCGCGCATGCGGGCCAGCCGACCTACCGCTACACCCAGTTCGTCGAGCACTACCGGCGCTACGCCCAGACGCTCAAACGTTCGATGCGTCAGCTGCACCGTGCGGGCGAGAAGCTATTCATCGACTATGCCGGGCCGACGCTGCCGGTGGTCGACCCGGCCACCGGCGAAGTGCGCCGGGCGCACATCTTCGTCGCCGCCCTGGGCGCCTCGAATTACACCTATGCCTGCGCGACGCCAGGCGAAACCCAGGTGGACTGGCTGACCTCGCTGGGCCAGGCTCTGACCTACTTTGGCGGCGTGCCGGAAATGGTTGTGCCGGACAATCCGCGCGCCCTGGTCGCCCAGCCGGATCGCTACGAGCCGGGCCTGAACCGGGCCACGCTGGAGTGCGCGCGTCATTACCAGACGGTGATCCTGCCGGCACGGCCACGCAAGCCTCAGGACAAGGCCAAGGCCGAGGTGGCGGTGCAGGTGGTCGAGCGCTGGATCATGGCGCGGCTGCGCCATCGGCAGTTCTTCAGCCTGCATGCGCTTAACCAGGCCATCGCCGAGCTGCTGGAGGATCTGAATCGGCGCCCGTTCAAGCGGCTCGATGGCTGCCGGCGCGACTGGTTCGAGCGCCTGGATCGCCCGGCCTTGCGAGCGCTGCCGGTGCATCCCTACGAGGTCGCCACCTTCAAGCGCTGCAAGGTCAGCATCGACTACCACATCGAGGTCAATGGCAGCTTCTACAGCGTGCCCTCCGCCCTGGCCCGGCAGAACGTGGACGTGCGACTGACGGCACACACCCTGGAAGTGCTGCATGGCAACCGGCGGGTGGCCAGCCACCTGCTGCTGGGGCGACGCGGCGCTTACAGTACCCAGCGCGAGCACATGCCCGCGGCGCACCAGGCGCATCGCGAATGGACGCCACAACGCCTGCTCGACTGGGGCGCGCGGATCGGCCCCTACACGCGCCAACTGATCGATCACCAACTGACCCACAAGCCGCACCCGGAGATGGGCTACCGCGCCTGCCTCGGCCTGCTCTCGCTGGCCCGGCGCTATGGCAATGCACGCCTGGAAGCCGCTGCCGAACGTGCCGTACACCTGCGCGCCTTCACCGGGCGCAGCGTGCGCAACCTGCTCCAGCAAGGCCTGGATCAACAGCCGCTGCCCCAGCGTGCCGCCGAAACGACCTTACCCGGCGACCACGAGAACGTCCGTGGCGCCGACTACTACCAACCCCCGCAACAGGAGCTGTTCGATGATGCCGCAACACACCCTGAATCAACTGCACCAGCTACGCCTGGACGGCATGGCCCGCGCCCTGGAAGAGCAATGGACGCTGCCGGCCAGCCACAGCCTGAGCTTCGATGAACGCCTCGGCCTACTGCTCGACCGCGAACTGGCCTGGCGTGACAACCAGCGCCTGGTACGGCTGCGCAAGAAGGCCAAGCTCAAGTACGCCAACGCCTGCCTGGAAGATCTCGACCGCCGCACCGGACGCGCCCTGGACGAGCGTCTGATCGCCACCCTGGCCAGTGGCGACTGGATCCGCCAGCAGCACAACCTGCTGCTGACCGGCCCGACCGGTGCCGGCAAAACCTGGCTGGCCTGCGCCCTGGGCAACCAGGCCTGCCGCCAGGGCTATAGCACCCTGTACCTGCGCACCCCGCGCCTGCTGGAACAACTGCGCATCGCTCATGGCGACGGCAGCTTCGGCCGTACCCTGCAACAGCTGGCAAAGGTCGACGTCCTGGTGCTGGACGACTGGGCGCTAGCCCCGCTGGAGGAAGGAGCCCGGCATGACCTGCTGGAGGTGATCGACGACCGCGCTGGCAGCCGCTCCACCATCCTGACGAGCCAACTGCCCATCGAGCACTGGCACGGCTGGATCAACGACCCGACCCTGGCCGATGCCATCCTCGACCGCCTGGTGCACAACGCCTACCGACTGACGATGAAAGGCGAGTCGCTGCGCCGAAAAAAAGCCGAGGAACAAGCCGCATCGTGACCGATGCGATTACAATCCAGAACCCGCGCAACCGGGGTGGAAGCACCGGTCACGTATTAGCGAAACGCTCGGTCACGTTCACCGAAATCCGCACGGACGCGCGCGGCTACGCCCCGTTGCGGGCGGCCATTGCCACCTACCTGGGGATTTCCCGGGGCATCAACTGCCACCCGGAACAGATTTTCGTCTGCGCCGGCTACCGCGCCTGCCTCGACCTGATCAGCCACACGCTGATGGGCCCGGGCGCCACCTGCTGGCTGGAAGAGCCCGGTTACTTCATGGCCAGGAACGCGCTGCTGGAAGCTGGCGCGCAACTGGTGCCGGTGCCCGTGGACGATCAGGGCCTGGACGTGGCGCAAGGCATCGCCCGCGCCCCGGAGGCCGGTTTCGCCGTGGTCACCCCGACCCACCAGAGCCCGCTGGGGGTGTCGCTGTCCTTGCCGCGGCGCCTGGCCCTGCTGGACTGGGCCAACCGCCAAGGCAGCTGGATCATCGAGGACGACTACGACAGCGAATATCGCTACCAGGGCAAGCCCTTGCCGGCCCTCAAGAGCCTCGACCAGCAGGGCCGCGTGCTCTACACCGGTACCTTCAGCAAAGTCCTGTTTCCAGGGCTGCGCCTGGCCTACCTGGTGGTGCCCGCCGAACAGACCGCAGCGTTCGCCCGCCAGGCGGATCGTTTGCACAACCACTGCCCGCACCTGCAGCAGGCAACGGTCGCGGCCTTTCTCAACGAGGGGCACTTTGCCCGGCACCTGAACAAAATGCGTGGCCTGTATGCGCGTCGGCGGCAGTGGCTGGTGGAGGCGTTGCACCAGCAGGTGGGTGGGCGGTTGCAGATTGATCCGCAGGCAGGGGGCATGCATGTGGTGGCTGGGCTGGGGGAGGGGGACGATGTGCAGATTGCGCGGCGGGCTCGGGAGGTGGGGATTGCGGTTGAGCCGCTGTCGCAGTGGTATCTGGGGGACGGGGGTAGGCAGGGGTTGGTGATGGGGTTCACCAATGTGGTCAGTGCGGAGCAGGCGGTGAGTGTGGCGGTGCGGTTGGCTCGGGTCATTGCATGAAAGGGAGCTACGGCCGCTGAGGCTGGAGTCTTCCCTCTGTCAGCCCCCACCATTTGGCAGGCCACACCCCCTGTGGCGAGGGAGCTTGCTCCCGCTGGGTTGCGCAGCAACCCCAACCGGCCTCACTCCGCTCGGCCAGCCCTCTGCAGCCGCTTTCAGCGCCCGAGCTTTTCCAGCGCGGCATCGGCCAGGAAGGACGACCGGCTCTTGATGTTGTGCTCGCGGACAAAGCGGTCGATCTGCTGGATGACATAACCCGGCAGGGTCACGTTGACCTTCTCGGTCTTGCCCAGGTAAGGCGCGATATCGATATCCAGCATGCCCCAGCCCATGCCCTCGAAATCGGGGTTGGCGCGGTGCTTGCGGATGGGAGAGGGCAGGGGAATGGCGTGCCCCGCACGGGCCAGCTCTTTTAGCATGACGTGGGCAATCTCGATGGCGGCACTGTAGGCGGTTTCGAAGGTTTCGCCGGCGGTGACGGCGCCGGGAATGTCGGGAATCTGGATGCCGGTGGCGGTGTGTTCGTCGCCCCATTCGATGCAGATGGGATAGTGCATGGGGATCTCCTCAATAGATGAAGGCTGAAGGGCTAGATCAGTCCAGCCAGTTTCCTGATGGCCCTGACCGTCGAAACCTGTAGCCGCTGTCGAGCGCAGCGAGGCTGCGCACGAGGACGCAGTCCTCGCCAAACCTGCCGATGCTTTTCACCTGGCTGCATACGGTTTTGTGGACATATCCGTTGCTGCGGTCACGGCCGCTTAGGGTTTCGCTCTTACAGCGACTCACTTTTGAACAGCGCAAAAGTAAGCAAAACGCTCCTGCCCCCGCATCCGGCGCCTCGCCTAGGCTCGGCGTTCCCTCACTCCGGCATTGCTCCGGGGGCCCGCCGCCACAGGCCATCCATGGCCTGGTGGCGGCTAGCTCGGCATCCATGCCGAGCTGCCCCCTGCGCAACGCCTGCGTTCGGCCTTCTGGAGGGGGCAGGAAGATCAAGATCAAGAGCAAGATCAAAAGCCAAAGCAAAACCGAGCGCGTTTTACGCGCTTTCGTAGGAGCCGGCTTGCCGGCGAATTGGCCCATAAGCCATACATCAGCCCTTGCTGACGCCTGCGCTCGGCTTCCTGAATAGCCAGGAAAATCAAAAGCCAAAGCAAAGCCATGCGCGTTTTACGCGCTGGTTGAGTTCAATGGCCTTCAGGCCTCTTGCGCTGTTCGCCACTGAATCACCTCCAGCACCGCGCAACCCTCCCGGGTGAGCAGATGCACCCCTCGGGTGACCCGCGTCAGGTCGCAGTCGGCAATGTCTTTCAGGTTAAGCGTGGACAGCGTGTCCATCAGATCCCGCACCACAGTGAAACGATGGGCAGCACTGCTGGCCAGATCGCTCAGAGAGGCTTGGGTGTCGAGGTAGAAAACGGCTTGGTTGGCGTCGTGGGTGTCGACGGCGGTAAAGCGCGAGAGTGGCTGGTCAATCATCGGTACAGCTCCTGTTTATGGAGCAATCACCTGAGTTGCCGACGACGAAGAAAATGACCGCTGTACGCGCCTATGACGACCGGAGAATCACCGCGCACAGCCGTCATAACATCCTGTCGCGGGCACCGGAAAGGCGACTGCAAAGGTGTTGTGGACGCTGATGCTGCGTTGTAATTCGACCGGCCAAGGTCGTCGCGGATGTTGCTGCGAGGGGGAACTATAGGGGCGGGGAATGGGGACCAGCAACGGTGGATTGGAGGGGATGTTTGAGTGGGTGTGTCTAGCGGCAGCAATGGCTGCGGTAAGGTAAATCGCGTTCTGTTTTTTCAGGCGTGTATGAGAGAAGCTATCGGCCAGAAGCGGACGAAAAACTAATTCCGCTCCCCATTGCTTTAGTCGTCCTGATCGCGGTCACGACACCACCGGAGGAAGCCACTAAAGGTAGTTGCGATAGGTGCTAATTCGCCCTTTAGAAGAAGGTCGAACTGACCGAACTCTACATCAAACACAGCTTGGGATGAGCGATGGTAGAGCACGATGCCTTGCCCCACTACTCCGGTAAGAGCCAGATAACCAACTGGTACTCCAAGCTCGTTGATCGCATAGGTAGTCATCTGCTCAACCTGATCTATTTCGATCAACTCATACCATCCCCGAACAGGCATTGCGCCGTGACGAAAATAAAGATCGGCTAGCTCAGTACCCTCGATTTCCAACTTGGTGACGTAAAACGAGACGTCAGCTTGGTGAGCTAGCAAATGTGCTCTATAGCCAGAGGAAGAGTTAGATTGGAGCCATTCTTCGATGTCGGAAGGGAGCATATGTTGAGGGCCAGGAGCGAAGTTTGTTCGGCAGGCTACTAGAGTATTTTTACCGTGCAAAGCTCTAGGTAAGCGCTGTCCGCTCATGGCCGTTTGCAGCCCTTCCTCAGGGGCAGCTATCAGCCAATTGCAGTCATACAGGAACGGCAGAAAACGACCCGGGGCAGGACCTCGGCTATTCGGACGCTGCCCTCAGTTCGACTTTTATCTTGAGCCGCTCCCAACTCGTTCCAACCGCAGTTGTATAAACTCCAGCAACGCGCGAACCCGTGCAGTCACGGAATGCCGGTGGCTGTACGCGCCAAGCAATTGCATCGGTGCAGGGCGCAGGTCCAGCGACACTTCCCGCAATCGGCCCGCGGCAAGGTCTTCCTGGCATGGATAGGCTGCCACTATCGCGAAACCGATACCTTGCCGCGCGCCCGCCAACGCAAGTTCTCCGCTGTTGACACGATAGCGGCTACGCACAGATACCTTCACGATTTCGCCTGTGGCGTCGAGAAACTGCCAGGGCTGGCCCTTCAATGCGCTCAGTGTAGTAATGCACGGCAAGGACTCTAGTTCGCGCACTTGGCGCGGGGTTCCCGTTTTGGCTAACAGAGCGGGGGCCGCGACCACAATGCTGGGGAGCGTCGCGAGTTCGCGGGTGATAATGGTGCTGTCATCCTGGCGCCCACGATGGAAGAGGATGGAGAGGTCCACGTCTTCCCGGAGCGCTTCTATACCGGTCAGGCGCGTGTCGCACTCCAGCTCGATGCCGGGATGGAGGCTACAGAATTCGGCCAGGATTGGGGCTAGCAGCCTTGGCGCTTCGCCTGGCATGCACATCCTCAGGGGCCCCCGCAGTTCACGTTGCACCGCGCCAAGTTCTTCCTCAGTGGAGAGCAAGGACTCGAGCAAAGGTTTTGCACGTTCATAGAGAAGTCTGCCGGCTTCAGTCATGCGCAGGTGGCGAGTACTGCGCTCCAGCAAGCGGACGCCCAATCTGCGTTCCAACGAGGCGACGTGGCGGCTGACGTTAGAGGATGGCAGGGACAGTAGGCGCGCCGCGCCTGCAAAGCTTTGTGCATCGACGACCGTCACGTATACACGGACGGTGTTCAGGTCGAGGGCATTGCGCATGATTATCCCGATTAAGGTATTAAAGTTGCCCATTTTTACATAATGGTTCTCCACATTGACGGAATCTAAGATGCCGTCTCGTCCGATGGGCTGTCGCCGATGGCGCGTCGGGACGGATTGAATAGGAGAGCCAGCGTGGAAATCGGAATACTTGGCGGCGGAATTGCGGGGTTGAGCGTGGCGCTTGCCTTGCGCAAGCAGGGACACACTCCCCGGGTATATGAGCGCCGAGCGGGGCCAGCGACCATGGGGGCAGGCGTGACGCTCTGGCCCAACGCAGGCTTTGTGCTGGAGGAACTGGGCCTCCTCCAAGACATCGCGGCAGCGGGTGGTCGGCCGCTGGTAGTGCGCCGCCAGGACGCTGCGGGCAATTCGTTGGGGGGCATCGATATCGCGCTGCTGGACCAGACAATGGGATATCCGACTCATACCATTTTGCGGAGGGACTTGCAGGCAGTGCTGCTGAACCATGCGGCACAGGCCGGAATCCCGGTGGAGTTCGGGCATCGGGCGGTGGGGATTGATCTGGAGGCCAACGGCAAAGCGGTGGCGCGCTTCGAGAACGGGGTGAGTATCTGTCCAGATCTGCTTATCGGCGCCGATGGCCGTATGGGGTCGGTGGCACGCGAGTTCGTTGCGGGGGACAACACGCCGGTTTATCAGGGATTTGTGAACTGGATAGGTGTGGCGCAAGGGGAGAGTGCGTTGCTGGGCGATGTAGCAATTCAGGATTACTGGGGGGCGGGCAATCGCTTCGGTTGCGTGGCGGTCCGGCCAGAGTTGGTCTACTGGGCAGCGGCGCAGGCGCGACCATTGTCAGGGGCGACGCCCGCAGCCGAGATGCGCAAGGAGATTGAGGATCTGTTCGCGGGATGGCCGGAGCCTATCGCCCGTGTCATCCAGGCGACGCCGGCGCACGCCATCCGAATGATTGCCGTGCACGATTTGGAGGCGCTGCACACATGGAGCCGGGCTAATGTGCTGCTGGTGGGAGATGCGGCGCACGCGCCGTTGCCGACATCGGGCCAGGGCGCTTGTCAGGCGCTGGAAGACGCTTGGCACCTTGCTAGATGCCTGGAAGGAACGAGCGGCCTTGATGAAGCCTTGCTGCGCTTCGCGAAGATCCGCGGGCCCAAGACAGCCAAGCTGGCCGAGCAGGGTCGAGTCTTCGCTCGTGGTCTGTTTGCCACTGATCCTGAAACCTGCCGCATTCGCAATGAACGCGCCAAGGCGTCCGATCCCTTGCGTGACGTGCAGGCCTTGGCGGCAGGATGGTCCCAGGGTTTGCCGATGACCGGCTCGCACAGCACGCCTATGAATGGCGCTGACTTCGGCAGTCTGTACCGCCTCTGAAAGACGCTGGCAATCTGGACAGTGCATGGCGTCTCCTACCCCGAGGCGCCGCGCTGGAGCGCCAACTCTAGCCGCGCACACCGATGCTTTTCAGATGTCGGCTTCTGGCCGATAACTGCCCGTCACGAATGCTTGTTAATGGCCGTTTGCTGTTGGCTGTGATCATTGCAGCACGCAATATTTTCGGTCTATCGATTTGCTCCTTTGCTCATTCTTGGTGATGGGTGACGACTGAGGGGCTGCTCCAGGTAGTGCGGTGCAGGACCTTCTTTTTGTGCTGGTAGGTACCAGGACTCCTGGGAGGGATAACGCGGAGTGTCACTCGAAGTTCGAATTGTATAGATAGCCTCCCTTGAGATCGCTGCGCCCGCTTCGCGGTCGTTCGCAGCCTTCGGCAGCGGCTACATGTAACGCAAACAGCAATAAAACAGGCCGGTCGGTAGGCCGCCGTCTGCTTTTGCTCTTGCTCTGGCTTTTGATCTGCCTGCCCCCTTAGACACGATGGCCGGAGAGAGGGCATGCCGAGCCTAGGCGAGGCACCGAGTGGAGGGGCACCGAGTGGAGGGGCAGGAGCCTTTGGTTACTTTGGGCTTTTCAAAGTGACTCGCTGTAAGAGCGAAACCATAAGTGGCCGTTACCGCAGCAACGGATATGCCCCCAATCTCAATGCACAATCTGCGCAAGAAACGCCTTAGCCCTCGGGCTCTTTGGCGCCCCGAAGAACTCTTCAGGCGGCGAGTCTTCAACAATGCGCCCCCCATCCAAAAACAACACCCGCTCCGCCACCTGCCGCGCAAACCCCATCTCATGGGTCACACAAAGCATGGTCATCCCACTCCCGGCCAGCTTCACCATCACATCCAACACCTCACTCACCATCTCCGGGTCCAGCGCCGAGGTCGGTTCATCAAACAACATGATCTTCGGCTCCATACACAACGCCCGGGCAATCGCCACGCGCTGTTGCTGCCCACCTGAAAGCTGGCTCGGGTACTTATCCGCCTGATTCTCAATCCCCACCTTGGCCAGAAACCCCCGCGCCAGTTCTTCAGCCTTTTTCCGCGACAACCCGCGCACTGTCATCGGTGCCAGGGTGCAGTTATCCAGTACGCTCATGTGCGGAAACAGGTTGAAGTGCTGAAACACCATGCCCACTTGGCTGCGTACCTGCGCCGCTTCGCGGGTGTTTTGCGAGAGGTCGGTACGGTCCACCAGGATGCGGCCCCTTTCGGCAATCTCCAGGCGGTTGATGCAGCGGATCAGGGTCGATTTGCCGGAGCCGGAAGGTCCGCAGAGGACGATACGTTCGCCCTGGCGCACTTTGAGGTCGATGTCGTGCAGTACATGAAAGGCGCCGTAGAACTTGTTCAGCCCGGCAATATCGATCACCACGTCGCGCAGGTCGGCTTTGGCTTTGGCTTCGGTCGTGGGTGCGGCGGAAAGCGGGGCGGTCTGGGTCAGCATGGCGGTTCTCCGTCGGTCAGTTGAAGCGCTCGGCGCGGTAGGGGGTGGGGTCGGTAAACGGGGTTTCACCGGTGACCATCTGCGCCAGCAGGTGGCCGCTCACCGGGCCCAGGGTCAGGCCGTGGTGGGCGTGGCCGAAGTTGAACCACAGGCCGGGGTGGTGCGGGGCCGGGCCGATCACCGGGCACATGTCCGGCAGGCACGGGCGGCGGCCCAGCCAGGGTTCGGCGTCGAGGCGTTCGCCCAGGGGGTAGAAGCGGCGGGCCAGGGCTTCGCAGCGGCGCAGTTGGATTTCGTTGATCGGGTCATCGCAGTCGGCGAATTCGATGCCGGTGGTCAGGCGGATGCCACCCACCATCGGCGCCAGGACGTAGCCGCCCACCGGGTCGAGGATCGGGTGTTGCAAGCGGGTGCCGGGCACGGCGGCGTAGTGCATGTGGTAGCCGCGCTTGATCGCCAGGGGAATGCGGTAGCCCAGGGGCTCGAAGATGCCGCTGGCTTGCGGGCCCAGCGCCACCACCACTTCCTGGGCGGTGATGGGGCCGAGTTCGCTCTGTACCTGCCAGCCGCCTTCGACCTGGTTCAGGGTCATGGCGTCGCCGATGACGAATTGGCCGCCGCGCTGCTTGAACAGTTCGGCATAGCCACGGGTCAGGCCGCCGGGGTCGCTGACGGTCTTGGGGTCGAGCCAGTGCAGGCCGCCCACCACGTCTGGGTGCAGGCCGGGTTCCAGGGCCAGCAGTTCAGCACGGTCCAGGACCCGGTAGTTGAGCTGGTAGTCGCGCAGGTCGGCGGCGGCGCTTTGCGCGGTTTCGAAGGCCTGTGGGTCGTTGAAGGCTTCGATCCAGCCGCCGTCGGCGATCAGCTCCAGCATGTTGGCCGGGCGGGCCAGGGCCAGGTGTTCGGTGACGCAGCGTTCGATCAGCGGCAGCATGGCGCGGGTCGCGGCGGCCAGGCCCTTGGGCGAGGAGTGGCGCCAGTATTGCAACAGCCAGGGGCCGGCCTTGGGCAGGTGGCGCAGGCTGTAGCGCACGTCCGATTGCTGGTTGAGGCCGTAGCGCACCAGCTTGGTCACTTCCCGGGGGAAGGCGTAGGGAATCACGCTGGCGCGTTCGATCAGCCCGGCGTTGCCGTGGCTGGTGCCGTTGCCCGGGGGCTGGCGGTCCAGCAGCACCACGTGGCGGCCGCGGGCCTGCAGGTGCAGGGCGCTGCTGACGCCGACGATTCCGGCGCCCAGGACGAGGGTTTGGCAATGCATGTTTCAGTCCTTATGACAGGGGCCGCGCGGCGGCCCGCTCAAGGGTTCAGTTCAGGTGCCGGCCCAGGCGGCCTTCCAGGTATTTGAGGCTGCGCCGCACACCTTCGACGATCAGCAGGTAGAGCACCGCGGCCCACAGGTAGATCTGGAAATCGAAGCTGCGGGAGAAGGCCAGCTTGGTCACCCCCATCAGGTCGTAGAGGGTGACCAGGGAGGCGATGGCGCTGGCCTTGATCATCAGGATCAGCTCGTTGCCCAGCGGCCCGATGGCGATCAGCAGCGACTGCGGCAGTATCACTTTGCGAAACGCGGTCCAGCGCGACAGGCTCAGGGCCTTGCAGGCTTCGCGCTGCCCTTGGGCCACGGCCAGCAGGCTGCCGCGCAGGATCTCCGCCTGGTAGGCGGCGGTGTTCAAGGTGAAGGCCAGCAGGGTGCAGAACCACGCCTCGCGAAAGAACCACCACAGGCCCACGTCCTGCCAGAAGCCTTTGAACGAGCCCAGGCCGTAATACAGCATGAACAGCTGGGCCAGCAGCGGCGAGCCGCGAAAGAAGTACACGTAGGCCCCGGTAAAACGCCGCAGGAACTGATTGCTGGACAGCCGCCCGAGGGCGATCAGCAGGCCGAGCACCGCGCCCAGGCTGAAGGAAATCGCCACCAGCTTGGCGGTCACCAGCAGGCCGTCGATAAAGCGCGGGCCGTAGCGCTCCAGCAGCTCCTGGTTGAGGAACAGGTTCAGCAGGTCATCCAGGCTCATGGTTGCAGGCTCCGTTGCGCACGGTTGAAGCGCCGTTCAAGAAAGCCGAACAGGTGCCCGGACAGCGCCGAGAAAAACAGGTAGCCCAGGCAGGCCACGCTGTAGAACAGCATGGGTTCCTTGGTCACGCTGACCGCGAGGTTGGTCTGGCGCATCAGGTCCACCAGGGAGATGGTCGACACCAGGGAGGTGTCCTTGAGCAGCGACAGCCAGTTGTTGGAAAGCCCCGGCAGGGCGATGCGGGTCAGTTGCGGCAGCAGCACCCGGTTGAAGGTGGTGCGCCGCGACAGGCTCAGGGCGCTGGCGGCTTCGTACTGGCCCTTGGGCAGGGTCTTGAACGCGGCCAGCCAGATCTCGCTGGAGAAGGCGGCGAACACCAGGCTGAAGGCGATCATCGCGGCGACGAAGGTGTTGATCGCCACTTCACCCGGGTAGCCCAGGGCGCCGAGGATCTTCTGCGCGGCAATCTGGCAGCCGTAGTAGATGATCAGCAGGGTCAAGAGCTCCGGCAGGCCGCGAAACACCGTGGAAAAGGTCGTGGCCCAGGCCCGCGCCCAGCGGTTTTTCGAGCGCGCGGCCAGGGCCACCAGCAGGCCCAGGGGCAGGCCGATGGGCACGCAGGCGAGCGCCAGGGCGATGGTCACCAGGGCCCCGGCGAGCAAGGCCGAGCCCCAGCCGCCGCTGGCGAAGGACAGGAGTGACAGCTGTTCGAACATGCGCGAACCCTCTGGAAGATTGAACCGTGCAGGGCGCCGCCGCGCTCAAGGGAACGCGGGGCGTGGGCTGCGGCAAAGGCGAGCGGTCAGTAGATGTCGAAGGCGAAGTAGCGGCTGGAGATCTTCTTGTAGGTGCCGTCGGCGACGATCTCGTCCAGGGCCTGGTTCAGGCGCTCGCGCAGGGCGTTGTCTTCCTTGCGCACGGCGATCGAGGCGTCGGCGGTGGTGCCGTTGACGTCGCCGATGATCTTGCAGCAGTCCTTGCCGGCGCTTTCAGCCCAGGCCAGCAGCGGGAATTTGTCGGCGATCACCCCGTCCACGCGGCCGGCGGCCAGGTCGCTGTTGGCTTCGTCCAGGGTCGGGTAGAACTTCACGTCGGCGCCGGCCGGGCCGTAGTGGTCCTCGGCGTAGATGGCCTGGGTCGAGGAGGCCTGGGCGCCCACGGTGCGGCCCTTGAAGTTGGTCTGGGCATCGGTGATGTCCGAGTCCTTGGCCACGGCCACCGACAGTGGGGTGCGGTAGTAGTGGTTGCTGAAGGCGATCTTTTTCTTGCGCTCGTCGGTGGCGATCATCGAGGCCACCACGGCATCGTATTTCTTCGCCAGCAGCGCCGGGATGATGCCTTCCCAGTCCTGGGCGACGATGGTGCACTGGACCTTCATGCGTTCGCACAGGGCGTTGGCGATGTCCACGTCAAAGCCGTGCAACTGGTTGTTGGAGTCCACGTAGTTGAAGGGCGGGTAGGCGCCTTCGGTGGCGATCTTCAGGGTTTCGGCCTGGGCCGCGGAGGCGGCGAAGATCAGGGCGCAGGCACTGGCGAAGCGGACGACGTGGTTCATGGAGCACCTCGGTTATTTATTGTTTTGCGCGGGTGGACGATGTGTAGCCAACAAATTCGTTATGCAGGGCGGCCGTGGCTTCCAGGCGTTTTTCCACCTCGGGCCCCAGGTGCTTGCACACCTCGTTGATCAGCAGGTGCACCAGCGACAGCATGGCCGCGGTGGATTCCCAGAACAGGTTGAACTCGGTGGGCACGCGGAACACCTCGTCGGCGTTCTGCTCGGCCCAGTCGCAGAAGGTGTCGGTGACCAGGGTCACCGGAATCCCGGCCTCGCGGGCCTTGTGGCACAGGGTCAGGGCGTGGCGCGAATAGCGCCGGGCCTCGAACACCACCAGGGCGCAGTCTTCGGCGGGGCTGAGCAGCACGTCGGCGAAATGCCCGGCGGCGCCGTCCACCAGGTGCACGCCGTCGCGCAGGTATTGCAGCAGGTGGACCATGGAGGCGGCGATGCCGCGCTCGGTCTGGAACCCTGCCACGTACACCCGGCGCCGGCTGGCCAGGCGCTGGACCACGGTCTGCCAGGCCGGGGTCAGGCTGTATTCATAGACCTTGACCAGCGCCGCCACTTCCAGCTCGAAGCTGCGGGGCAAGCCCTGGGTCGTCGGGTTGGGCTGCTGGCGAAATTCCTGCAGGCGGTCGCCCACCAGCCACGGGCCTTCGCCGAGGTCGTTCTTCAGGTCGTTTTTCAGATCCTTGAAATGGCTGTAGCCGATGGCGCGGCAGAAGCGGCCGACGCTGGATTCGCTGACACCGAGTTTTTCGGCGATGTCGGCGGCGGTCTGGAAGGGCAGCTCGTAGAGATTGGCCAGCATGTAGCTGGCAATCGCCCGGCCCGACGCGGTGGCGCTGGACAGGCTGCTTTCAAGGCGTTGTTTGATGGGCTGGCTCATGGCCGCTCCTTGTTTTTATTGACCGCTGGAAACGGAAAATGAATGTTTTCTGTCATGAAGTCAATATTTGACAGTTAACTGGCGTGACGCGATAGTCAGGCGCCTTCCAATAACAATTCCAATGGAGCCACCCATGTCCGAAGCGACCCTGGCGCCGGCCGCCGTCGAGTACCTCGACCTGCCTGCCTTGACCGACTTGCTGCAACGTATCTTCCTGCGTCACGGCACCAGCGCCACCACGGCCCGGGTGCTGGCCGACAACTGCGCCAGGGCCCAGCGTGACGGCTCTCACAGCCACGGGGTGTTCCGCATTCCGGGCTACCTGTCGTCCCTGGCCAGTGGCTGGGTCAATGGGCAGGCGCTGCCGCAAGTGGAGGACGTGGCCCCCGGCGTGGTGGCGGTGGATGCCGGCGGCGGCTTTGCCCAGCCGGCCCTGGCGGCGGCCCGCGCGCTGCTGCTGAGCAAGGCCCGTAGCGCCGGGATCGCGGTGCTGGCGATTCGCAATTCCCACCACTTCGCCGCCCTCTGGCCGGATGTCGAGCCCTTCGCCGAGGAAGGCCTGGTGGCCCTGAGCCTGGTCAATAGCATGACCTGCGTGGTGCCCCACGGCGCCCAGCGCCCGCTGTTCGGCACCAACCCGATTGCCTTTGCCGCACCCCGCGAGGGCGCCGAGCCGATCGTTTTCGACCTGGCCACCAGCGCTATTGCTCATGGCGATGTGCAGATCGCCAAGCGCCAGGGCCAGCAGTTGCCGCCGGGCATGGGCGTGGACCGCGACGGCCAGCCCACCTGCGACCCGGCGGCGATTCTCGACGGCGGCGCCTTGCTGCCCTTTGGCGGGCACAAGGGCTCGGCGCTGTCGATGATGGTGGAGCTGCTGGCGGCGGCGCTGACTGGCGGCAATTTCTCCTTCGAGTTCGACTGGTCGCAACACCCCGGGGCGCAAACGCCCTGGACCGGGCAACTGCTGATCGTCATCGACCCCAGCCATCTGGGCGGCGGGCATTTTGCCCAGCGCAGCGGCGAGCTGGTGCGGCAGATGCAGGCCGTGGGCTTGGAGCGCATGCCCGGGGACCGGCGCTATCGCACCCGAGCCAAATCCCTGGAGGAAGGTATTCCCCTGGCCGCCGCCGAGCTGGCGCGGCTGCGGGCCCTGGCGGGTGATGATAAGACGGGTGACGACTAGACGGCCGACGACCAAGGGCTTCATCCCTTGGCACCCGGGTCCATGAGCCCTTGGTGTTACTCCCGGTAGTGGGCCGGGTAGCGGGCCGGTCGTGGATCGGATTTGCCGCTCCCTGCCAGCCCCGCCAAAGCACTGGCAATCTGCCTCCAAGGCAGCCTGTCAGTGCGCTGGGGCCCTTTCGATAATCGCCTCCGACA
This sequence comes from Pseudomonas saponiphila, assembly GCF_900105185.1. NCBI lineage: Bacteria > Pseudomonadati > Pseudomonadota > Gammaproteobacteria > Pseudomonadales > Pseudomonadaceae > Pseudomonas > Pseudomonas saponiphila. Next base: position 4,070,951 of record NZ_FNTJ01000001.1, on the reverse strand, counting down.
TTTCGTCCCCCGTTTGCGGAGCGCGCCATGCATAACAATAAGAACTGCCAGTACCCTCTGATTCCGGCCCTGCTGGTCGGCCTGTCGACCCTTGGCCTGGGCACCGTCGCCGAAGCCGAGATCATGCTGTACGACAAGGACCAGACGACCTTTTCCACCGACGGCTACATCAACGCCTTTTACGTCAACAGCAATGTCGACCGCGCCGGCGACCAGTACGACCGGCGTCAGGCGCGGGTGAAGATGGGCTTTCTGCCCAACTACCTGGGCTTCAACATGAGCAAGCAGGTGGACGACCTCAAGCTCGGCGCCCGGGCCTCGTTCTGGGTGACCATCAACGACAGCGAAACCAACGGCACCGACACCGCCATCGACGTGCGCCAGTTCTACGGCACCGTGGCCAACCCGGAGTGGGGCGAGGTGCTGATCGGCAAGGACTTTGGGCTGTTCGCCCGTTCCAACATCCTGCTCGACGAAATGCTCGCCGGGTACGGTCAGGTCAGCGACAGCCTGGGGCTGGTGGACGGCGGCGGGGTGTCGTTCGGCAACATCGGCAGCGGTTATCCCTATCCCTTTCCGTCCTCGCAAATCACCTACCGCAGCCCGCTGATGGATGGCCTGCGGGTGGCGGTGGGCATCCTCGACCCGGTGAACACCAACGACAGCAGCGCCCTGGGCAAGGCCTACCAGAAGAACCCGCGCACCGAGAGCGAGATCACCTACCAGTTCGACCTGGGCGGGGCCAAGTTCTACAGCTGGCTCAACGGCAGCTACCAGACCTCCGACAACACCGACCCCAACGTGCAGTCGGTCACCTCCAAAGGCCTGGGCTATGGCCTGCAGGCCAAGATGGGCGGCCTGTCCCTGACCGGTTCCGGGTTCCAGGCCAAGGGCATCAATCCGTTCTTCACCAACAACGCCGGCGAAGCCACGCTGCGCAATGTCGACAGCAAGGGCTACCTGCTGCAGGGCTCGTACAAACTCGGCAAGAACCGCCTGGCGCTGTCCTACGGCAAGACAAAGGACGACGGCAACGGCGTGGTCGGCAGCGGCGCCGATTACCAGACCCGGGGCGTGGCGCTGTTCCACGACATCAACGACAACCTCAAGCTGGTGGCCGAGTACAACCAGTTCGAGATCGACGGCCACCACACCACCGCGCAGAACGAAAACACCGACACCTTTGCCGTGGGCGCGGTTCTCACCTGGTAACCCCGGCGCCGGCCCTGGCGTGCGCATCGCGCCGGGGCCGGCGCCCCTCCATTCCCCATCACTCCCGCCTTTCCCGTAGGAGCCGGCTTGCCGGCGAAGCGGCCCGCCAGCCCTGCACCAAGCCGGCCGACGCCTTCGCTGGCAAGCCAGCTCCTACGCCAGCGGCGTACCGCATCCCCGCCTATTTTCCGCATAGGCGCCTTTCCCGTAGGAGCCGGCTTGCCGGCGAAGAGGCCCGCAAGCCCTGCACCAGCCCGACCGCCGCCTTCGCTGGCAAGCCAGCTCCTACGACAGCGGCGCGCCGCATCCCCGCCTATTTTCCGCATCGGCGCCTTTCCCGTAGGAGCCGGCTTGCCGGCGAAGAGGCCCGCCAACCCTGCACCAACCCGGCCGACGCCTTCGCTGGCAAGCCAGCTCCTACGACAGCGGCGTACCGCATCTCCGCCTATTTTCCGCATCGGCGCCTTTCCCGTAGGAGCCGGCTTGCCGGCGAAGAGGCCCGCCAGCCCTGCACCAACCCGACCGACGCCTTCGCTGGCAAGCCAGCTCCTACGACAGTGGCGCGCCCCATTCCCCGCCTATTTCCCGCATTGGCGCCTTTCCCGTAGGAGCCGGCTTGCCGGCGAAGAGGCCCGCAAGCCTTGCACCAGCCCGACCGACGCCTTCGCTGGCAAGCCAGCGCCTACGCCCATGGAACCGGCTACCCGCTACCCAAGTAGCATTCGTGCCCCGGGGTCGGCTTCGTACACTCGTTGCTCAGACAAACCGCGCCGGAGGCGACGATGCAGCAAGCCCAAAGCGAGGGCGTGGTCAGTGCCATGTCCCAGGCGGTCGATCCGCAGCAGGTGGCCCAGGACCTGGCTAGCCAGTTGCTGCATCCGCATTTGGGCTTCGTGCTGTTCTTCTGTTCCGCCGAGTACCCGCTGCAAGCCCTGGGCACGGCCTTGCAGCAGAGCTTCGGCGGCATTGCCCTGGTGGGCTGCACCAGCGCCGGGGAAATCACCCCGCTGGGCTACGGGCGCAATTGCGTGACCGCCATCGGTTTCGATCACCGGCATTTCTCCATCGCCGCCGAGCTGATCGACCAGATGGAGCACTTCAGCCTGATCGACGCTCAGCAGATGGTCGAACGCCTGGTGGGCGGCTGTCGCAGCAACACCCTGGCGCCGATCAAGGGCAACAGCTTCGCCCTGACCCTGCTGGACGGTCTGTCGAGCCGTGAGGAAATGGTCCTCGCCGCCCTCAGTGCGGCCCTGGGGGACATTCCGCATTTCGGCGGTTCGGCCGGCGACGACAATTACTTGACCCACACCCATGTGTATTTCGGTGGCGAGTTCCACAGCGGCGCGGCGGTGGTGGTGCTGGTCAACACCTGGCTGGATTTCGAGGTGTTCACCACCCACCACATCCTGCCGCGGGAAGAAAAGTTGGTGGTCACTGGTGCCGACAGTGCCTTGCGCCGGGTCTATGAGCTGAACGCGGAACCGGCCGCCGAGGAGTATGCGCGGCTGATCGGCGTGCCCCTGGATCAGCTCGACCACCGGGTGTTCGCCGCCCACCCGCTGGCGGTGCGGATCAACCAGCATTACTACGTGCGCGCGGTGCAGCAGGTGCACCCGGACCTGAGCCTGAGTTTCTACTGCGCGGTGGAGAACGGCATCGTTCTCACCGCCATGACCCCCGGCCCCTTGCTGCCCAACCTGCAGCAGCTGTTCGACGGCTTGCAGCAGCGCCTCGGCGGGCTGTTGCTGACCATCGGCTGCGACTGCTTTTTGCGCCGCCTGGAGCTGGAGGGGCAGGGCAGCCTGGAGCGCATCGGGGCCTTTTTGCGGGAACAGCGGGTGATGGGTTTCAACACCTACGGAGAACAGTTCAATGGCATGCACATCAACCAGACCTTCACCGGGGTCGCCATTGCCCGCAGTCGAACTCCGGCCCGCCGCTGAGCTGCAAGCGCAACTCGACTGCCTGCAACGCGAGAACCGCAAGCTGCGGCGCATCAACAGCGCGCTGATCGAACGGGTCGAATCCGGCGTCACCCGGGGCAACGATCCCTATGCGGCGTTCCAGCATTCGGTGGTGCTGGCCGAGCAGGTGCGCGAACGCACCGACGCGCTGAACCAGGCCATGGCCGAGCTCAAGGCCGGTAACCACCTGCTCAGCGAGGCGCGGCTGCGGGCCGAGACTGCGCACCAGCACCTGATCGACGCCATCGAAAGCATTTCCGACGCCTTCGTGCTGTTCGACCAGGAGCAGCGCATCGTCCTGTTCAACAGCCGCTTCCGCGCGTTCTGGACTCACAGCCGGGTGCGGATCATGGCCGGCATGCGTCTGTCGGAAGTGCGCCGGCTGATGACCAGCACCGGGCTGTTCAGCGAGGAGCCACGCAGCGCTGGTGACGAACAACTGCTGTACCGCCTGCACAACGGCCGCTGGTTGCAGGTCAGCGAACGGCCGACCCGGGAAGGCGGGCGGGTGATCCTGTTTACCGACATCACCGAGGTCAAGCACAGCGAAACCCTGCGCCGGGAACAGGCGGTGGCGCAAAAATCCCACTTGCTGCAACGGGCGGTGGACAACCTGTCCCAGGGCGTGGCCATGGTCAACGCCGAGGGCATCCTCGAACTGTGGAACCGGCGCTTCCTCGAACTCAGCGGGTTGGCCCCGGTGGCCGCGCACCGCTTGTTCGCCGAGGTCATCGGCGACAGCGAACTGAGCCTGCTGACTCCCGCCAGCCGCGACACCAATGGCCGGATGATCCACGAATGCGAACAGCGCCTGAGCGATGGCCGGGTGCTGGAGATCCGCACCCACCCGCTGCCCACCGGCGGTTTCGTCAACACCTTCACCGACATCACCGAGCGCTATCAGCACGCCGAGGCCCTGAGCGAAAGCGAACGCTGGATCCGCCTGATCACCGACCATGTGCCGGCGCTGATCGCCTACCTGAATGCCGATCTGGTGTATGAGTTCACCAACAAGGTCTACGAGGAATGGTACTGCTGGCCGCGGGGCGTGATGCTCGGCCAGAGCCTGCGCGAGGCCCACAGCGAACAGCATTACCAGCGCCTGGAGGCCTACGTGGAGCGGGCCCTGGCCGGGGAGAGCGTGACCTTCGAATTCGCCGAGACCAACGTCAACAACCAGGAGCGCTACATGCTGCGCTCCTACGTGCCCAACCGCCTGGCCAATGGCGAGGTGGTGGGGATCTTCGTGCTGATCCGCGACATCACCGAGCGCCGGCGCACCGCCGAGGCGCTGCATCAGGCCTATCAGAACCTGGAGCTGCGGGTGCGCGAGCGCACCGCCGAACTGACCACCCTCAACCAGCAACTGCTGCGCGAGATCGAAGAGCGCAGCCGGGTCGAATCGCGGCTGCGCGAGGCCAAGGCCGAGGCCGAACGGGCCAACCTGTCGAAGACCAAATTCCTCGCCGCAGTCAGCCATGACCTGCTGCAACCCCTGAACGCCGCGCGGCTGTTCACCAGCGCCTTGCTGGAACGTCGCGACCCCCAGGCCAGCAGCGCCCTGGTGCGCAATGTCAGCAACTCGCTGGAGGATGTGGAAAACCTGCTGGGCACCCTGGTGGATATTTCCAAGCTCGATGCCGGGGTGATCAAGGCCGACATCGCGCCGTTCGCCCTGAGCGAGCTGCTGGAAAACCTCGCCGCCGAGTATGCCCAGGTGGCCCGCAGCGAGGGCCTGGAACTGCACTTCGTGGCCTGCTCGGCATTGGTACGCAGCGACATCCAGCTGCTGGCGCGGATTCTGCGCAACCTGCTGAGCAACGCCATCCGCTACACCCGCCAAGGCCGCGTGGTGCTCGGTTGCCGGCGCCAGGGACATTGGCTGTCGATCGAAGTCTGGGACAGCGGCATGGGCATCGCCGCCGAGCGCCTGGAAGAAATCTTCCAGGAGTTCAAGCGCGGCGAAGAACAGCGTCCGGACCAGGATCGCGGCCTGGGCCTGGGGCTGGCCATCGTCGAGAAGATTGCCGGGATCCTCGGCCACCGTATTGGCGTGCGCTCCTGGCCCGGGCGCGGTTCAGTGTTCAGCGTGCAAGTGCCGCTCAGCGCCAGCGCGCCCTTGCCGGCGCCGCGCCTGGAACTGGGCGAGGCCCTGCTGGAGCGTTTGCAGGGCGCGCGGATCTGGGTGCTGGATAACGACGCGGCGATCTGCGCCGGCATGCGCACCCTGCTCGAAGGCTGGGGCTGCCAGGTGATCACCGCCTTGTCCGAAGAAGACCTGGCGCGCCAGGTCGACGACTACCGCGCCGACGCCGATCTGTTGATTGCCGACTACCACCTGGACCACCAACAGAACGGCATCGACGCCGTGGCGCGGATCAACGCCCGGCGCGCCCTGGCGATCCCGGCGATGATGATCACCGCCAACTACAGCAACGACCTCAAGCAGCAACTGCGTGAACTGGGCCACACCCTGATGCACAAACCGGTGCGCCCGATGAAACTCAAGACCGCCATCAGCCACTTGCTGAACCCAACGCGGCATCCCTGACAACCGTAGGAGCTGGCTTGCCGGCGAAGGGGCCCGCAAGATCGCCTTCGCCGGCAAGCCGGCTCCGACAGGCCCCCGCACAGTCACTACCAACCGTAGGAGCTGGCTTGCCAGCGAAGGTGCCCGCAAGACCGCCATCGCCGGCAAGCCGGCTCCTACAGGCTCCCGCACAGTCACTACCAACCGTAGGAGCTGGCTTGCCAGCGAAGGTGCCCGCAAGATCGCCTTCGCCGGCAAGCCGGCTCCTACAGGCCCCCGCACAGTCACTACCAACCGTAGGAGCTGGCTTGCCAGCGAAGGTGCCCGCAAGACCGCCATCGCCGGCAAGCCGGCTCCTCCAGGCCCCCCGCACAGTCACTACCAACCGTAGGAGCTGGCTTGCCAGCGAAGGTGCCCGCAAGATCGCCTTCGCCGGCAAGCCGGCTCCTACAGGCCCCCGCACAGTCACTATCAACCGTAGGAGCTGGCTTGCCAGCGAAGGGGCCCGCAAGACCGCCTTCGCCGGCAAGCCGGCTCCTACAGGATCGGCGGTACGATCGGCTGAATTCAGCGGCGCAGGTAGGCGCCGAAATCGATGTCCCCGGCACTGAGGATCGCTTGCACCCGGTTGTGCACGTTGAGCTTGCGCAAAATCGCTGAGACGTGGGCCTTCACCGTGGTTTCGGCAATGTCCAGGGTGTAGGCGATCTGTTTGTTGGATTCGCCCTTGGTCATGCGTTCCAGCACCAACAGCTGTTTGCGGGTCAGGGCCTGGAGCAGTTCCGGGGGGAAGCTCGGGGTCTCGCTGTTGCGCCGCCCCGGTTGGCTTTTCTGGGTGCGGATGATGTCCGGCGGCAGGTACACGTTGCCGTTGAGGATCTGTTCGATGGCCTCGGTCATCTGCGAGCGCGCCGAGGATTTGGTGATGAAGCCGACGGCGCCGTAGGTGATGGCCTGGAGCACGATCTGCTTGTCTTGCTCGGCGGAGACGATCACCACCGGAATGGTCGGCGCTTCGTTGCGCAGGGTGATCAGGCCGTTGAGGCCGTGCATGCCGGGCATGTTCAGGTCGAGCAGGATCAGGTCCAGGTCGTCGTGCTCCTGGGTCAGGGCCAGGGCGCTGTCCAGGTCGGCAGTTTCCATCACCTCGCTGCCGGGAAATCCGTCGCTGATGACGTTGTGGATGGCTTCGCGAAACAGTGGGTGATCGTCGGCTATCAGAATTTTATACATGGCCTTTCACCTCGTTATTGTCAGTGTGCGGGGGGCTTTTGCGGTTTCAGGGAAAGGCTTCCGGCTGGGCCGCCACCACGGGCAATCCGGCGGCTTCCCAGGCGTCCAGGCCGTCGCGATACCAGTAGAGGGAGGTATAGCCCAAGGCTGCGGCGCGTTTTACCGCGTTCCAGCTCAGCCAGCAATCGGCGCGGCAATAAAACACCAGCGGGTGTTGCCGGTTGCCGGCGCTGAGCTGCTCCAGGTAGCGGCTGAAGTAGCCTTGCCACTCGGGGCTCAGTTCGCCGTCGCCGGTATTGGCCAGCCAGTGGCTGCCTGGCAGGTTGGCGTGGGGCTCGCTGTCGATGAAGCGGCCTTGCAGCCATTGGCGGCGATAGACGTCGATCAGCAGGGGGCTGGGTTGGGCCTGGAGCAGGGCCTGCAAACCCTGGGTGTCGATGATCTGCGCGACCTCGATCCGGGTGGGTGTCGGGCTGCGGTAGAGGCTGGTGCGATAGCCGTCGGCGGAAAACAGCGGGGTTTCGGCCTGGGCCATTCCCAGGGTCAGGCTCAGGGACAGCAGGGCCAGGGTCTGCAGGGCACGGGGCATAGGGGGGATGTCCTTCTTGTTATGCGCCCATTACATGCCAGGGCGATGGCATTTGTGAATGCGACCATCGACAGCAAAAGCAGTACCAAAGTCGTAGATCGCCCACGGGCACGCGCTGTGTAGGAGCCGGCTTGCCGGCGAAGGCGGCCTTGAGTCTTGCGCTGGGCGTGCGGGCCTCTTCGCTGGCAAGCCAGCTCCTACGGTGGGTGTGTGGGCCGCGTGGAGCGCCCTTTTCTGTAGGAGCCGGCTTGCCGGCGAAAGGGGCCTTGGGTCTTGTGCTGGGCTTGCGGGCCTCTTCGCTGGCAAGCCAGCTCCTACGGTGGGTTGGGTATGGCCGGGGGGGCTCAGGTGCTTTTGCGCAGGGCGGCGTGCTGCGGGTTGAAGGTCAGCACCGCCAGCATCGAGAACACCAGGGTCAGACCCAGGCACACGGCCAGGGCCAGCAGGTTGAAGCGTTCATACAGGGCGAAGCGCACCAGCTCCACGGCGTGGGTGAAGGGGTTGAGGGCGCACAGCCAGTACAGCCACTGGCTGGCCTCTTGCATCTTCCACAGCGGGTACAGCGCCGAGGACAGGAAGAACAGCGGGAAGATCACGAAGTTCATCACCCCGGCAAAGTTCTCCAATTGGCGGATGGCGTTGGACAGCAGCAGTCCCAGGGCGCTGAGCATCAGGGCCACCAGCAGCAGCGCCGGCAGCGCGGCCAGCAGGCCCATGGCCGGCGGCTGCACGCCATACAGCCAGGCCACGGCGAGGAAGGCGTAGACCTGCAGTAGCGAGATCAGCGAGGTGGCCAACAGCTTGCTGGCCAGCAGGAAGGCCCGGGGCAGGGGGCTGGTGAGCAGCACGCGCATGCTGCCCATTTCCCGGTCGTAGACCATCGACAGCGAGCCCTGCATGCCGTTGAACAGCAGGATCATGCAGGCCAGCCCCGGGACTATGTAGACCTCGTAGGGAATGTAGGTGCTGTAGGGCTCGATGATGGCGATGCCCAGGGCCGCGCGAAAACCGGCGGCGAACACCAGCAGCCACAGCAGCGGGCGCACCAGGGCGCTGAGAAAGCGCGTGCGCTGCAGCACGAAGCGCAGCCATTCGCGCAGCACGATGCCGCGCAGACACTGCCAGTAGGCGTTCATGCGTGCGCTTCTCCGATCGGCGCCGGGCGCGGCTGGGCACTCTGGGTCAGGCGGGCGAAGGCCGCGCTCAGGTCGCCGCCCTGTTCCTCGCTGATGGCGCTGGCCAAGCCACTGGCCACCAGGCGCCCCTGATGCAGGATCAGCAACTGGTCGTCGGCCTGCACTTCGTCCAGCAGGTGGGTGGTCCAGAGCACGCTCAGGCGTTGTTCCTGGCACAGCTGACGGATGTGCCGGTTGAGCGCCAGGCGGCTGGCCGGGTCGAGGCCGGCGCTGGCTTCGTCGAGCAGCAGCAGGCGCGGCTCGTGCAGCAGGGCGCGGGCGATCTCCACCCGCCGGCGGTGGCCGCCGTTGAGGGCGCGGACGCTGTCCCGACGCCGTTCGGTGAGGCCCTGGCGCGCCAGTTCGGCGTCGATCCGTGCCTGCCCCTGGCGCCGCGACAAACCGTGCAGCGCGGCGTGGTAGTGCAGGTTCTGCTCCACGCTCAGGTCCAGGTCCAGGGTGCTTTGCTGGAACACCACGCCGAGCTGGCGCAGGGCGGCGCGGGCGGCGTTGCGCAGCGAGCAGCCGCCGACGCGGATGTCGCCCTGCTGCAGGTCGTAGAGCCTTGTCAGCAGGGCAATCAGGGTCGACTTGCCGGCGCCGTTGGGGCCCAAGAGCGCGGCGAAGCGCCCGGGGGCCAGGCTCAGGCTGACCTGATCGAGGGCCTGGCGCGGGCCATAGGCGAAGCTCAGCTGGCTGACCTCCAAAGCGTTCATGGGGTCACCACCACGCCCCAGGGATAGCGTCCGACCTTCACCGACTTGAGCACCTTGAGGCTGTTCACATCGATCACCGAGACATCGCCGCTGACCCCGTTGGTGGCCAGTAGCTGGCTCTGGTCCGGGGTGAATGCCAACTGCCAGACCCGGCGCCCCACCAGCAGGTAGTCGAGGATTTCGTAGGTCTTGGCGTCGATCACCGCCACGTGGTTGGCCGGGCCCAGGGCGACGAAGGCGTACTTGCCGTCGGCGCTGAGCTTGATGCCCACCGGCTGCACCTTGTCCGGGTGCACGCCCTTGATCTTGAAGTTCAGGGTCTTGAGCACCTGGCGCGTGGCTACGTCGAGGATGGTCACGGTGCCGCCGATTTCCGCCGAGGCCCAAAGCCTTGAGCCGTCCTGGTTGAACTCGACGAAGCGCGGGCGCTGGTCCACCAGGGTGCTGTCGGCCAGGGTCTGGGTGCTGGTGTCGATCCAGTGCAGCATGTTGGTGGTTTCGCTGGTGTTCACCGCCCACTTGCCGTCGGGGCTGACCGCCATGCCTTCGGGCTCGACCCCGACGTTGATCTGGCCGAGGACCTTGGCGGTCTCGGTGTCGATCACCGTGACCAGCGCGTCGTCCTCGTTGGACACGTACAGCCAGCGGTTGTTGGGGTGCAGGGCGAACTGCTCGGGGTCCTTGCCCGAGGGCAGCTCCTTGACGATCTTGCGGGTGGCCACGTCCAGCACCTGGACCCGGTCCGAATCGCTGGCGCAGATGTACAGCAGCTTGTTGTCATGGGACAGCAGCAGGCCGCGTGGGCGCTGGCCCACCGGCAGCGTCTCGGTAACCTCCAGGGTCTGCATGTCGATCAGGCTCAGGCTGTTGTCCTTTTCGTTGGACACCCAGGCCGTGGCGGCCATGGCGTGCCCGGCGGCGAGCAGCAGGGCCGCGCAGAGGGCGGAGCGGCAGAGAAGGGGGCGGCGCATGGCGGATTCCTTGTTGTTGTGGTTATCGGATCAGGGGTAGCGGCAGGTCACTTCGGGACGGTCGTAGCCCAGGCTGTCCATTTCGTTGAAGGGGTGCAGGAAGCCGTCCTGGGGCGAGGTGCTGACCAGGGCCCGGGGCTGCACCAGGGGAATCGGTTGGCGCAGTTCGCCGTTCCACGGGCGGTAGCTGAGCTTGCGACCCTTGAATCCGTCCAGTGGCAGTTGGTCGCTGAGCAGCAGCGCTTGCAGGGCTCGGGGTTCGGCCTGGCGCAGTTTGCTCACCGCGCTGGCGACGCTGCGCACGGCCATCCAGGCGGCGAAGTCGCGGTCATTCATCCAGCGCCCGGCCTGGGCTTCGAAGCGCTTTTGCAACTGCGCGGCGCCGAAGGTCTCGACGCTCTTGTGCCAGCCGGTTGGGGTCAGGCCCTGGGTGCCGGCCACCGGGCGCGGGTACCAGGTCTGGTAGGGCAGGTATTCGCCGAAGTCGCCGCGCTCGTCGGCCACCAGCACCACGTCGTATTCGGCGGTCTGGGTGAACAGCGGCATATCGGCCTGGGCGCTGCGGCGCTGGTCGTTGTCGAAGGTCCAGGCCTTCTCGGCGACGATCTTCAGGCCGAAGCGCTGCATGGCCCGGCGCAGGGCATCGGCGTAGGCGCGGTCGTTTTCGGTCTGGCCGACGATGAGCAAGGCCCGCTGCCATTTGCGCAGCGCCATGAATTGCACCAGGGCGTCGGCCAGCATCGCCCGGCCGGGCAGGCTGTGCAGCACATTGCCCAGGCACTGGCTGCTGCGCAGGCGGTCGTCGGGGCTGCCGGCGTTGAACAAGAGGCTGTCGGGCAGGGCCGCCGACAGTTCGCGCAAGCTGGCCGCCGGGGCATTCACCACGAACAGCCGCAGGCCCTGGTCGTGCTGGGCCCTGGCCGCTTGCAGCAGGGCCGCGGGACTGTCGACGCTGACGCTGTCGAGCTGGAACTGCTGCTTGAGAAAGCGCCCGGTGCTGTTGCTGTCGACAATCGCCAACTGGGCGCCTTGCAGCCCGGCGTCGGCTGGCTCGGGGATGATGTTCGACAGCAGCGGGCCGGGATCGGGGCGATAGCCCAGGTAGCCGATGCGCACCTGCAAGGGTTCCTCGCCGGCCTGGCTGGCGCTCAGGGGCAGCAGGAGCGAGGCCAGGGCCAGCAGGCAAGTCGGGATGAGCGGGGCAGGCTTGTGCATAAGGCACTCCACGGCAGGTGGCGCCAGCATAGGAACAGTGCCGGGACGGGGAAATATGCAGAAAGTAGCGCCCGGGCAGTACCAAGGTAGTAACCCGGTGCGGGTGCGGCGGTCTTAGCATGGTTCCAACTGCCCCGACCCTGGCCCGAATCCGCCCCCGAGCCCGAACCTTGAGAGCGACGCCCATGCGCATCATCAAAGTGCTGCTCCTGCCCTTGCTGCTGATCCTCAGCCTGATCGGCGTCGATCGCCTGCACGGTCCGCGTCCGGTCGTGCCCCTGGCGGTGCCGCTGGTTCCGGGGCGCTAGGCATGTCGGCGCTGTGGCGGATCAACCTGTGGGTGACCGCGTTCTTTGCCGTGGTGACCCTGGCCTGCGCCGGCTTGCTGCTGCATCAGGCGGTGGCCGATGTCGAACGTGAATTGCAGTCCGCCGAGGCCGTGGTGGAGTACCTGAGCGACAGCGCCGAGCGCAACCCGGCGGGCCTGCAACCGCATCTCACCCAGAGCCTGCGCCATGTGCGGGTGCACTGGCTGGGGCCGGACGAGGCGGCGCGCATGCCCGAGCAGGCCGGGCTGGACGCCTGGCTTGGCCGCCAGCTGTTCAGCGACCGCCGCCACAGCGCCCGCGAACTGGACCTGGGCGACGGCCGCCGGGTGCTGATCGCGGTGGACGCGCGCGACGAGATCGACGAGGTCTGGGATTCCCTGCAACAGCTGTTGAGCCTGTGCGGCCTGGCCCTGCTTTTGAGCCTGCTGACCATCCGCTGGGCGGTGCGCCGCGGCATGGGGCTGCTGGATGATCTGCTGCGGGCCTTGCAGCAAGTGTCCGGCGGGCAACTGGCGGTGCGCCTGCGCGAAACCGGCCTGCCGGAAGCGCGACAGCTGGCCGGGCACTTCAACCGCATGACCACGACCCTGGAACAGACCCGCGCCGACAACGCGCAACTGACCCAGGCCCTGCTGGCGGTGCAGGAGCGCGAGCGCACCTACCTGGCGCAGACCCTGCACGACGACCTCGGGCAATACCTGGCGGGCATCCGCGCCCAGGTCTGCCTGCTGCGCATGGTGGCCGACCAGCCGACGGTGGTGGAACACACGGCCCAGGCCCTGGAGCTCAATTGCGAGCGTTTGCAGCAAGGCTTTCGCGCCCTGGTGCAGGACCTGTACCCGGTGGTGCTGCAGCACCTGCCGCTGGCCGAGGCGGTCGGCCTGCTGGTGAACCAATGGCAGGACAGCCAGGGCATCGACTGCCAATTGCGGGTTGGCGCCGACCTGCCGACGTTGCCCGACGCGAGCAAGACCCACCTCTACCGCCTGCTGCAAGAAGCGCTGACCAATGTCGCCCGGCACGCCGGCGCCAGCCAGGTGCGGGTGCGCCTGCAACGCAGCGCCCGGGGCCTGCGCCTGCTGGTGCGCGACAACGGCTGCGGCGCGCGTCAGCCCCAGCGCCCCGGCGTCGGCCTGCACTCGATGGCCGAACGGGCCCGCAGCCTGGGGGGCGAACTGCAGATCCTCAGCCGTCCCGGCGCCGGCTGGGCGCTGGCCTTGAACATGCCCCTGAACATGCCCATGGAGGCCTGATGAACATCTTGTTGGTGGATGACCACGCCGTGGTCCGCCAGGGTTATGCCAGCCTGCTGCGCGCGGTACTGCCGGCGATGCAGGTGCGCGAAGCGGCCAGCGGCGAAGAGGCCCTGGCCCGAGTGGCTGAAGAGGTGCCGCAACTGGTGATCATGGATTTCGGCCTGCCGGGCATCAGCGGCCTGGAAACCACCCGCCGCCTGCGCCAGCGCCTGCCGCAACTGCGGGTGCTGTTCTTCAGCATGCACGACGAACTGCCGCTGGTGCGCCAGGCCCTGGAGGCCGGCGCCTCGGGCTACCTGACCAAGAACTCCGCGCCCCAGGTGCTGATCGAAGCGGTGCACCGAGTGCTGGCCGGGCATGCCTACATCGAACAGCCCCTGGCCACGCAACTGGCCTGCATCCCGGCGCAGAATGCCAGCGACCCGCGTCTGCAGAGCATGACCCAGCGCGAGCTGGAGATCTTCGTGATGCTGGCCAAGGGCACCCCGGCGCGGGTGATTGCCGAGCAGCTGTGCATCAGCGCCAAGACCGTGTCCAACCACCTGACCTTGCTCAAGAGCAAGCTGCAGGTCAGCTCTCATGCGGAGTTGGTGCATCTGGGGATTGATATGGGGGTGGTGCGGGTGGCGGGGTGAGGGGGTATGGTTTGGCAAATTTTGTCAAAAGCGGACAAAGCCATGAGCACCATGAACATCTCCCTGCCGGACGCTCTCAAGTCCTTTGTCGACGATCAAGTCAGTCAGCGCGGCTACAGCACCAGCAGTGAATATGTGCGTGAGCTGATTCGCAAGGATCAGGATCGGCAACATCTGCGTGGCCTGTTGTTGGCCGGTGCTCAATCGGCGCCGGGCACTGCTGTGCAGCGTGACTATTTCGAATCCCTGCGTGCCAGGGTTCACAAGGCGCGAGGATGAAAGCCAAGCCGGTCATGCCACGTGCCCTTGCCAGCCAGGACGTGGGAGGCGCTATCAGCGACTAGCTTGACCAACAGGCCGAGCAGGCTGCGCTCGGTTTTATCGATGCTCTGGAAAATGCCTATCTTCATATCGGCCGCCATCCGGCCTCGGGTATGTCTCGCTACGCCCACGAGTTGGATCTGCCGGGGGTGCTTTGCTGGCCGCTGAAACGCTATCCCTATCTGGTGTTCTACGTTGAGCGCGATGAGCACATCGACGTATGGCGGGTTTTGCATGGTATGCGGGACTTTCCTGAGTGGTTGGCTGAAGGTGTTTACCGGTAGTGGTGGGGGCTTTTTGGGGTGAGGGGAGGTGCGACGTATCCGTTGCTGCCATTTTGGCCGCTGACGGTTTAGCTCTTACAGCGAGTCCCTTTTTACAAACGTCGGAGTGCCGGCCCAGCAAAAAGGAACCAAAAACGCTTGCCTCTCCATGGGCCCCTCGCTGGGGCTGGGAAAGGGCCTGAAGATCAAAAGCCAAGTTCGTTTACGCACTGTCCGTAGGAGCCGGCTTGCCGGCGAAGAGGCCCGCAAGACATGTAGCGCTTGAGCGGACGCCTTCGCTGGCAAGCCAGCTCCTACGGAGGGGGCAGAAGCGTTTTGCTCACTTTTGTCTGGGCCGGCATTCCGGTTTTTCAAAAGTGAGTCGCTGTAAGAGCGAAACCGTAAGTGGCAGCACCCGCAGTGCCGGATATCCCCCCCCGGTCCCCTCACTTATCCCATGTCCCCGGACACCCCTGGCACCCCTCCATATTGGCATCCTGAAAATTCCCATAATGCTGCCGCGCCCCACGCAGGTCGGCGCGTGCCAGATTGCTCTCGCCGAACTTGGCTTCCTGCAGATTGGCCTCGCTCAGATTGGCCCCTTGCAGATCGGCCTTGTTCAACCAGGCCATCTCCAGATCGGCCGCTTGCAAGTTGGCCTGGTGCAGTTTGGCCCCGGATAGCCGGGCAAATTGCAGATAGGCCGCGCTGAGGTTGGCGTTCTTAAATTGCGCGCCCTGGGCAAACAGGCCCCAGCCCTGAATCGCCATCAGCTTGGCGTCGGTGAAGTCCGCCAGCCGCAGGTTGCTCTGTTGCAGGCTGGCGCGGGTCAGGTTGGCGCCGGAGAGGCGGGCCTGTTCCAGGTTGGCCAGGTCCAGCTGGGCATGGCGCAGGTCGGCGCCGGAGAGGTCGGCGCCGGTCAGGTTCATCTTGCGCAGGTCCTGGTTGGCCAGGTGGGCGCCGCGCAGGTTGGCGCCGGGGCATTGGCTGGATTCGGCGATCAGGCAGCCGTTGATGGTCAGGGGCACGTCGTTGCCGTCGTCGTCGACGTTCACCGCGAAGGCGGGGGACAGGCTCAACAGCAGGACCAGGGGCAGGTAGTTCATGGTGCGGTTCTCCAGGCGGGAGTGAAGGCGGGTTGGGCGAGGCGCGGGCTGGCGCTCGGCCGGCGCCCTGGGGGGCGTAGCCGTGGTGAACCCGGCCCCTGGGGTGTGTCGGCACATCCCAGGGGCTGGTTTTGGGGCCGCTGTGCGGCCCAGCGGGAGCAAGCTCCCTCGCCACCAGTCGGTCAGCGTTGGGCCGTCTTGTTATCCCAGCTCGGGATCTTGAACACCCAGAACGAGCCACCTTGGGCCACCGGCTTGGTCAGCTCGGCCATGTCGCCGCCCCACAGCGGCACCGCGCCGCCGTAGCCCACGGTCACGCCGATGTACTGCTCGCCGTCCTGTTCCCAGGTGATGGGTGGCGAGACGATGCCGCTGCCGGTTTGGAATTTCCACAGCTCCTTGCCGGTCTTGGCGTCGAAGGCCTTGAAGAAGCCGTCGCCGGTGCCGGTGAACACCAGGTTGCCCTTGGTCGCCAGGACCCCGGCCCACAATGGCAGGTGTTCCTTGTGCTCCCACACCAGTTTGCCGGTGGTCGGGTCCATGGCGCGCAGGGTGCCGACGTGGTCGTCGTACATGCGCTTGATGCGAAAACCCATGCCCAGGTAGGCCGAGCCTTTCTTGTAGTTCACTTCCTCGGTCCAGTACTCCTCCTTCCACTGGTTGCCGGGGATGTAGAACAGCCCGGTGTCCTGGCTGTAGGCCATGGGGTTCCAGTTCTTGCCCCCCAGGAACGGCGGCGAGACTTCCACCGGCTTGCCCTTGGTTTCGCCTGGCAGCGGCTTGGCCGGACGTTGGCCGGGGTTCTCCACTGGGCGCCCGGTCTTGAGGTCGATATGGCTGGCCCAGGTGATGTTGTCGACGAAGGGGAAGGCGTTCTGCAACTTGCCGTTGTTGCGGTCCACCACATAGAAGAAGCCGTTGCGGTCGGCGTGGCCGGTGGCCTTGACCACCTTGCCGTCCTTGTTCTTGTAGTCGAACAGCACCAGTTCGTTGTTGCCGGAGAAGTCCCAGGCGTCGTTGGGGGTGTGCTGGTAGAACCATTTGACTTCGCCGGTGCTCGGGTCGACGCCGACCTGGCCCGAGGTGTACAGGCTGTCGTAGTCGTGGGGGTTGCCGTCTTTGGCGGTCCGCGCCCAGGTGTTCCAGGGCCCCGGGTTGCCAGCGCCGACGATGATGGTGTTGGTTTCGGCATCGAAGCTGGCGCTCTGCCAAGGGGCGCCGCCGCCGTGGCTCCAGGCTTCGACCTTGCCGGTTTCGGTGGTCTTGTCGTCGGGCCAGGACGGCGCCTTGACGTCGCCGGTGGGGGTGCTGTCCTTGCCGTTCAGGCGGCCCATGTGGCCTTCGACGAAGGGCCGCATCCACACCTCTTCGCCGGTCTCCGGGTCGCGGGCGAACAGCTGGCCGACCACACCGAATTCATCGCCGGAACTGCCGTGGATCAGCAGCACCTTGCCGCTGGTCTTGTCCTTGATCAGCACCGGGGCGCCGGTCATGGTGTAGCCCGCGCTGTGGTCGCCGAATTTCTTGTTCCACACCACCTTGCCGGTGTTCTTGTCCAGGGCGATGACCCGGGCATCGAGGGTGCCGAAGTAGATCTTGTCGCCGTAGATCGCCGCGCCGCGGTTGACCACGTCGCAGCACGGGCGAATGTTGTCCGGCAGGCGGTGGTTGTAGGTCCACAGGCGCTTGCCGGTCTTGGCGTCGAGGGCGAACACCCGGGAGTAGGAGCCGGTGACGTAGACCACGCCGTCGCTGACGATGGCCTGGGATTCCTGGCCGCGCTGCTTCTCGTCGCCGAAGGAGTAGGACCAGGCCGGGGTCAGCTTGAACACGTTCTGGTCGTTGACCTGGGCCAGGGGGCTCCAGCGCTGGGCGTTGGTGCCCATGCCGTACTGCAGCACGTCCTTGGTGGTCAGGTGGTCGTTGGCGATGTCTTCCCAGGTCACGTTCTTGCTGGCAGGTGCCGCCGGGGCGGTGGCCGCTGTGGCCGCCGCGCCCAGGGACAGGCTGCCGGCCAGCAGCAGGGCCTGGACGGCGAGGCTCAGGGGGGAGAGGGCGGGTAGCGATCTTATTGTCATGGTTGCAGTTCCCAGTGGAGGTTTTGGCCTGACTAGGGTCTGCCGTGGGGTGGGTGTTGAGATACGGAAAAAGTCCCGCCCTTGCCGGGAATAGTTCCCGGGCGGCACCTGATTTAGGCCCGCGCCACAAGCCCTACTACCAAGGGAGTAGGGCGCGACCACCAAAGCAGCATACGGCCACCCGCCGGCTGTTTCTAAGATGGCGCCATGGCCTCTGTAGCGAGGTCTTGCGTGCAATCTTGAGGGCATAACAATGACAACAAAACGCAACGCCTTGCTCGCGGTAGGGCTGCTCACCGGTGCCTTGGCCACCGGCGCTGTATGGGCCCATGGCAACGTGGTGCCCCAGGCGGTGGAAACCAAGGGCCTGACGCCAATCAAGGACGCTGGGGTAACGGTCGATGGCGACGGCTGGGCCTCGGTCAACCCGTACCGCACCTCGCCCGAGCACGACAAGGCGGTGGAAATCGGTGCTTCGGCCTACAACCAGAACTGCGCCGCCTGCCATGGCCTGGAAGCCAAGTCCGGCGGTATTGCGCCGGATCTGCGCATGCTGGATGCCGGCGAAGCCGGGGATGAATGGTTCGTCGAGCGGGTGCGCAACGGCGCGGTGCGCGATGGCCGGGTATACATGCCGAAGATGGCCGACTACCTGAGCCAGGAAGCCTTGTGGGCGGTGCGCACCTACCTGGACAGCGTGCGCGTCGAGGAGTGATCGCCATGGGCCGCTTCGCCCTGTTCCTGGCTGGCCTGCTGCTGTGTTGCGTCACGGCCCAGGCCGGGGTGCGCAACTACGACACGATGATCGCCTCCGGTGAGTTGAAGGTGGCGGTGTATCAGGATTTTGCCCCCTACAGCTTCCAGGACCAGGGGCAGCCCCGGGGTGTCGATGTCGAGCTGGCGCAAGCCCTGGCCGAGGCCCTGGGGGTACGCCTGCAACTGATCTGGGCGCCCCCGGGAGAGAAGCTCGACGACGATCTGCGGGACTACATCTGGCGCGGCAGCCCGCTGCGCCACCAGCAGTTGGCCGACCTGATGATGCGCGTGCCCTACGACCACGACTACGCGCAAAAGCGCAACGAACTGGGGGAGCTGGCCAACGACCACGTGGTGATGTTCGGCCCCTATCAGGAGGAACGCTGGCAGGTGGCATTCGACCGTCGCCGGCTGGAGTCAGTAGCCAGCGTCGCGGTGTTCCAGGAGCACCCGATCGGGGTCGAGGTGGACAGCGTGCCGTCGTTCTACCTGACCTCGGTGTTCAACGGCATGCTCAGTGCCAAGACCCACCATTACCCCAGCGTGCTGCAGGCCTTCGCTGCCATGCAGGCCGGGCAGGTGGACGCGGTGATGGCCATGCGCGGCGAGATCGACTGGCAGTTGCACCAGGCCGCTGACCCGCAGTTGGCCCTGGCGGAAAACGCCTACCCGAACATGGGCAAGCAAGTGTGGGAGATCGGCATGGCGGTGCATGAAAGCAATCGCCAGCTGGCCTATGCCGTGGAGGAGGCCCTGGAAGGGCTGATCCGCGACGGTCGCCTGCAGGCGCTGTATGCCCGTTATGGCCTGCGTTACGAGGTCCCACAGATGTATCAATAGGAGCTGCGATGAACTGGCGAGCGACCTGTCTGCTGGCGTGCTGGCTGCCCTTGGCGACCCCGGCGCTGGCTGCCGATCCGCAAGGCTCGGGTGTGGATCCGGTGCCCTCGGTGATGTGGGCCTTCTACCACAAGCAACTGCTGGGGGACGCGGCGTTCGTCTTCGATGACCGGGTCAAGCTGCTGGCGCCGCCCTTTGCCGAGGATGCGCGGCAGGTGCCCCTGGAGATCGACGCCCGGGCCTTCACCGGCGACGTGGTGCGCATCCTCGCCTGGGCCGAGCTCAACCCCTTGCCGCGCATCGTCGATTTCGCACCGGGGCAGCGGGTGCTGCCCTGGCTGTCGATCCGCATCCGCATCGAGCAGGCCACGCCGCTGCGCGCCGCGGTGCAGACCCGCGATGGCCTGTGGCACGTGGGCTCGACCCTGATCGATGCCGCGGGTGGTGGTTGCACCGCGCCCAGCGTGGTGCGTACCCAGCCCGGCTGGGAAGAGCACATCGGCGAAGTGCTGGGCGGGCGTTATCCGCGCGACGACAGCAGCCGTTTGCGTTTGCAAGTCTCCCACCCGATGGACAACGGCCTGGTCAGCGGCATCCCCGAGTTCTTTCTCAACCACGCCGAACTGCGTGACCAGAACGATCAGCCCCTGGCCAGCCTCGAACTGTTCCCGGCGGTCAGCGAAAACCCCAACCTGGGGTTCGATATCCAGGGGGCAGGGCAGACCCGCTTGCTGCTGCGCGACAACAGCGGCAACCAGTTCGAGGCCAAGCTGCCCTGACCGCATCCTTTGACCCACCCGAGCCGAGGCGCGCCATGCGTTGGATCCTGCTGTTGCTGCTATGCCTGGGCCTGCCGGCCCGGGCCGACCTGGACTATGACCTCAAGCCCCGGCAGATCGCCGCCGGCACCTGGCTGCTGGAAGGCAGCACCGACAACTTTGCCAAGGCCAATGGCGGCAACATCGTCAACACCGGGTTCATCGTCACCGACAGCGGGGTGGTGGTGATCGACAGCGGCCCGTCCAAGCGCTACGGCGAAGCCTTGCGCCGGGCGATTGCCGCCACCACCGACAAACCGGTGATCCAACTGCTGCTGACCCACCATCACCCCGACCATGTGCTGGGCAACCAGGCTTTTGGCGATGTGCCCATCGGCGCCCTGGCCGGCACCAGTGACCTGCTGCGCCAGCAGGGGGACGCCATGGCCGAGAATATGTACCGCATGGTCGGCGACTGGATGCGCGGCACCGAGGTGGTGCTGCCGACCCAGGTGCTGGAACCCGGCACGCTGGAGGTCGGCGGGCATCGCTTGCGCCTGCTGGGCCTGAGTGGGCACACCGGTGCTGACCTGGCGATTTTCGATGAGAACACCGGGGTGCTGTTTGCCGGTGACCTGGTGTTCTACGAGCGTGCGCTGACCACCCCCAACAGCCCGGGGCTTGCGGTCTGGCTCAAGGACCTGGACACCTTGCAGGCCCTGCCGTGGAAACTGATCGTACCCGGCCATGGCCCAGTGGCGGCGGATGCCGCGCCCTTTGCCCAGATGCGCGATTACCTGGGCTGGCTCGACGGGTTGATGCGCGACGGCGCGGCCCGTGGCGACGACATGGCCGAGATGATCCGCCGCCCGATCCCCGAGCGCTTTGCCGGCATCAGCTTGACTCGTTATGAGCTGATTCGCAGCGTCAGCCACCTGTACCCGCGTTACGAGCGCCAGCGCCTGCAGCGCCTCGACGGCCTGTAGGAGCCGGCTTGCCGGCGAAGGCGATCTTGCGGGCCCTTTCGCTGGCAAGCCAGCTCCCACGGTAGGCAGGTACATCGCGTGAGGCCTTTTGTGGGAGCCGGCTTGCCGGCGAAGGCGGTCTTGCGGGCCTCTTCGCTGGCAAGCCAGCTCCCACGGTAGGTAGATTGCGTGAGGCCTTTTGTGGGAGCCGGCTTGCCGGCGAAGGCGATCTCGCGGGCCTCTTCGCTGGCAAGCCAGCTCCTACGGTGCGGGTGCATGGCGCGGGCTTGCCGCTCGCTGCTTGCCGCTTGCCACTGCCCCTTGCCACTTGCCACTGCCCCTCCAGTACCAAGGAACTAGAAAACTCCGCACTGCGGGCAATTGTTGGCAAACAGGCCGGGACCAAGAATTCCCGGCAGACCGGGAAAATTTCCCGGGAACAACAATAACCGCCGAGGTAGCCGTCATGACCCAACCCCCACGTCGTCCCTTTTTCGCCGTGAGCCTGGTGCTCAGCGCCATGCTGCTGTCCAGCGCGGCCCTGGCCGCCGTCACCGATGAGGAGATCCTCCAGGACCCGAAGAACCCGCAGCAGATCGTCACCAACGGCCTGGGGGTCCAGGGTCAGCGCTACAGCCCGCTGGACCTGCTCAACGTCGATAACGTCAAGGAGCTGCGGCCGGTCTGGGCCTTCTCCTTCGGCGGCGAGAAGCAGCGCGGCCAGCAGGCCCAGCCGCTGATCAAGGACGGGGTGATGTACATGACCGGCTCCTACTCGCGGGTGTTCGCGGTGGATGCGCGCACCGGCAAGAAGCTCTGGCAGTACGATGCGCGCCTGCCGGACGACATCCGCCCGTGCTGTGACGTGATCAACCGCGGCGTGGCGCTGTATGGCGACCTGGTGTTCTTCGGCACCCTGGATGCCAAGCTGGTGGCCCTGAACAAGGACACCGGCAAGGTGGTGTGGAGCAAGAAGGTCGCCGACCACAAAGAGGGCTATTCCATCAGCGCGGCGCCGATGATCGTCAACGGCAAGCTGATCACCGGGGTCGCCGGCGGCGAGTTCGGCGTGGTCGGCAAGATCCAGGCCTACGACCCGAAAAACGGCGAGCTGCTGTGGATGCGTCCCACGGTGGAAGGCCACATGGGCTACGTGTACAAGGACGGCAAGGCGATCGAGAACGGTATTTCCGGTGGCGAGGCGGGCAAGACCTGGCCGGGTGATCTGTGGAAGACCGGCGGCGCGGCGCCGTGGCTGGGCGGCTACTACGACCCGGAAACCAACCTGCTGCTGTTCGGCACCGGCAACCCGGCGCCGTGGAACTCCCACCTGCGCCCCGGCGACAACCTGTATTCCTCCTCGCGCCTGGCCCTGAACCCGGACGACGGCACCATCAAGTGGCACTTCCAGAGCACCCCCCACGACGGCTGGGACTTCGACGGCGTCAACGAGCTGATCTCCTTCAACTACAAGGAGGGCGGCAAGGAGATCAAGGCCGCCGCCACCGCTGACCGCAACGGCTTCTTCTACGTGCTCGATCGCACCAACGGCAAGTTCATCCGCGGCTTCCCCTTTGTCGACAAGATCACCTGGGCCACCGGCCTGGATAAGAACGGCCGGCCGATCTACAACGAGGCCAGCCGCCCAGGCGCCCCGGGCAGCGAGAGCAAGGGCAGTTCGGTGTTCGTCGCCCCGGCCTTCCTCGGCGCCAAGAACTGGATGCCCATGGCCTACAACCGCGACACCGGGTTGTTCTATGTACCGTCCAACGAATGGGGCATGGACATCTGGAACGAAGGCATCGCCTACAAGAAGGGCGCGGCGTTCCTCGGCGCGGGCTTCACCATCAAGCCGTTGAATGAGGACTACATCGGCGTGCTGCGGGCCATCGACCCGATCAGCGGCAAGGAAGTCTGGCGCCACAAGAACTTCGCGCCGCTGTGGGGCGGGGTGCTGACCACCAAGGGCAACCTGGTGTTCACCGGCACGCCTGAAGGCTTCCTCCAGGCGTTCAACGCCAAGACTGGCGAGAAGGTCTGGGAATTCCAGACCGGCTCCGGAGTCCTGGGCTCCCCCGTGACCTGGGAAATGGACGGCGAGCAGTACGTCTCGGTGCTGTCCGGTTGGGGCGGCGCGGTGCCGCTGTGGGGCGGCGAAGTGGCCAAGCGGGTCAAGGACTTCAACCAGGGCGGCATGCTCTGGACCTTCAAACTGCCCAAGGACCTGGTCTCCAAACGCTAACCCCTCCTTGCAACTGACCGTAGGAGCTGGCTTGCCAGCGAAGAGGCCCGCAAGACCGCCTTCGCCGGCAAGCCGGCTCCTACAAAGCCCCGGGATATCCCTGTCGACCGTAGGAGCCAGCTTGCTGGCGAAGAGGCCCGCAAGAGCGCTTTCGCCGGCAAGCCGGCTCCCGCACAGGGCAATCAACCTACGACCAAATGACGAGAGCTCCCCCTGCCAACGATGCATTCGTCCGGCAGGCGGGGCTCTCTACCATCGGTCCATCGCCTGTCGTTGGACAGGCCTCGACCAGCAGAGGCTCAGCATGATCTACGCACAACCCGGAACCCCAGGCGCCGTCGTGTCCTTCAAGCCACGCTACGGCAATTTCATCGGCGGCCAGTTCGTGCCGCCGGTGGAAGGCCAGTACTTCACCAACACCTCGCCGGTCAACGGCGAAGTGATCGCCGAATTCCCCCGTTCCAGCGCCGCCGATATCGACAAGGCCCTGGACGCCGCCCATGCCGCCGCCGATGCCTGGGGCAAGACTTCGCCCCAGGACCGCTCGCTGGTGCTGCTGAAGATCGCCGACCGCATCGAGCAGAACCTGGAGCTCCTCGCGGTCAGCGAGACCTGGGACAACGGCAAGGCGGTACGCGAAACCCTCAACGCCGACGTGCCCCTGGCCGCCGACCACTTCCGCTACTTCGCCGGTTGCATCCGCGCCCAGGAAGGCGGCGCCGCGGAAATCAACGAACTGACCACCGCCTACCACTTCCACGAACCCCTGGGCGTGGTCGGGCAGATCATCCCGTGGAACTTCCCGCTGCTGATGGCCGCCTGGAAGCTGGCCCCGGCCCTGGCCGCCGGCAACTGCGTGGTGCTCAAGCCCGCCGAGCAGACCCCGCTATCGATCATGATCTTCGCCGAGCTGATCGCCGACCTGCTGCCCGCCGGGGTGCTGAACATCGTCCAGGGTTTCGGCCGCGAAGCCGGCGAGGCCCTGGCCACCAGCAAGCGCATCGCCAAGATCGCCTTCACCGGCTCGACCCCGGTGGGCTCGCACATCATGAAATGCGCCGCCGAGAACATCATTCCGTCCACCGTGGAACTGGGCGGCAAGTCGCCGAACATCTTCTTCGAAGACATCATGCAGGCCGAACCGAAGTTCATCGAAAAGGCCGCCGAAGGCCTGGTGCTGGCGTTCTTCAACCAGGGTGAAGTCTGCACCTGCCCATCCCGGGCCCTGGTCCAGGAATCGATCTACGAGCCGTTCATGGCCGAGGTGATGAAGAAGATCGTCAAGATCAAGCGCGGCAATCCGCTGGACACCGAGACCATGGTCGGTGCCCAGGCCTCGCAGCAGCAGTACGAGAAGATCCTCTCCTACCTGCAGATCGCCCAGGAGGAGGGCGCCGAGCTGCTCACCGGTGGCGCCGCGGAGCTGTTGGACGGTGACCTGTCCAGCGGCTATTACATCCAGCCGACCCTGCTCAAGGGCCACAACAAGATGCGCGTGTTCCAGGAAGAGATCTTCGGTCCGGTGGTGGGCGTGACCACCTTCAAGGACGAAGCCGAAGCCCTGGCGATTGCCAACGACAGCGAGTTCGGCCTGGGCGCCGGGCTGTGGACCCGCGACATCAACCGCGCCTACCGCATGGGCCGGGCGATCAAGGCCGGCCGCGTGTGGACCAACTGCTACCACCTGTACCCGGCGCACGCCGCGTTCGGTGGCTACAAGAAATCCGGCGTCGGCCGTGAAACCCACAAAATGATGCTCGACCACTACCAGCAGACCAAGAATCTGCTGGTGAGCTACGACATCAACCCCCTGGGCTTCTTCTAAGGGCAACAACAGGCGCGGTGGTTGGGTGCCACCGCGCTTGTGCGGGACGGACACGGGGAGGGCTCATGGGTGGGCACCTCCCCGTGTGCGTTGTGAGCGCAGCTACCGGGGCAAGCCCGCACCAGCACCATCCCTATAGGAGCCAGCTTGCTGGCGAAGAAGCCCGCAAGATCACCCCAATCTCCCCCTACCAACGCACCCCGCCAGCTCGTCCCAAAGTAGCATTCGGCCGCCACGCGCCCCGTGCATTAATGCCTCTACCGGAATCCCCCGGCACAACAAGAGGCTTGACCCCATGTGGCATAAACCCGCGTACACCGACCTGCGTATCGGCTTTGAAGTGACCATGTACTTCGCCAACCGCTGAGCCGTCCCGCTCCGGCCGGTACTGGTGTCGACCGGAGCTCTTTGCCCCTAAGGAGCGCGTCATGCATATCCGCATTCTCGGTTCTGCGGCGGGCGGCGGTTTTCCCCAGTGGAACTGCAACTGCCGCAACTGCGCCGGGGTGCGCGCCGGCAGCCTGCGCGCCCAGCGGCGCAGCCAGTCGTCGATCGCCCTGAGCGACCACGGCAACGAGTGGATCCTGTGCAACGCCTCGCCGGACATTCGCGCGCAGCTGGAGTCTTTCCCGGTGCTGCAGCCGGCCCGGCACTTGCGCGACACCGCCCTGGCCGGGGTGATCCTGCTGGACAGCCAGATTGACCACTGCACCGGCCTGCTCAGCTTGCGCGAAGGCTGCCCGCATCAGGTCTGGTGTACCGAGATGGTCCATCAGGACCTGTGCAGCGGCTTCCCTTTGTTCACCATGCTCAGCCACTGGAACGGCGGCTTGCAGTGGCAACCCATTCACCTCGATGGTCGCGAGTTCAGCCTGCCGGCCTGCCCGGAGCTCGCCTTGCGGGCCATCGCCCTGCGCAGCAGCGCGCCGCCGTATTCGCCCCATCGTGGCAACCCGCACCCGGGGGACAACATCGGCCTGTTCGTCGAGGACCGGCGCAGCGGCGCCAGCCTGTTCTACGCCCCGGGGCTGGGGCAGGTGGATGAGGCCCTGTTGCAATGGATGGAGCGCGCCGACTGCCTGCTGGTGGACGGCACCCTGTGGCGCGACGATGAAATGCGCGTCTGTGGCGTCGGCGACAAGCTGGGCAGCGAAATGGGCCACCTGGCGCAAAGCGGCCCCGGCGGCATGCTTGAAGTGCTGGAGCGTTTTCCCCGGGCGCGCAAGGTGCTGATCCACATCAACAACACCAACCCGATCCTCGACGAAGACTCCGCCGAGCGCGCGGAACTGACCCGCCGCGGCATCGAAGTGGCGCATGACGGCATGGATATTCACCTCTGATTCGC